>CP060222.1:688533-1032800 GCA_023898425.1 Candidatus Nomurabacteria bacterium
AGGTCTGACCCGACGGAGCGGACATCACCATGCGTGAAAAACGCGTTACTTCGATTTTTTCACCACTCTTTGCAGAAAGAGCTGTGATAAGTTGCTCGATTGTCATATCCTCATCTTTGATAAAGGATTGTTTGGTCAAACAAACATCTGAGTACCACTTTGTGAGTTTGCCTTCAATGATCTTTGCCTTAATATCTTCTGGTTTTTTATCATCGGCCATCTCAGCAGCAAATTCTGCTTTCTTTGCTTCGAGTACGTCAGCAGGAATAGCCTCTGGGCTTACATATGTAGGCTCTACAGCAGCTACCTGAAGCGCAAGATCATTTGCCAAGTTCTTAAAATCATCACCGCGTGCGACAAAGTCTGTCTCACAGGTAAGCTCAACGATTGAAGCAAGCTTACCATTGTGATGAAGGTAGGTTGCCAGCAAGCCTTCGGTTGCATCACGTTCTGATGCTTTCTTTGCGGCTTTGATAGCACCTTTCTTTTTAAGAACTTCGATCGCTTTGTCCATATCACCACCTGCTTCTTCGAGAGCGTTTTTACAGTCAACGATACCAGCAGAAGTGCGATTACGGAGCTCCATGACGAGCTTGTTGTCGATAGCCATAATTGTTTTGAATGTTATGAGGTCAGCAGAACAGTCTCTACCCACCTTCGGTATTAATTTTTCTTGAGTTGAGCAAACGAACGCGCTTGAGGTGAAGCAACGAGCGTATTACCTAAACGCGCACGGTTGGATTCCCATTCTTTTTTACCATCAAGGATAGCACCAGAAACAATGTCAGCCATCATTTGAATAGCTTTTACGGCGTCATCATTCGCAGGGATTGGGTAATCGATATCTGTTGGGTTGACGTTAGAGTCACAGACAGCAACAACTTTTACACCACGGCGAGCCGCTTCTTGAAGAGCTGTTTTGTCTTTCTTTACATCAAAGATGAAGAGAGCATCAGGTACACGGTTCATTTCTTGGATACCACCGATCTTGTCTTCGAGAAGCTTGATCTGTTCTGCAAAGCGAAGCTGTTCGAGCTTAGTAAATTTACCGAGCTCACCTTTTTCTTGCTTACGCTTAAGATCCTTCAATTTGCGAATCTGTGAAGCGATGGAAGCAAAGTTTGTAAGTGTACCACCGAGCCAGCGCTTATTGATATAAGGCATGCCTGCAGCAATAGCAGCGGTCTCAACGATTTGAGAAGCTTGCTTTTTTGTACCAACAAACAAAATAGTACCACCACGAGCCGCTGTCTTTTTCATAAAAGTGAGCGCTTCGTCGAGAGCCTTTGTTGTCTCTTCGAGGTTGATGATATGGATACCTTGGCGTTGACCAAAAATGAATTTCTTCATTTTAGGGTGCCATTTTGAGGTCTGGTGACCGAAGTGCATGCCTGATTGAAGCATGTCCTCCATGGAAGGGAGTTTTGACATAGAAAATTCCTTTTATTCGTTCATCCCAGGCCCCTCTAACTCCAGAGGAGAAAGGAAAAAGGGTGCCGTATAGCGGGGTAGACGAGGGTTAATTAGTGCCAGAATCCTACCCAATATCCCCTTTTTTGGCAAGTCTTAGACAAAAAACAAAAAAATAATAATAAAAAACGAGGATTACTCCTCGTCTTCGTTGCCTTGTTTGCCTGATTTTACCGCTAGTACGATTTGCTCCATATCCCCATCCATAATCAATGGTAAGTTATGCCATGATTTTTTGATGCGATGATCAGTGATACGATCTTGCGGATAGTTGTAGGTACGAATCTTTTCTGAACGATCACCTGTACCGATTTGAGAACGACGATCCGCATCGAGTTCGGCGTGACGTTTTGCTTCTTCCATCTCCCAAAGACGAGATCTAAGCACCGTCATAGCACGTTCTTTGTTTTGGAGCTGTGAACGCTCATCCTGACAAGATACCGACAACCCCGAAGGAAGATGTGTAATACGTACGGCAGATTTAGTTGTATTCACCGATTGTCCACCTTTACCACCAGCACAAAATGTATCAATACGTAGATCTTTTGCTTCGATGACTACCTCGGTTTCTTCGAGCTCAGGCATAACTGCAACAGAAGCCGTCGAGGTATGAATACGCCCTTGCTTTTCAGTGCTCGGCACACGCTGAACGCGATGCACACCAGACTCGAACTTATACCAACCATAGGCTCCCGTGCCTTGAATTCCCAAGATAACTTCTTTGTAACCGCCGGTTTCATTGGTGGATTCGGACAATAGATTGGACTTCCAACCACGACGCTCAGCAAAACGAAGATACATTCGTAAAAGATCCCCCGCAAAAAGCCCCGCTTCATCGCCACCGGCACCGGCACGGATTTCCATAATAATGTCGTTTTGATCATGTGGATCAGGCGGTACGAGAGCAATCTCAAATGCCTCTTCAGCAATAGCGAGCTCCGGCTGAATCCGAGCGAGCTCTTCGAGGCCCATTGCCTTCATTTCTTCATCCCCTGAGGCTATTGCCTCTTCGGCATCCTCAAGCGCTTGAGCCAATCCCAAATAACGATCAGCTACGTCGGCGAGCTGTCTTGCGTGGTTAAAAACCATGGACGCTTCTTTGATGAGCTTTTGGCTAGCAAGCGTTTCAGGGAGCGCTAGCTTTGCCTCTGCTGCTTGAACAGCTGTTTTTGCTTCTAACGCCTTTTGTTTAAGAGAATGATTCATATTATTTTATAAGTTTTATGATAGCAAAAACCCCTGTCTCATAACACTTATTGCGACAAAACGTCGCAAAAAATGCTGAAAACAGGGGTTTTCTAGCTAAGCACCGATTTCAACTGTAGCGTTTGCGTTGCGTTTTTCTGCTTTAACCGCTGCGCGTTTTGCGTTTTTTGCCTTCTTGCCTGAAGCGTCTTCTTGCTTAAGAGAAGCAAGACGAGCAAATTTATCAATACGACCTGCTGCATCGATAAGATTTTGCTTACCAGTGTAGAAAGGATGGCATTGATTACAAAGTTCAACGCTAATTTCAGGAAGTGTTGAACCTACTTTTACGGTGTTTCCACAAGAGCACGTAATGACGGAATCTTTGTGGTATGTTGGGTGAATGGCTGCCTTCATATGGGTATTTGAGAATGCGCAGATACTAGCAGAACCTTCGAAAATACGCAAGACAAAGGCTTCGTTATCACCTTTTAGCAGTATTGACGGGCTATGTTAGTAGCCTTAGGGTTTAAATGACTCGTACCGGAGGAGATGCCCGTCATGCCATCTAAAAAAGCAGAGCCTTATATCCGTGAAGATTTTGAGCTAGAGAAAACCCATCTATTTATCGATGCTGAAAATGACACGACCGTTCATTCTAAGCTCGCTCTCGTGTGGGTACGGTATATTAAAGTTACTAGCTCAAGATTTGGGACTAACGATGGAGTGGAGCTTCACATTGCTTATCAAGCTCCTGGACAAGAGGATGCTATCGAGGGGATGGTAAGCCCTGAGGACTTTGAACGTCTTGGCGAGGCTGCGGGAGACGCCAAAAAAGAGCACGCTCTTAAATTTCTCCCTTTTGCTGAAGCGCTGTCATCAGAGCCAAGCTTTCAAACGATTATCATTCCGCTCTTAGGACCGTACGGATTTCAAAAACTCGTGCACCGATTTGCCTTTATGCTTGAAGCCCTTGTGTCTGACAAGCTTGATCGCGAAGCGGGCGACTATGTCACCCACATCGATTTAGGTGAATCAAAAAAGGATCAGCGCCGTCTACTATCCTAGCCTATGCTGCAGATCGATCGTCTCAATAAGGAGAATGCCAATGAGTAAAGAAACAGCTTATCTCACACTAGGCGAAACAAGTCTTGTGCGAAGGGTGTACATTGAGACGCTAGAATATAATTACTTCTTTGTCTTTGGACTCTTTCTCCTTGTTGACGAAGAAGGTATAGCTACCTACGAACTTCTCTACGAAGTAACCGCTATTGAGAATACGATCTCCGTCAAAATTCGAACACCTATCTCTGCAAGTGAGATACACCGTCTATACGATATCGCTGAGACGAATGCGACTCATGTAAAAACAGATGTCTCATGCCGACGAACAGAGCATCTTGTGCGTGATTTCTTCGTCATCCCCGAGCCAATTTCGCTCTATCTGCCACTTAGTGGTGAAGCGAGCGTAAGAAGCTTGATTATCGGATTTTACAACCAGCACATCGCAAATAAGCTTCCAGCGATTATGGAGTATAATTCTGGAATCGGAAGTAAAGGATCTACGGACATCAACTAAAAACAAACCCCGCTTGAGCGCTGCTCGCGGGGTATTTTATGACATAAGTTTTCTTACCACCCACCAATAGCCTTTCATGAGTGGGTTGCCGATATTCTCAAGAAAAGTGCTCTTGGCGCTATCATGTTGAAAAAGAATTTCTGCAACAAAGTATTTGGTAAATTCACGATCATTTATTTTTCGTCTTTTTTGAATCACTTGTCTACGCTCACGAACCCAGTTCTGATACGACGCTGATCCAAGCTCTTTGTAGACCTTCTTTTTTTCTGGCCACCAACCACGCGCAAGAGCAAATAACACTAATGCTACTTCCATGGCTACTAATAACGGCATGATAAGAAAAAGCGTCCAAGGCTTGAGGTACATAAACAATACCGCATAGCGATTGCGCTCCATCCAATAAAACTTGGTGATGGATTTTGAGAACTCATACCAATGATAAATCACCGACTCCGGAACCACGACGACCTTATAGCCACGAAGTCGCATCATAAAAGAAGTGTCGGTGTCTTCGTGATATAAGAAAAATGGTTCATGAAATAGCTCTTCGTCTTGCAAAGCCGAAACACGCACCATCATCCCCGCTCCCGAAGCATAGGCAATTTCTAAATCAGGATTTGTCTTACGTTCATTGGCAAAATGCGTTTGCGCTTGTTCTATCGTCCACTTATATCCACGAGAATACCCAAAGCCCAAAAAGTGATAGGCATTACCAACCGTATTTACACGATCACGTTCTTCACCAAGCAAAATCAATGATTGCGCGATACCAATATTTTTATCACTCTCCATTTTTGTGATAATCGGCTCTAAAAATCCTGGGTCAACATCCGCATCTTCATTGAGTAGGTAAACATAGTCGCATCCCAACTCCTTTGCCTTGGCGATTCCACGATTATTGTTTGCAGCAAAACCTAATGACTCATTCGTATAATCAAGATATGTTATGTGCGGTAAACTCGCACCAGATTTTGGCATCCATTCTTTTTCGAACCAAGACTTTACTGCTTCGCGATTGGATTTTGATTCAACACAAATAAGTTCAATACGCTCTTTTGGATAAGTAATTTTTTCGAGCGAAGTCATCGCATTCACAATATCGCGCTCCCATTTTTCGGTAGCGTAAGTGAGATAGATGATTCCAATTTTTGGTAGACTCATACGATAGACAATACGAATAACAATGTGCGACCAAACTCGTATTTGATCGTCATGATTTTATCTTTGAACGAAATGTCGTTCCAATGCATGCGATAGATTCTCCATTGATTTTTTTATAGGCAGTTATACGCAAATGTTTTGGACGCTTTCTTTCAGCTTTAATACGTGCCCAAAAACCACGCTCTTCTCGAATGGAGCGGATATGAAAGGCTTTTGTCTCGCTCACGCAAATAGACGTAAAACCTGCATGATGCAAACGAAAAGCGAGCTCCACATCTTCTTTGTACATAAAGAATCGCGGATCAAAAAGATTGCGATCATCACGTACGTGCTCGATGGATGAACGTCGATATAGTGCTACCGCTCCTGAAACTCCCCATACAGGATTTGAGGTAATACGCTTAAGATCGCTTACCATTCCTAAACAAAGATATTCTAAACCGGCAGAATCAATATCATCGGTTGGCTTTTCGTCCCAGCGCATGACAAGCGGTGTTGCTGATGCAATATTTTTATCATTGTCGAGTGCTTGCACCATCTTTTCTAAACAATCATCAGCAAGATACGCGTCTTGATTTAGTACAAAGACATAAGGTGACACTGTTTTTTGGTAAAGAATATTATGTGCGCTAAAACCAAGATTTTTTTCGCCAATATCTAGACGATAATGACAAGTAAAATTTGCGAGATGTACACGGACTCGTGCGAGCTCGGTTTCATCAACGGAGTTTTCGTAAAAGAGCACTTCGAAGTCTGTGAATGTTTGACGCTCGAGCGAACGCAAAAGCGCATGGAGATATTGACTCCCATGAAAAAGCACTACTTGAATGACGAGTTTTTTCATACAGCTATCTTTTTGTAGCACTAAACATCTTTGTTATTACAAATGATAAACGCGCCGCATTTTTGATAAAAGACACTTGCCAAGCTGGATGCCATTTATCAAAATACGCAATCATCGACGCTGAAAACACTTTGTTCTTCCAGAGACTATCGCGTTGAGCAAAGCTCGGACTCGTGAGAAAATCATACGCTTTGATTGATGGATCATAAACAACCCGTAATCCATGCTCTTTAGCAGATCGGCAATAATCTACTTCTTCAAACCATAAAAAATATCGCTCATCTAACATGCCCAATGTCTTTTTTGCTGTTTCGCTTATCGCAAAAAAGGCACCACGAATAGAGTCGCAATCTTGAGTTTTAGCAAGATCAAGATCTTTGCCCATATAACGCGAAATCGTAAACGGAAAAATCGCCGCGATTTTAAGCAAGACACACAACTGACTCAATAGCGTTGGAAAGCGTCGAAGCTGTGGTACGGGCTGACCATTTCGCATTACCAACATACCTCCCAATACACCAATCGTATGATCACCATCAAGAATCTTCACGACTTTTTCTAATGCATCCGTTTCAACGGTCGTATCTGGATTTAACAAAAGTAGATGTCGGCCTTGAGCATTTTCCCATGCTTGATTATTGGCTTTTGCAAAACCGGCATTCTCGCTATTGGTAATGATATGCGCCCAAGGAAATAACTGCCGTACCAACGCTACCGAATCATCTGTAGAAGCATTGTCGACGATATACCATTCGGCTTTTAGAGCGCCTTCGCTTTTTTGCAATGAATCTCCAAGTGATTGTAATTGCGCTACCGAATTCCAGGTAACCGTAATAACCGTAAGGTCTATGCCATCGTTTTGTTGGACTGAGATCCATTGTATTTTATTATCCTGGCTATCCATATCACTTTGGTGAATTGCTTTGACAGTACACGTTTGCTAACGTTTAGACCATGTCTCACCTACTTGTCACGGGCGGCGCTGGCTTTATTGGCGCAAATTTTGTGCGTTATTGGAGTCAAAACCATCCTGAGGATAAAATACGTGTTTTGGATGCGCTTACCTATGCAGGCAACCTTCAAAATCTCGACGGTATCGATTGCGAGTTTATTCATGGTGATATTTGTGATCCAGAAATCGTGCATAAGGCATTTGAAGATATCGATATCGTTGTGCATTTTGCCGCAGAGACTCATGTTGATCGCTCGATTACCGGGAGCTTGCCATTTGTACAAACAAACCTCATTGGCACACTTACCCTGCTAGAAGAAACGAAAAAACGCGGTGATCAAATCAAACGCTTTCATCATATTTCAACCGATGAAGTTTTTGGTGCGCTCGAACTTGATACAAAAACACTTTTTTCTGAAACAACGCCTTATGACCCACGTAGTCCGTATAGCGCGTCAAAAGCTGGTGCAGATCACTTAGTGCGCTCGTATTACCATACACATCACCTACCGATTACGATCAGTAATTGCTCAAATAACTACGGACCTTATCACTTTCCTGAAAAACTCATTCCGTTGATGATTATCCAAGCGATTCATGATGAGCCACTACCTGTGTATGGAGATGGATTAAATGTTCGTGATTGGATTCACGTCGAAGATCATTGTCGTGGCATTGAGGCTATTTTAGAAAAAGGTGTCATTGGAGAAACCTACTGTCTCGGCGGTAATGCTGAGCGTCCTAATATCGAGGTCGTTAAGCTCGTATTACAATATCTCAATAAACCCGAATCACTCATCGCCTATGTTGAGGACCGTAAGGGTCATGACCGTCGCTATGCTATTGACTCAAGCAAAGCAAAACGCGAACTAGACTGGGAACCAAATAAGACATTTGAAGAAGGACTAAAAGAAACCGTGCAATGGTATTTAAATCACAAAGATTGGTGGGAGCCTCTCTTGACAAAAGCCTCGTAATTTCGAGGCTTTTCTGTTAAAAAGACCCTATATGAAGATACTTGTTATTGGTGCAAATGGCTTTGTCGCACAGCGATTTCATGATGCATATCCAAGCGAAACAATCGCTTTTACCGGACGCGTGACGGACAAAGCTTCTTTTCTTGAAGTGCTCGACCAACATCAGCCTGATGCTGTCGTGAATGCTGCTGGTCGTACCGGTAGACCAAATGTCGACTGGTGTGAGTCACATCAAGTAGAGACGTACGAAGGCAATGTCATTATGCCACTTGTTTTGGCAAGCGCCTGCCAAGAACGAAGCGTTTATCTTTTACATCTAGCATCAGGCTGTATTTTTTATGGCGACTCCCCTGATCCACGTGGCTGGAGAGAAAATGACTTTGCAAATCCAACATCATTCTATTCACGTACAAAATACTCAGCAGATCTTGTTTTGTCGCATTTACCAAATGTTGGTATCGCTCGTTTGCGCATGCCGATTGATAGCAGACCCCATCAACGCAATCTCATTGATAAACTCGCAACGTACAAACAAATCGTTGATGTAGAAAATAGTGCAACCGTTATCGAAGATCTTGTGCGTGTTATTTTTGAGCTTTGTCAGAAAAAAGGTGAAGGCGTTTTTCATGTTGTGAACCCTGGGACACTTAGACACCGTGATCTTATCAATCTCTATCAAGAACTTGTTGATGCATCCGTTCAACCTGAGTGGATTAATGCTGATGATCTCGTTGCCCGTGGACTCGCTGTCAAAGGACGCTCAAATTGCATTCTCCAGTCTACGCGCTTACAAGAGCTTGGTATTTCGATGCGCCCGATTGATGTAGCACTGCGCGATACCATGATGAAGTACGCTGTCTATAAACTCGCGCAACAGCCTCGCCAACAACAGCAACCATCAACATCTTTTTTACGTGGCCCTGTTCCGATGCAAAATACGGAGCCTTTGATGCAAACTCCCTCACAACCCCCAAAAATGAAGGGCGCTATTTTAGCCGGTGGTCGTGGTACACGTTTGGCGCCACTTACGAACGTAACAAATAAACATCTTTTACCGATTAATAATAAGCAAATGGTGCTTTATCCTTTGCAAACATTATTAAACGCTGGTATTCGTGACATTATTATTGTGACGGGACCCGACTATGCTGGCCACTTTATGAATCTCTTGGGTTCTGGTAAGCAGTTTGGTTGTAATATCACCTACCGTATTCAGGATGAATCAGCTGGCATCGCCCACGCGCTCGCACTCTGTGAAGAATTTGTTGGCAATGACTATGTAACGGTTATTCTTGGAGATAATATTTTTGAAGATCAATTTCATACGGCTATCTCCAGCTTTCAGGGTGGCGCGATGGGATTTTATAAACCCGTTCATGATCCAGAGCGCTTTGGTGTAATGGAAATTGATAGCACCGGACGTGTACTGACTATCGAAGAAAAACCTCAGCAACCACGTTCAAACTTCGCGCAAGTAGGGCTCTACGTGTATGATAAGCATGTCTTTGATATTGTAAGAACCCTCAAACCATCGGCACGTGGCGAACTAGAAATCACCGATGTAAATAATGTGTACCTACAACAAGGGCAACTCTCCGCACGTCCTGTTCGTGGCTTTTGGACAGATGCAGGGACTTTTGACAGCTTAAAGAAAGCCTCGGACTTTGCCGCAGAACGCGGTCTCTAACAATGAAACACTATCTTGTACTCGGTGGAGGGTTTGCAGGAATCTCAGCCATTCGTGAATTACGCAAACAATCAAACATCACCATTACGCTCATTGATCAAAGTGAGCGTTTTGTCTTTACCCCATGGCTTATTGATGCCCTCGCCGATGAGCGTACGCTTTTAGACATTTCTGCTGACTACGAATCTCTTTCAAAAAAACTTGGATTTACCTTTGTTCGCGGCACCGTAGAACAACTCGAGCGCGAAGACCGTCAAGTTACGGTTACGCTTACTTCTGGTCAAAAACAAACTCTTTCGTTTGACGAAGCTATTCTTACTTTGGGAGCAAAGACTTGCTACTACGGCATACAAGGAGCGACAGCAAATACCCTTCCGCTCAAAAACCTACAGGATGTTGAGCATATTCATACCCATGTACGAAATGCTATAAAAAAAGCTCTTTCTGCATCAGACACCCGCACAAAACAAGAGCTTTTAAGTTTCGTTATGGTTGGCGCTGGCCCAACCGGCGTTGAAAGTGCTTTTGCACTAAAGAAATTCGTGATGCAAACACTTGGTGATCAGTGGCAAAGACTTGCTGCTTATACACATTTTTACATCGTCCAAGGTGCACCAACGATTTTACCAGGCTTTAATAGCCATGCGATCAATCTCGCAACAGATGAGCTAAGAAAACAAGGGTTTGAACTCATCTTAGGCGAGCCAGTAGAAACACTAGAAGAAAATACGCTTCACACTACCAAAGGTACAACTATTCACGCTGCGACCATTCTTTGGTGTGCTGGCGTGGAGCCAAACTTTATTACCGTAGAGCCTGAACTCCCTAAAGAGCGTGGTGGCTGGATTAGTCCGAATGATCTTTTACTCGATGATACGATCGCTGGAGCAGGTGACAATATTCGTATCATGCTCGGAACATTGCCCGCTCCAAAAACAGCACAGATCGCTATGCCGATGGGTAAGGCTGCCGCACAAAGAATTATCACCAAACAAAAGAAGCCTTTTACTTATGTGAGCAAAGGTGCTGTTCTTACGCTTGGAGAAACAGGCTTATTCGACTTTGGTTTTCTTAAAGTAAAAACCCCGCTCGCAAAGACCGTTCGCTCAATGCTCTATCGCTTGCGCTTTAACGAGCTCACAAAATAGTATGGACCTTTTTCGTAAACACGGGATTGATTACTCACAGATTACTGAACAGATTTTTATTTGTACGAATGCCTGCTGCCTTACGCATTATGAGCTGTCTTTAACACAACAAGGTATCACATCAGATATTAGTCTCGAACAAGAGCACCTTGATGGCGCTCAAGGAGCAGAGACCTTTCTCTGGCTTCCGACACTTGACCATACACCGGTCTCTCAAGAACATTTATTTCTTGGTGCTAACGTACTCAATTTCTTGATCAAACAAGATAAGAAAATCTATGTTCATTGCAAAAACGGTCATGGCCGCTCTCCGATGCTTGTTGCCGCTTACTTTATCTTATACCAAGGCATGACAGTAGACGAAGCCATAAATACTATTCGCGCAAAAAGACCTACGATCCATCTTGATCCTGATCAATATGAAGCCTTGCAGAAATGCTCCCAAACAAAAATCCCTCAGTAACTGAGGGATTTTTGTTTTTTATGACTTACAAGTTAAAACTACCACGTAACTTACCGATATAAGGGATTTCCCAAAACTCACCTTGGAGACATTTGACGAGAGCGATAATATCCACAACAAAGAGCAAGATTGCTAATGCCCAGCCAACAAGTGGAATCCAGAAAACAAACGAACCAACAAGTCCAGCAATAAATACCATGAGACCTTGTTTTGCGTGCTCATAGGCATACTTAGAGTCCTTTTTGAGCAAAAGCGGCACAAAGACTAGGATGCCGACATAAGATAATGCCGCAACAAGCTTATTGTCCTCAATATCTTTTGAATCAAAGTGCATAACAGGGGTAGCCATCTTTGGTGGCTCGGTGTGACCTTGAGAATGTTGTTGGTTCTCGGTGTTTTGGGTATTTTGTTCCATATAGCTATAGCATTACTGATAAATGATCTTTTGACAACTAGTAGCCTACGGGATTGCCCGAATAACCTCTTAAGAGGTCTTCTTTCTTGGGATTTTCTACGATAGCGCATTCTGTTGTCACAAACATTGAGGCTGCAGAAACAGCGTTTTGCAGCGCTGAACGCGTAACCTTGGTTGGGTCGATAATCCCCTCCTTTACCATATCAACGTACTGATCTGTCTCGGCATTATATCCCATAGCGCTCTCGAGTTTTTTTACCTCTTCGACAATCACTGCACCGTCTTTGCCAGCATTTTGAGCGATCATACGTAAGGGTTCTTCAATCGCTCGTTTTATCAAACGTAATCCAACCATCTCATCTTCTTGCAACGTTAAAGAATCTAACGCGGTTGCTGCACGCAATAGCGCTGTTCCACCTCCTGGTACAATACCTTCTTCGATGGCCGCTTTTGTTGCGGCGATTGCATCTTCGATACGATGTTTTTTCTCTTTCATCTCGACCTCGGTAGCAGCTCCAACTCTCATAACACCGACACCTCCAACAAGTTTAGCGATACGCACCTGCAAAGCATCTTTATCAAACGAAGAGTCTGTTGCTTCTGCTTGTTTGCGTAGTTGTTGTACGCGTGTCTCGATTGCTTCTTTGGCGCCTTTGCCGTCAATAATCACGGTCGTATCTTTTGTTGAAAGGACTTTCTTTGCGCTGCCAAAATGTCCAAGCTCAATAGATTCAAACGTGTTTCCGAGCTCTTCGCTGATAAGCGTTGCTCCCGTCAAAATAGCAATGTCCTGCAAAAGATCCTTGCGGCGATCACCAAATCCAGGAGCCTTGATAACAAGCGCATGAAAAATGCCACGTATTCTATTTAAGACAATGGTTGATAGAACGTCTGCATCAATATCATCAGCGATAATGATGAGTTCTTTTTGCCCTGCCTTCATAATAAGCTCAAGCGAAGGTAATAGCTCCTGAAAGTTATGTATTTTTTTGTCCGTAACCAAAATCGCTGGCTCGCTTAACTCAGCCTCCATCCGCTCTTGATTGGTTACCATATAAGGTGACGCATAGCCTCGATCAATACGCATCCCTTTTACCACGTCTTTTGTAAGACCAAAGCTTTGACCTTCTTCGACCGTAATTACCCCGTCTTGGCCCATTTCTTTAACCATTTCTGCAATCATCTTGCCGATTTCAGGGTCATTTGCAGAAATAGATGCCACTGCCTCAATCATCTCACCTTGCACTGGTTGAGAGACATACTCGAGCAACTCAGCAATGAGCGCTTCTGCCGCTTTTTCCATTCCGCGTTTAATCGCTAAAGGACTTGTTCCTGCGGTAACATTTTTTAGCCCTTCGGCAATCATAGCTTGTGCTAAAACGGTTGCTGTTGTAGTACCGTCACCTGCCACATCGTTCGTGCGCGAAGCAACTTCTTTTACAAGCTCTGCGCCCATATTCTCTAGCTTGTCTTCGAGCTCGATTTCTTTTGCTACCGTCACTCCGTCTTTTGTGATCGTTGGTGAACCAAATGATCCTTCGATAATCACATTACGACCTTTTGGACCAAGTGTGACCTTGACGGCATTTGCAAGCTGATCAACACCACGTTTTAAGCCTTGGCGGGCATCTTCGTTAAAGGTAATACGTTTACTCATATTATGTATTGATAATCGCTAAAATATCTGCCTCAGAAACAACGAGATATTCCTGTTTATCTAATGTTAGTTCGTGTGAAGCGTATTTCTTAAAAAGGACTACATCACCAATTTTTAGCGAGACTGGTACTCTCTTACCATCTTCGAGAAGACGACCCGGACCAACCGCGATCACGGTGCCTTGTTCGGTAGGTGTTTGTTTCTCCGTATCAGCAAGCAAAAAACCGGAGGCTGTCTGTGTTTCTTTTGGGGATGGGGTCAAAACAACGCCATCATGAAGTGGGTGTATATTCATAGGTAAATACAACGATAAGACTCAATAAAGCGAACCCTGGCCAATAGCTCCAGAGATAGTGATCTAATACCACAATCGGACATAGCGCAACTATCAGACTCATAACTGCTGGTCGTGTTGTTGGATAGCGTTTTATCTTATCAAGTAACATCGACAACCACTGAACGAATACGTAGAGCAGGGTGATAAAACCAACAATTCCTGTCTCTATGAGTATTACAATTGGCACAATATGCGGAATAACTGGCTTTAGCTCTTGCTCGATAAGCGCAGGTAAAAGCGCCCCTTGTCCCGTACCAAGTAATGGCCGTTGTTTAATCATAGGCCAGGCCTGTTTTAGCGCAAGGACACGTTCGCTAACAGATTTTTGCTCCGCAAACTGACCACTCCCTGAAGAAATTGGTCGCACAAGCAATGGAAAAATGGCCAGTGTCAGGATAAATGGAATAAGTATCCAATGAGCATGAAAATGATCAGTTGAGTGTTTACGCAAGCGATCTTTTCGTAAAAGCACTTCATGGGCTAGTAACCCGCCAAATAAAGACAACCATGCAGAACGTGAAGCGGTAAACCCAAGCGCAATGACTAATAGTGGCACAACATAAAAGAGCACTTTTTGCATTCTTCTGTTGTAGGAACCCCATGCTATCGCAACAAATAATAAACTTACGGCAAGATACCCACCAAATATATTTGGGTGGGGAAATCCGCCATATATTCTTAAATAACGTATCCCCTCACTTAAGATAACCGCCGTCCCTTGTGACTGCGGATTTAATAACGCTAATCCCAGCCACTTACTTGGTAGGCTCCATTGAAAAATCCATTGTGCTAACCCAATAAGTGCATGCGGAACAAGCGCTATCGCAAACCAAAATGACATTTTTTCAATAGCGATCTGTTCGCGTCTCAATACCCAAATACTTAACGCGGCAATTGCAAATATCCATAACCAGGCGATACTCGCACGTTGAGAGAATGAAAAAAGCGCTGGTAATACTATCCCTATAATAACCAATAATTCAGTTTTTTTGGGTACTCTCAATGTTAGTGGTTTTTGCTTTATTGAAAGAAAGGTTAAAAGCACGATCAAAAACCAGGATGCATAGACAGAAAACCTTCCTTGCTCCCAAGGATACCCCGCCAAAGCACCCGCATCATAAAACCATCTCGTCTGCCAAGGTAAGGCGAGAAAATAGCCAATAATTACCCATTCTTTAAACCTCATAGCGTTTGCAAAGCTGTCGATATCGATCACGAAATTCTGCGCGACGATCATCTACATGAAATTTTAGTATGTGATCATTCGCAACAACTGCCGTACCCTGCCCAAGTTGAGAACGGATTTCTTTGGCAAACTTCCACTCTGAAAGCCTGCGTGAAAGCGACTCAATAAAGCGAAATGTCGGTAGACGAAATATAGACATGCTGTTTTTCTGCCCAGCTAAAAGCATCCAGGGTTGTGCAAGTGGATATCTCGTACGTAGTTTAGCGTTTTGATTCCAGAGCTCTACACCTATCCCGTCATCAAGTAGTGGTAGCAATGACAAAAACCAATGCTGCAAATAGACATCCTGCTCTATGCTAAGTGACGAGAGGTCGAGAGCACGCTCATCAACAAAAAACGTTAAACAAACTGGGTCATGTTTTGCCGTCTCAACACGCCAACGTAATACCATCAAAAACACCGTTGCAAAAAAACGTGTCTGCCAAGCGGTATGTTGTTTACATACAATAAAAAGATCGATATCACTTTCTTCGGTTGTGTGCGCGAGAGCAAGCGTATTACAAACGTAAACGCCTTTTACCCCAGCTAAATGATAAAGCAGCTTGGTAAATCGTTTTGCTCGACGAATTTTACGTGGGAACAATGCTTCTCGTTGTCGATGCTCTTCTATCAAGCTTTCTGAACCAGGAAAAACAAAACGACCTTTTTGATAGAGAATGACGCCTTCTGCCACAAGAGCGTCTATCGCATGTTCTGTATCTTCGTGTAGCAATGTTCTATCGCTTGTTTCTGCATGCGTAACAAGTTCAAATTTTGTTGCAGGATACGCAAGAGAAGCAAAAAAACACTGAGCACGAAGGATAGCAGCTCGTGCTTCTTGCATACTAGGATTCGACAACAGAACCACCAAAGGCCTGCAAAATATTCCCAACCATGTCTGGCGCACCGCCTTGAGCGGCTGCGACATCAGCGGCAACGATGCCTTCGATCATAAGTTGATCATTCTTTAAAACAGCGCGTGCTGCTTCTTGGATAATCCCACGGTTCTTTCCGTCACCGATTAAGCGGTCCATATGAAAAGGATATTGAAACTTAATAATCACGTTTAACCCTTCGACCGCATATGGTGAGGCTGTTTTTAAAATAAAAGGCAAAGAATGATTCTTTTCGTCTACAACACGGATAATCTCTAGCCATTGTGAACGCACCATCGCCAATGAGACAGCAGGTGCTTCGCTTTCTGTTTGTACGCTTTTCTTCTCTTCTTGTTGTATAGGTTCTGAAATGGTTTCAATAGGCTCTGCAGACTGCTCTACTACTTCTATAACCTTCTCTTCCGTACTAATAGGCTTTACCTCCTCTTGTGGCTTATCTTTCATGACTTTAGGAATAGGTGCCGTTTTTGTTGGTGCCTCTGGTGTTTTGGTGTTTTGCGGAGTTGTGTTTGTTGTTGGTGAGAGGAGACTCAATCCAACGAGTTGCACAGCAAAAACAGGATCCATGCCCATTTTTACATCACGTCGACGCTCAAATAAGGATAAAGCGATATTATGCAATTCGCTCGGTGTAAAGCATTGCAAGCACTCCATAAGTAACTTTTCTGCGGCTGATCCAGATCTAAATTGCTCTGCTTTTGTTGGAAGTGCGTCCGCTGCTAATAAATCTTCGACACATTGGATAAGATCATCAAATAACGGCGTAAATGGCACGCCTTCATCTGCAAAGCGCTCTACAAGATTCCAGCTATCACCGAAGTGTCGCTTACCCCATGCGACCATAAGTTCTGCGGCTTTTTCTTGCTGACCCACAGGTATAACCAATCCGACGGTTGCCTCGGTGATATGCGAATCACCTAAGCCACCCACTTGGCCAAGTAGCGTTTCCGCATCTCGGACACAGCCATCGGCTTTTTTGAGCAAGATACGTATTGCGCCGTCATCTATCGTCCAGTTTTCTGCCTTTGCTAAATCGAGTAAACGCGCTCGCATATTTTCATCATCAATACGACGAAAAGCAAATTGTTGACTACGTGAGAGAATGGTAGCCGGGACCTTATGCCATTCTGTTGTTGCAAGAATAAAAAACGCGTATTCTGGAGGTTCTTCGAGCGTTTTTAATAAGGCATTCCAAGCTGCCGTAGAAAGCATGTGAGCCTCGTCTAAAATATAGACTTTTCTGTGCCCAGAGGCTGGAGCAAAACGTACGTGTTCGATAATGGCTTCACGAACAGCATCAACACCATTATTGGTAGCTGCATCCAACTCGATCGCATCAAAAGAGCGGTTATCTTGTGTATTTTTGCAGGACTCACAAACCGTACAAGGCTCCCCTTCTGTCAGATTTTTGCAATTTAATGCCTTGGCTAAAATACGGGCTGTCGTTGTCTTACCAACACCACGCGGTCCAGAAAACAGAAAAACGTGGCCTAAACGCCCTGTAGCAAGCTCTTTTCGGAGCGTTTCTGTAATATGTTGTTGTCCGGTTACGTCCGCAAAACGCTGTGGTCGGTATATCTGGCTAAGTGACGGCATAGGCCTACATAATGCCCTCTCGGTACCCAACGAGCAAGCAAGCCCTCACCCTCCTGAATAACAGGTTTACTCCCATGAAGTTTCTGCTTTTTTCATGATATGCTCAACTGCTGCCCACTTTGATGGAGCGTTTTTTGGCACAAGAATAACAACCTCATCGCCCGGTTTCGCCTTATGAAAAGATACGGCCGCCGGAAGAATGCGATGTGTATGCCCGTCTGCGAGAACCTTATAATCTGTACTCATATCACCCATTACCAAGGTACCGATAATACGACGTCTCTCAATCGGACCTCTTTGTTTAAAAATAAAGCGCCCAGAATCAGAAATTGTCACTCGCATCAAATCCCCTTCTACAAGCTTTGATTTAGACGCGTAATTTGGTGGTACCGGATATGGATTACCGTCTTCTCCCACCATATTTTCTCCATCAAAAACTCCATCAATCGACTTACCTTCAAAAGAGATTTCAAATTCTTTGGCTTCTGCGAGGAGCTTTTCTACATCAGCTGCTTCGGCGCGACTTTCGAGCAATCGTTCGAGTGTATCGATCTGTTCTTTCACTGAACGAATGACACGCTGTGCGAGAGCGAGCTTTGTTTCGATAGCTGACATACCTTTTGGTTCATCAGAAGATACCTCGGTATCAGAAAAAACGTCTTCTTGTTTTTCTTCTATTGATGTTGATTGTTCATCTTCGGGCAATTGAAATGGTGTTGGCATATTTTTATGGGTTATTATTCTTTGACAATAGTATATCAGAGAAAGTTCTCGTCATCAGCAATAAGCGATAATTCGCGACGCTGGGCAATCTCTGCCTCAACAAGAGCACGCTTACGACCAAACTTATAACGTGACAGTTCTTTAATCATCTTCGCAAGCTCATCCGTCTTTGGTCGTGGCGCAAAAAGTGGTCCAAAATTAAATGGCTTAGACGCTTGGTTATTAATTAGAATCTTGGCATTAAATGTAAAGGCCTCAACATTGACCAAGTCGTATTCTGACAACGTTGGTGCAAATTCTTTTGCTAAGAATTCTGCATCTTCTACACCGACACGATTTACAAATATCGAACCCACATTACCAAAAATAGCATCTCTAATTGAGTTATCTCCTTTATTTTCTAACTGACCAATAAATTGATGAGCAATAATGAGATCGAGACCATATTTACGAGCCTCAGAAAGGATGGCCGAAATTGAGTCAGTTAAGAAGTTTTGAAACTCATCGATATAGAGATAAAAATCATTGCGATCTTTTGCCTCCATATCAGCACGTGCAAGAGCTGCCATCAAGATTTTACCAACGAGTACCATACCAATAAGATAGGCATTTAAATCACCAATCTTACCTTTTGATAACTTGAGCAAGAGAATCTTTTTGCCATCCATGACTTCGCGAACATTAAAGGCGCTTTTTTGCTGACCAATAATAGGCCGCATATAATCGTTATAGATAAACGGCGTAAGCTTAGAAGTGATATATGGCACCATATTGGCCAACGATGCTTCTCCACCCGCTTTAAGCGCTTCTTTTGTCCAAAAATCTTTTACGTCCTGCGACTTACACTTAGATAATTTGTAATTACGGTATTCTTCATCAGCAAGGACCTTTGGGATTTCCATCAAGGTAGAACCAGATTCTGGATCCTCCATTAAGAGTAGGATTGCATTACGCATATAAAGCTCAAACATTGGACCACCCGTGGATTTAAGATCGTAGAGCTTATCAAAGATCTTTAACATTTCGTTGATCACAAAGGTTTTTTGCTCTGGTTTTGCTGGATCAAACTCCAACATATTAAGCCCCATTGGACGCTCAAAATCAGCAGGGTCAAAGAAAATAACATCTTCTGCGCGCTCTTTTGGTACAAATTGCAAAGCATCATCTGCAAAATCACCATGCGGATCGATAACACAAACACCTCTGCCTTCTACGATATCTTGCTGCACCATCGCTTTCATCATTTCGGTTTTACCGGAACCAGACTTACCAATGATATACATGTGACGTCGACGATCTTCGTGTTTTACACGAATATCATAACGATGACCTCGGTATTCTGAATGACCCATCAAGATTCCTTCGGTTGGTAGGTTAGATGGCGGTAAGGTCTTACGTGATAATAGCCAGTTGATTTTTGGCGTCTCCGTAGAAGCGAGTGGCAAATGAAACACTGTTGCCATCTCTTCGGTATTCATCACCATTCTAAAATTTTCTTCAAATGAACGATAGATAAAATCACGAATCACGCGCTGTTGGCGACTTGGCATTTGATGTTTAAAGCCATTTCCGTACTCATAGATATTAAATTGACCATATGATCCAAGAATATCGTTTAAATACCTCTGAGCTGACTCTGGTGTTTTTGCAGAGACAATAATACGGACATTTACATCTAAACCAGCTTTTGCGGCCTTTTCTTCTAGACCTTTGGCCATTTCTTGATCAAGTGCAGAGAGCTGATCACGAGGCTTTTCTTTATCATCTTTTGATTTTAATGATTTGCCTACCTCGCTACCGATCGAAGAAAAAAGACTTTTGTTTTGCAATTCACTCATCTTCTTGCCATTTTGCAAACCACGCGCAATGCGCAAACCCTCAGAACGCCAAAACTTTGGCGCACTCCGTACAATGTATTGAATAGCAGCGCCGTCGGTATCATCAATTTTAGAAAGCGAATTGGTTAATCCATTCATCGAATCAGAATCAAGCTTTCGATACGTTTTGATCGGAAAAAAGTTTTCACGACGAAAGGCAAGATAACTCCCTAAAATAACACCTCGCGGAGAGAAAAGGTTGTAGTCAGGGACTTCGTCAACCTGTGCGTTTGGGTATTGTGCAAGAATTTGTTGCTCAACAAATGTTACTTGAGAGGCTGGCGCTGTTACGTAAAAAGAGATTTTTGCTTGATGCGCGACAATCTCAAATGAGAACACATCGTCTCTTCCAAAGAGCCACGCTTTAAAGCCTTTTTGTGCCTTTAATGCACCAATGGTGGCAAAAACGGTCTCCATCGCACCAATCGATTCTTGGATCTGCGATTGAGATGCGTCTTGTTTTGAATCATCTGCGCTTAAGTTTTTTGGTACACGCACCATGAGTACCTTGGTGTTAAAAGCGCTTTCTGCCGCCTTGCTATTACGTAAAAATAATCGAGCGATGTTTAAACCAATAATAACAAATAAAATTAACCCTAAAACACCAATAACAAGCCAAGTGATAGGACTGCTGATAACGGTAGAAATATCAAAAACCTGCAAAGCCGAATTCGCAGGCACTGACGTGTCTTCTATGGTAATTTGAAACAAAGAGAGAAAGAGCATGGGTATTAGTTGTTAAAGCTTTGGTGCGGCGTCCTCACGACGCACACGATCTAGCTCGGTGATACGATCTGTTTTGATTTTTACTTCTTGTTCGAGGAAAAATTTATTCACTCCCGGTATCGTGAGCAACCATTCTTTCAAAAGACGAAAAACGTCTTTTGTTTTTACGTGCATGTGACGGACCATATTTGCAATGATCGTTGTTACTTCGCGACCCTTTTTTACAAAACGATCTTTTGCTTTAGGTTCCATTGTTTCAACAAAAGGACCAAGTCCATCTTCGAGGATCTTTTCTACCTCTATATAGACCTCGTCTTTTACCATTTCCGTCTCAACTTGCTCAGTGGTTGATTCTGACACCACAGTTGCCGTGCCGGCATCATCTGAAGTTGAATGATCTTCTGCGTGTGTAACCACCTCCTGTTCTGCCGTATTTTCTAAAAATTCATCTTTTTTGAGTTGTTCGATTGCTAGGCGATCTGCTTGACCGGGAGTCATTGTTTCACCATCTTCAAATGAATACCCATGATCAAGGGTAGGCGCTTCTGCAGGGGTCTCGGATACAAATACTGGTGCCGGTGATTCTGGCACTGGCATTGCTGTGGACTCAACGACTGGTTGCTCTGGTGAGGTAGCTTCGCTTACGACGTCCTTACCTCCTTCAAAACCATCTAAAAAGCCTCCGTTTGACATAGCAACAGTATACCACGACAAACAAAATCCCCCGATATCTCACGGGGGATGCTTTTATAACCGCTCTAACTCATACCCATCTTTGCCATCATTCATCTTCCAGCCTGCCTCGGCGAGGGTGTCGCGGAGCTCATCTGCCTTGGCAAAGTCCTTATCAAGCTTTGCTTGCCAGCGTTGATCTGCGATCTGTATGACTTCTTTAGGTGTTTCTTCCGTTTTACCGATCCAGTCGGCAAGGCCTAGGCCAAAAACTTCATCCATCTCAATAATCGTTGCCCCTTTATTTACTGGTGAGAGATCAGAGCGTAAAACTTCGTGTAATACAGCGAGAGCCTTTGGGATATTTAAATCTGCTTCAAGAGCAATTTTCATATCTACAAGATACCCTTGGTTAGCCTTACCATCGCGTGCAAGCCACTTCATTTCCTGACGGAGTTTTTTTAGCGTATTTTGCGCTGAGGTAAGCGCATCCCACGAAAAGTTTAGTTTTTGACGATAATTCGCGCTCAAGAAATAGAGTCTTAGGGCAAGCGGATCAAAACCACGTTCGATAACTTCAGGCAAAACATAAAGATTTCCGAGCGACTTGGACATCTTTTGATTATCCATCAATAAAAATTCTCCATGCATCCAGTAATTGGCTAGAGGCTCATGATACGCGGCTTCACTTTGCGCGATTTCATTTTCATGATGAACGGCGATATGATCAACGCCACCACAATGAATATCAAAGGGCTGCCCTAGATAAGCGCGCGCCATCGCAGAACACTCTAAATGCCAGCCCGGAAAGCCTGTTCCCCATGGACTCTCCCACTCCATCTGACGCTTATGATCAACTGGCGAAAACTTCCATAACGCAAAATCTGCTGGGTGATGTTTTTCTGTATTTTCTTCGACGCGAGCACCGGCGAGCTTATCTTTGAGAGACTGTCCCGATAATTTGCCGTAGGCGGCAAATTTTTCGACATCAAAATAAATACCATCGGTTATTTGATAGGTAAAACCTTGTTCTTCGAGCTTTTGCACAAGTTCTATTTGCTCTTTAATATGCTCCGTGGCGCGAGGCATAAAATCTGGTGAGAGAATATTCATCTTGGCAATATCCTCAACAAACATCGCTTCGTAGTCTTTGGCGATATCCCAAGCGGTACGTCCAAGACGTGCTGCCGCGCCTTCAACCTTATCTTCTCCCGCGTCACCGTCGCCAACAAGATGACCTACATCGGTAATATTCATCACGTGCTTTACCTTATAGCCAAGCATCGTAAGCGAACGTTTTAACACGTCCTCAAAAACATACATACGTAAATTACCCACGTGTGCACGACCATAAACCGTCGGTCCACACGTATACAAACCCACCTCCCCTGGTTTTATTGGAGTAAAGTCCTGCTCGCTATGGGTCAGGGTATTATAGATACGCAACATGCCGATACCTTAGCGAATCTTCTGCCGTTAGTCCAAGTCTTCGTAATCATCCCCACCCGAACCACCTAAAATCGCCAAAAAAACCAAGGGAGCTAATAACCAAAATGATCGACCTGTCTCGTCCGTAAATGTCTGAACCGTTACAAAAGATAATGCATTAAGCATTTCTGGAGGGATAAGATAAAGCCCGATGCTCAAAAAAAGCCCAGACTGCAAAACACTAAAGATTAAAATCTCCCACCATTTACCTCGACTATTAGCTAACGATCTGAGTAGTGCGCTTCTCCACAAAATCAAAAAAACAATGAAAAAAATACCGAGAAACCATAAGAGCGTATACCAAGGATTTTTGCTTACTCCAAGTGATACATTTAAACGTCCGATGATTGGTGCATTTGTTACAATAGCTAGTGACACATAGGATGCTAACAATACGGTGACCGCTCGATCACGACCAACGATAAAACCATAAATAATCCCCGCCAATAAAAAACCACCTAAAAGAATAACCTCCCAGGTAACCGCGATGCCGGCAACAACAAAAGCAACGGTTGGATTCATAGTGGCATGATACCAAAATCCTCCCATTTGAGGGAGGATACGGTTTAAAGCCCGAGTGACTTTAGTTGCTCAAGGAGTGCTTTTTGTTCTTTATTTAGCTTATCAGGAATATCTGCTTCAAGCTTTACTACATGGTCTCCACGACGTCCTGAGCGTCCTGGTATGCCCTTGCCATGCAAGACAAGATCTTCGCCTGAACCTGTACCAGCGCTAAGCGTTTGCGTTTCTGCACCATCGACCGTTTCTACTTGGATTTTGCCTCCAAGGGCCAAGGTCGAGATCGGAACATACATCGTTGAGAAGATCGTTTGTCCTTCGCGCTGAAAACGCGCGTCTTGCTTTACGCGAATACGTAAGAAGAGATCCCCTGCCTGACCACCGTGATCCGGTACTTCGCCTTCGCCTTGTACTTGTAACATTGCACCATTTTCGATACCCGCAGGGATACCAACCGTTACACTCACGTTACGTTTTTCTGCGCCATAACCCTTACATTGTTTGCAAGGAGTCTTAGGTTTTTTGCCCTTTCCGTGACAGGTCGCACAAGCAACAACCGTTTGCATCGTGCCAAACATGGTCCGCGTCGCTTGGCGCACACGACCCTCGCCTTTACAGTCGCTACAGGTTTCGAATTCTGAACCTGGTTCTGCACCATCACCCTTACAGACAGAACAAGCGCTTGTGCGATAGAGGTTTACGGTTTTTGTAGCACCAAACACAGACTCTTTAAACGTTAGTTCGACTTCAGTTTCGATATCACGACCGCGATTGCGCTTTGAACCACCGCCACCAAAACCAAACATTTCACCTAAGACATCACCAAGGTCACCGAATTGATTTGGATCAAACCCAGCTCCACCAAAATCAAAGCCACCAAATCCGCCACCAAAACCTCCCGGACCACCTGGACCTCCACCACCGTTTTCAAAGGCAGCAGAACCAAACTGATCATAGGTAGCACGTTTCTTTTTATCCCCTAGGATCTGGTAAGCCTCGTTTACATCTTTGAATTTCGAAGCATCACCGCCTTTGTCGGGGTGATGTTCATGCGCGGCTCGACGAAAAGCTTTTTTGATTTCGTCTTCACTCGCACTCTTCGAAACGCCTAATATTGCGTAATAATCTTTAGCCATGCTTATTCAGCTTTTGGTTCTTCTGGTTCGGTTTTTGCAGATTCTGTTTGTTCTCCTTCGCTAGTTGGAGGAACTTCTGCTTCTGGACGGTCTTGATAGAGCGCAGCACCGACTTTTTGGGCTTCGGTGGCGAGTTCGTCAGCGGCTTTTTTTGATCGCTTCGATATCGTCGCCGTCTTTAATTGCTTTTAATGCCTCCATCTTTTCTTCAACAACTTTTTTGTCTTCTTCTTTGGCTTTGTCACCTGCATCTTTCAACATTTTTTCTGTTGTATAGATCATGGTTTCTGCCATGTTTTTTACTTCTACCGATTCGCGACGTTTTTGTCTTCTTCGGCATGCGCTTCGGCGTCTTTCTTCATGCGTTCGACTTCTTCTTTATCAAGGTTTGTCGAAGCGGTGATGGTGATTGCCTGTTCTTTGTTTGTGCCTTTGTCTTTGGCTTTAACATTTAAGATACCGTTCGCATCAATATCAAAGGTCACTTCGATTTGAGGAACACCACGTGGTGCTGGTGGGATATCCGAAAGCGTAAAGCGACCGAGGATTTATTATCAGCTGCCATATCGCGCTCACCCTGAAGTACATGGATTTCTACTGATGGCTGGCTGATTATCAGCGGCCGTTGAGAAGGTTTGTGATTTTGACGTTGGAATCGTTGTGTTACGTTCAATCACTTTTGTCATCACGCTCCCCATGGTTTCGATACCAAGCGAAAGTGGTGCTACATCAAGCAAAAGAACTTCTCCCTTAATATCACCCTGCATATTACCGGCCTGAATCGCAGCACCAACAGCAACAACCTCATCTGGGTTTACCGTAGCGTTTGGTTTTTTGCCAAAGAATTTTTCTACGGATTGTTGCACAAGTGGCATACGCGTCATACCACCAACAAGAATCACTTCGTTGATATCGGATGCGCTAAGACCTGCGTCTGCAAGCGCTTTCTTACAAGGGATAAGAGATTTTTCGACAAGATCACCAACGATTTGCTCAAGTTTTGAGCGTGATAGCTTAATCATCAAGTGCTTTGGTACACCATTGTCACTTGTGATAAATGGTTGATTGATTTCTGTCTCCATTGAGCTTGAGAGCTCGATTTTTGCTTTTTCTGCCGCATCTTTAATACGTTGTAAAGCGAGATTGTCTTTACCCAAATCAATACCTTCGGATTTTTTAAATTCATCAACAATCCACTCAATAATGCGTTGATCAAAGTCATCACCACCAAGATGTGTGTCACCATTGGTTGCACGAACTTCGATGGTGTTTTGTTCTGTCGAAGCATCATAGGCAACCTCGAGAACGGAGACATCAAAGGTACCACCACCGAGATCGTAGACAACGATCTTTTCGTCTTTTTTGCGATCAAAACCGTATGCAAGAGCGGCGGCTGTTGGCTCGTTGATAATACGACGTACATTTAAGCCAGCGATTTCACCAGCGATTTTTGTTGCTTGGCGTTGTGAGTCATCAAAATATGCCGGTACGGTAATGACCGCTTCGGTGATCTTTTCGCCAATACGTGCTTCTGCATCCGCTTTGAGTTTTTGTAAAACCATGGCCGAGATTTCTTCTGGCGCATAGTCTTTATCACCCATGGTAATACGTGGGCTATCGTCTTTTTTAGTGACTTTAAACGGAAACCATTTGAGATCACGTTGTACGGCCTCATCATCATATCGTCGACCAATCAAGCGCTTCGCAGAAAAAATCGTGTTTTCTGGATTTACGACACCCTGGCGTTTTGCTACCTGACCAACCAAGCGTTCGCCGCCTTTTGTGACAGCAACAACGGATGGTGTAGTGCGTGCGCCTTCGGCGTTTTCGAGTACTTTTGGTTGACCGCCTTCGATAACCACCATACAGGAGTTGGTAGTACCGAGATCAATTCCGAGAATTTTTGACATAGGTTTGAATAGTTATGAAATTAGTTTTTCTTTACATCAATTTTTATTGACTTGGATTCTTGTAGAAGTTTTGGAACCGTTACCTTGAGAATACCGTTTTCAAAGCTTGCTTCGGCATTTTCATGTTGTGCTTGTGCCGGAAGGGCGATTTGCCGAAACACCATCCCTTGGCGCACTTCTTTGCGATAGTAGTTTTTGTCTTCGACTTCGGTTTTGCGTTCGGTTGTTCCTTTGATCGTGAGGATGCCGTTGTCGACCGTCACCTCAATCTTGCCTGGATCAACACCAGGAACTGGTGTTTCTACGACAATGGTATGTTCTGTTTCGTACATATCAACAGGAGGAACAATGCCGACTCCCTGAGCTGTTTGTAATGAGCGCATCTCATCGAGGGCTTTATCCATACCCTCAAATGGCTCAAAAAATGGGGACCATTTGATTAATGACATAGTTATTTTGCGATAATGACCTTAGCAGGACGTAGAACTTTACCATTCAACATCCAACCATCTTGAGTAATGCGGATGATTTCGCCAGAAGCGACATCTTTGCTTTCTTCGGTACCTACAGCTTCGTGGCGCTGAGGATCAAAGACTTTGTCCGCTTCAATGAGTGAAAGACCCGTTGATTGCATGACATGCTCCCAATTGGTCCAAACGGCTTTTACACCAATCAACCAATTTTCCCATTGCTTTTTCTGTTCATCGTCAAGCGATTCAGTAGAAGGTTGATATTTAAGAACCATAGCGTACTGATCGATAGCTGGAAGCAATTCTTCGAGCAAGCGTTCATTGGCGTATTTTACAAATTGACCTTTTTCTTTGTCTGCTTCACGTTTTAAATTTTGATAATCTGCTTGAGCACGTTTCCATCCATCGAGATATTCTTCACATTTTTCACACTTAGCTTCGTCTGTCATCCCGACCGACGACGCAGGAGGAGTGAAGGGATCAATTTCTGGATCTTGTGGGTGTTCGTTTTGTTGTTCTTCCATAGTGGTTATTAAGATAAGGCTTCTATAGCGGCGATCATATGTGAGAGTGCTTCTTGATAGTCCATACGTAATGGACCAAGAATACCGATAAGTCCTTGCGGACTGCTGGCAACGACGACACTAGAAGCGGGACCAAATGGACAATCTTTTCCGATAAACCATTGTGGTTGCTCAAAGGTGGTACGTCGTAGAGATCCGAGTGTCTGATCAAGATGATCAAGTAACTCCGTCATCGAAACAACGCGTTGCCAATGGCGAAATTCTGGTTGTGCAAAAAGCTGTGATAGACCGGTGTAATACGTATCAGCTTCGTGAAGCGCGACAATCGAGGCAAGCCCCAGACTATCCGCCACCTCTCGAGCGACAAGCTTTATGCGCCGATCTTCATCTAGTGACGCTGCCTGCGATAAGCGATCGCGTGTTTTTTTGCTTGCAGATTTTGGGGTAATAAATTGTTCGACATAGAGTCGAAAACCATCTTCGGTTGGGATACGTCCACCTGAGGTATGAGGCTGCTGAAGCAATCCTGCCTCCTCAAGGAGAGCGAACCAGTTACGAATCGTTGCAGAACTTACGCCCAAGTTATGACGCTCAACAAGCGCCTGAGACCCAACGGGTTCAGCGCTTGCAATATATTCTTCCGTCACGAGCTTGAGGAGCTGTAAGAGCTTAGCGTCCATTGTAATGAAGTAGCACTCTCAAGTGCTGAGTGCTAATGCAACTATAGACGTTCTCAAAAAGGGCGTCAAGAAGAAGCTCTTTGTAAGATTGACACAAGCATTACTGATCCTGCACAGTGACTATAGATCCGTTCTTTACAGGAGAAAACAGCATGCCCGCCGGTTCCCACGTTCTAACGACTACCGTTAGCGCTTCTGAATTTCTTCAGCTCGTACTGAAGGATATCGGTAATCACCAACAGGATACTTATGAAGACGAGTTCGTACTTCGAGAGCCTACCAATCTTGGAGGCGAGCGGGGTGACCGGTTTCGTCATCGTGTTACCTTGAAAGGCTCGTGGCAGTACAAGAAGTATCGAATCGCATTCATCACCGAAGAAGTGAAGCATAATCATCGATCCGAGGAATGGAGACCCTGTTACAAGGTCTCCGCGTTGCTCTTCGAGATGCCTCGCGATACCGGACTCAACGGATCGCTTTTTACTCAGGCGATCGTCTATCCCAAGGAGGACTGGCGCAAAGATCAGCCCTGTTCTTGGGAGAACGAGCTATTTCACATCACTCATGACAAAAACGGCGTCATCACTTGCAACAAGGGTAGTGAGCACCCTTTGTTCTACGAAGCCGTTCGGGATTGTTTGCATCCTCGTGACAGCATGGATTTCAGCCCTCTTCGCTACGAAGCTGACAAGACTCGCCTATTCGTCGACGCACTTAAAGCTCTTGCGAAAGACCGTATCAAGCAAGTCACCGCCACACCACCAGTGAGCGCCCAACCTGTTTCAGTCAACAACTGATGCTCAACTCTAAAAACCCGCCAAGAACACACAGTTCATGGCGGGTTTTCTGATTGGCGTGGCAGCGAACCCACCGCCCGCATTTTGTTTTTTTTGGATGGGCACCTCCCTTGTTCCAAGGGAGGGCTGAAACTAAAGTGGTCTCCCTTGAATACAAGGGAGATGCCTAACCATGTCTCGGTAAATAAATGTAGGCAGAGGGTTCGCAGTCTTGACACCCTATCTCGTTTCATGGAACGGGGTATCTAGCTATGCAATACAAAATTACGGATCGCCGACTCAAAGAACGCCGGCGCGAGTTAAGAAAAAATGCCACCAACGAAGAGCGTGACCTTTGGCACTATCTGCGTGGGCGAAAGCTGGGTGGCTACAAATTTCTTCGCCAATTTAGCATCAATCGATTTATCGTAGACTTCTACTGCGCACAATATCGTGTTGCTATCGAAATAGATGGATCACAGCATGCTAGTGATCAAGGCGCCACCTACGACGTAGAACGAACAGCCATCCTCTCTGAATTTGGCGTTACGACTATTCGCTTTACCAATAACGATATCAATAAACGCATCGGATACGTAATAAAAACTATTACCGATACCATCACCGAGGCCGCGAACTCATCCTCCAGCTCCTTCTCTTCTTCGAGAGAAGGAGAGCGACTGATTGAAGCCTCAGCATCAGTTCTCCCTTGAATACAAGGGAGATGTCTATCCATAAAAAATCAAAATGAGCTAGACAGAGGGTTCGCGGAGATATTTCTTCGCAATCCCCTTTTGCCCCACCTCTTGAAATCCAGGCAATGTAAAAGCGAATGAAATAATCTCAATGTCTTTCATCGCTTTTTCTTTTAGCATTTTTGAAACGTCGTGCATGATGGGGTCGAGTCCAAAAATAAAGACCTTTGTAACACCAGCAAAATCAGCTGTAAACAAGTTCTTCCAATAGACTTTGGCTTTTGGATGCTTGCGTAGGCGCCATTTGGTAATCAGAACCAGGACCGGATTCAGCTCGTAACCAATAACCGTCGCGCCACGCTTGGCACAAGCGAGGAGAATCTTTCCGTCACCAGAGCCTAGATCGATTATTGTGTCTTTATCTGTAATATCAACAAGGGTAAATGCATCATCGATATCGCGTTTGCGCACCGGAAAATACGGAGCACCAACGCCCACGCCTGCGACATAACGCAAGACAAGATAAAAAAACCACAATGATAAAATAAGTTTTAACCAGGTCCAGAGATAAAAGAGCGCTTGTTGTGACATATTATTTGTGAAGATATTGATCTCTCCAATTTCTAATAATGGATCTAAAGAAGAGACCACCGAAAGCCAGGGTAAAATTGAAGCCATAAAAAGCAGCTCTCATATCACCGGTTAAAACAGCCTCAATAGTTCCGTATACGAACATAAGAACGATGGCTGCCGCAAAACTGTTACCAATAAACAAAAGGGACTTCTCAATTTTTTTAAACTCTGTGGATTCTTTACGGTCTTTATCAAAGACAACGAAGGGCAAAGGCATCAAAACTTGTAGCAATAGAAAAATAAGTCCATAGATTGAATAATTAATGACTGGTATCGAGGACTTAATCAATGGCAAAAAGTACAATAAGACAATTAGCATCAATGGCAAATAACCGTTCAACAGCACATAAGACATCAACCAGGCAAAACCCTTCATGCGCCATGGCTTTAACAACCAATTAAGTCTTACAAACAGCCCTGTATAGCCCACAGCGAAAGCGAATAGTAGAATGTTCGCAAGAGCCGTAAGATCAAGATAAAAGAGTGCTTGTTGTGACATATTATTTGTGAAGATATTGATCTCTCCAGCCTTTGATGAGCTTTCCAAAGAACAATAAGGCAATAACAAGAGCAAGCTTAAAAGCAAACCGAGCTGTTTCATTTTCTCCAGATATACTTGCCGTGATACTAGAGTATCCAAATAAAAGGATAAGCCCTATGGCAACAACATCACCAATGTCTTTTAGAAGCTTTTCTACGGTTTTAAACTCAGTAGGTTCTTTGCGATCCTCATCTAGAAGAATAAATGGAAGAGGTATGAAAAACTGTACCAAAAGCACTAAAAGCCCGTATAACGAATAATCACGATACGTGATAGATGCTTTAAACGTAGCTGACAGTAATAACGACAACATTAATGCCAAAGGGATCAAGCCACTCACCAGTACATAAAATACCGTCCAAGCAAAATGATGCATGCGCCATGGTTTAAGTACCCAGTTCAATCTTGCAGACAATAAAGAATACCCAATAACCAATGCTAGGGGTAAGTAGAGCTCATTATTCATAACGCAATGCCTCAATAGGACTTAATTTTGCTGCGCGACGTGCAGGAAAAAAACCAAAGACGACACCAATAATTGTCGACACGCTAAATGAGAGAATGATGGCATCTGTTGGAAAAGCAAAGCTCCAACCAGCCTGATAGTTACCAAGTGCCGTAAGACCTAAGTAAGATAGACCTACCCCAATAACAATACCAATCAATCCACCAAGACCTGTTACAACAATAGCCTCAGCAAGAAATTGATTTAAGATATCTTTTGGCTTTGCTCCGATAGCTTTGCGTAAACCAATTTCGCTTGTACGCTCCGTAACCGTCACATACATGATGTTCATAATACCAATACCACCAACAAGTAGCGAGATCGCTGCAATAGAGCCAAGCAATACCTGTAAGATCAAACCAATTTGCCCAGCATTTTTTGCTGCATCTTCTTGCGCGCCTAAGCGAAAATCATCTTTTGCGAGATCATCTTCATAATTATCTATATTGTGATTTTCTCGTAAAACTTCGCGAATACGATCCTTTGTTTGGTTGATCCCTAAGCCAGTTTTCATGGCGATAAAGTCTACATTTTTACGATTATAGGCATCCATCGCTGTAGAAACCGGGATATATACTTGATCATCAACATTTGTAAAAAAACGAGTACCACCCTTCTCCATAACACCAACAACACGATAACTTCTTTTGCCAATTTTTACTGTCTTGCCTATAGGCTCACTATTTGCGAATAAATCCAAAGCAACCGCACGTCCTAAAACGATAACACGCGCTCGTCCATCTACGTCACTCTCTTCGATAAATCGCCCTGTCTCCGGCCGATCTGGATACACATCAAGCGATGCTTGCGTAACACCGTTAAGCGATACACGTCTTGAACGTCCTTCGAACGTTGCGAGATCAGACTGAATGATAAATGGCTCAACAACATTAAGCCAAGAAACTTTTCTTAATGAATCAACGTCTTTATCTGTTAGGGATTTTTTCTGTGTAGGACTTGGAGGTCCGCCTCTTTCCGCACCGCGACCATTTTGAGCAAAAATAAGATCTGAGCTAAATGAACTTGCAATCTGACTCAATAAAAAACGCTCAGCCGCTTGCCCGATCGAAAGCATGAGAATGACGGACATGATACCAATCACAAGACCCAACATGGTTAATGCTGTTCTACTTTTGTTGCGCGTTAAACTTGAAAACGCTACTGGGATAATATCTCGGATCTTCATACTAATCTTTTCTTAATGCCTCAATTGGTCGTAGTTTTGATGCTTGTTTCGCTGGCGCATATCCAAATAAAATTCCAACTCCGGCAGAGACAAAGAAACCAAGCAAAATACCATTGGTAGATACGCTAAACGTCCAACCGTCTTGTACGTTTGAGATGCCCTTTATCGCAAGCCATGTAGCACCAATACCCAAAACGACACCTACGATACCACTTAATGCCGTTAGCACGACGGCTTCCATCAGGAATTGTCCCAATACGTCTCGATTCTTCGCTCCCAATGCCTTTCTCAAGCCGATTTCACGGGTACGCTCAGTTACACTGACGTACATAATATTCATAATCCCAATACCACCAACAAGTAATGAGATTGCAGCCACAGAAGAGAGAAAAATACTTAAGATATCCGTAATCTGCGAAACAGATTGCACGGATTCATCCATTGTCTCCATAAAGAAATCATCATTATCACCTTCTCTTAAGCGATGTGTTTCTCTCATTAGTTCTGTTACACGATATACCGTCTCATTTTGAGAAATACCATTTGGTTGAACAATGATATAGGTCATGTATTTTTGACCATACAAATCGAGCGCTGAGGTAACCGGAACATACACAGACTTATCAAGGTTTGTGAAAGCGCGTGATCCAGACTCAACAACAACACCAATAACACGATAGTTTTGATTATTGATCTTTACTGAATTACCTACTGCCTGTTCATCACCAAAAATCGTTTTTGCTACTTCATGTCCTAGGACAACAACACGACTTCTCCCTTCAACATCAGAAACATCAAAAAAACCACCTTCTTTAAAAGTAAGATCGTAAAGCTCTGCTTCATCTGGAGATGTACCCGTAACTTGAACAGTAATGTCTTCACCTCTACCGGTTACGAGATCGTTTGTGATAACCAGGGGCAAGACATAGCGAAGCCATGTTTGATCTTTTAATTTTTTACTGTCCGCGTAAGTAAGTGAGGGCGTAGCAAATACCTGATCTGGTGAGTTCGCTAGCTCTTTGTCACCGTTCTGTAGAAAAATTAGATCTGTTCCAAGTGAATTTATTTGACCAAGGATTGAATGTTGTGCCGCTTCACCGATTGAAAGGACCAAGATAACCGAAAGAATACCAATCACAATACCGAGCATCGTTAATACGGTGCGTCCTTTATTGCGCGTTAAGCTTTGCAACGCACTTAAAAAGAGATCTCGGATTCGCATGGTTATTTTGAGTATTCTGATCCTAACTGGATACGGTTCTTCACAACTTCATCTCCTACAACTAATCCATCCTTCATAGTGATGATACGCTCTGCGTATTGCGCCGTTGTTTTTTCGTGTGTCACAAGAATAATGGTATGACCGTGACGCATATTTAACTCAAGTAATGTATCCATCACAATTTTGCCTGACTTCGAATCAAGGTTACCCGTAGGCTCATCAGCAAAGATGACCGCTGGCTTGCGAACGAGTGTGCGCGCAATTGCAACACGCTGACGCTCACCACCAGAAAGCTGGTTAGAAAGATTATTTGCACGGTGCTCAAGACCTACAAGCTTAATTGCCTCCATGGCTAACGCTGTACGGTCTTTTACTGGTACATCCGAATAGAGCAACGGCAACATTACGTTTTCAAGCACACTTGTCTTAGGTAAGAGATTAAATGCTTGAAAAATAAAGCCGACTCTTTCACCACGCACCACAGCCTGTTCGTCTTCATCAAAGGTGGAGATTTCTTCACCGTCAAAGTAGTACTTACCGGTTGTTAACGTGTCGAGAAAACCCAAGATATGCATGAAGGTTGATTTACCAGATCCCGAAGGTCCCATAATGGCAACAAATTGCCCTTTTGGAACCTCAAGGTTTACACCATGCAATACCGGAGTTTTTGCACCATCCGTCTCGTAGGTCTTCGTGAGGTCTACGACCTTAATGAGAGCAGACATAGTTATTTTTGTTCTTCGTTTTTATTCTCAAAACGCATGTCGTCCGCGAGGTTTTTATACTCTTCTGCTGTTACTTCGCGAAGCAAGATACGATCGCCGGCATTTAATCCGCTAAGAACCTCGCTCTTACCTTCGTCAGCGCGTAAACCGGTGACAACTTCTTTTTCATTGATGGATGAGCCATCGATTACACGTGCCGTTTTCTTATTATTTGCATCACGTAACGAACGAGATGGAACAAAGAGTGCATCTGTACGTGAAGCTGTTGTGATAATCAAGTTTGCTGTCATACCTGGCTTTACATCTTTATCACCAATATCAATGGTAGCGTATACTTTGTAATAGATCGCATCTTGGACTTTTGTTTGATCAGCGTTCTCGCCAACAATTTTCCCTTTGAATTTTACGCTATCACCATAGGCATCAAGAGTGATTTCTACTTCTTGATTTACATCAACAATGGTCACATCAGATTCTGGGACAAGTGCTTCGATACCATAGCCTTCGGTGCTTACCATACGAATAACCGCAGCACTTTGATTGACGAGCTCGCCTGTTGTAGGAACAACATCAGTAATAACACCATCCGCTGGAGCAATGATTTGTGCATCAGAAAGACGTTCAGATGCTTGCGCGTAGGCAGTTTGCGCATCTAATACCGCTGCACGAAGACCAGCTACATCTACGGCACGAGGACCGGCAATACGCGCATCAAGATTTGCTTGAGCGGAGTTGAGAGCCGCTTGCTGAATCATGACATTTGTTTCAGCAGTCTTTACCTTATTGATACGATTACGATCTGCAATCGAAAGATTTGCTTCTGCTTGTTTAAATGCCGCTTCAAGTTGTGCTTTTGATGTTGTGATGGAATAGGTCGCTGAACGATACCCTTCTACAGCACCTGCTACTGAACCGAGCTGTGCACTTACTGCTGTACGCTGCCCATCAATACTAGAACGTTTAGCCGCCAAAGAAGCCTCGGTTAAATACGCGTTTGTGATGGAGGCGTTTAGCACACGCTGAACAGAATCAAGATATTCTTGTGTTTTTTCGATAGCATCTTGTGTTTTGTCACCAGTGGCTTCAAATACGCTTGGCGCATCAGTATCATTTAAGGACGCAATTGCCGATTCTGCTGACTTAAAAGCAATTTTTGCCGCTTCATACTGATACTTGGCTGTTTCTTTTGATAATGAATCTGAAATACCTAAGACATTTTCATAATTGTCATTTGCTGCTGCATTATCAACACCAATAATTTCGTCACCCGCAGAAAGACCTGAGCGCATGGTGCCGAGCGATGCTTTCATTGCACTCACAAGAGCAACTCTTGCAGAGATAACCGATTGGTCAGCTGTAGCACCTCCGCTCGTAATATCGGATGATGCTTTATCGTAAGAAATTTGCGCTAAACGAAATTCGTCCTCTACGCTTTGTTTTGTAAGGTTTAAATCAACAATAGACTTATCATAGGATGCCTTTGCCTGATCTACTGACGCTTGTGCGATAGCAATAGACTCTTTTGTTTCTCCAGCAAGACGTGCATTAAGATTTGCCTCAGCGATCGCTAATGCAGCACGAGCACGCTCAGCACTAAAACGAAGGTCGCGTGATTCTAGCTCAGCGAGTAAATCGCCACGCTTTACCTTTTGACCAACTTTTACCGCAACACGGTTAAGCGTGCCTGAGCTCTTAAAACCCAAACTTAAACGCAAATCAGGCTTTACTTCTCCTGTCACTTCTACAGTGCGAACAAGGTTACCTTTTTCAGCTTTTGCCGTTTCGTAAAATACTGAATTTGACCCACCACGACCAAAGAAAAGCCAGCCAAAGAAAACGATGGCGAGTACAATATAGGTCCACTTGTTTTTCAACAGATTCTTCAAGAAATTCATAGGGTTAGTTTACACGTTTTTTAGCGCTTGCGCGATACGGTCAGAAAAAGAAGCCACCATCTCTTGGAGCGAGGAGGCAGGCAAGATCACAAGAGGTCCGTCACCGTTTTGCATTAAGACAATACGATCACCTGACTTAAAGCCAAGCTTCTCTCTCATTTCTTTTGGGATAACGATTTGTCCTCTTTCTCCCAAAACAGCTGCTCCAACGAGCGCATCCTTCGGGTTAAAGGGGCAAATATCCCCTTTCTTCGATGGTTTCTTTATCATAATTTAGTACGAAAAGTATGAATTAACATACTGGTTTTGTCAAGGGTAATGAATAACTTGACCAGGTCGATAAATGCGCTATCTTTCGCCTATGTCTACGCCACTTTTTGACTTTGATTATCACCTTCCTGTTGACCGTATTGCTCAAGAGTCGCTTGCAGACCGTGAGTCAGCAAAGCTACTCCTATTAGCTCGTGAAGATGGCGCCATCATAGATCGTCATATTCGTGATCTGCCAGATCTGTTAGCACCAGGAGATCTATTGATTTTTAATGACAGCAAAGTCTTTAAGGCGCGCCTAGAAGGACGTCTCGACGACGGTACGCAAGCAGAGTGTTTTCTCCTCCATCCGACGGAGCACGGCTATTGGGAAGCCCTTATCAAGCCAGGTAAAAAACTCGCTCCTGGATCAACAATCTATTTTTCCTCTGACACAAAGTGCGTATTGCAAGAAAAAACCAACCAAGGTACCGCCATAGTTGATTTTGGCTTAACAACTGATGAAGTATTCGCATTTTCTGATAAAGCAGGTTCGGTGCCAGTCCCGCCCTATGTTGAAAAAAATGCACGTAACCAGAGCGAGTACCAAACCATCTATGCCAAAGAACGCGGTTCAGTGGCAGCACCTACAGCAGGATTTCATTTTACTGAAAATCTCTTTAACAAACTTGAACAAAAAGGCGTTCAAAAAGCCTTTGTCACTCTTCATGTAGGACTCGGTACATTTAGACCCATCAAAACAGAAACACTTGAAACGCATGACATGCACAGAGAGTGGGGCCATGTTCCTCAAGAAACGATTGATCAAATCTATAAAACAAAGAAACGCGGTAATCGCGTCATTGCTGTTGGTACTACGGCGACACGCGCTCTTGAGTCGTGGGGCGGCGTAGGAGAAGCTTGGGCTGATTCAACCGATCTCTTTATTACTCCGGGCTATTCGTTTCGAGTAATTGACGGATTGCTAACGAATTTTCATTTACCAAAATCTACGCTCATCGTACTTGTTTCTGCCTTTGCAGGACGTAAGTCCGTATTAAATGCCTATAAACACGCCATTGATAATAAGTATCGTTTTTATAGCTTTGGTGATGCGATGCTTATCCTTTAGGCTTTACAAGCAGCAACCCATCCTCAGGAGGGACGCTTACTTCGTTTAGAATTTCTCCCGTATTGATTTGCGGATCTTGTCGTCCAAAAAGTTTTTGATATCTCGTTGGCAATTGTATGGTGATCGCTTTTTTTGTTGGGTTTACAATAACGTAACCATTTGTAAATTGACGTGACCAAAGTCCCGAACTGTTTTTAGGCGCTGAATTTGGTACACCAATCGGTGCTTCGTATTCGTCATACCACCAGGTGCGATGATGTTTTGCATCTCCCGCATCAAACGAATAGTAGCCACCCGCTATGAGCGTTGAAGCTAATCCATAACGCATCAAACGATAATCATTTGGACGCTCTAGATTATTTGTATTGGTATTGATCGCTAATACGTTTGGCTGCTCTAATAGCGGAGATATATCTTGCATTGAACGAAAGGGCCAATCAAACCCATAACGTGGAAAATTTTCAAATAAAATACCGTTCGTTTCTTGCGCAAATTCTAATGAACTATTGGCAATAATAATCCGATCATCTCCTATGGCTTTGCGGGTATTTTGTAAAAGCGTTTTCATCCCATCACGATAAGCCTCATCAACGGTTTTAGGGTCATCAACTATACCATCATTATTTATATCTAATCCTGCACCAAACTTAGATGTGACCTCACTATACCCGCCATCTAAAAAGACACCGTCCCAAATACCCTTAGACATGAGTTCTTGATGAATATATCTCGGTAAAAACGTATTCCAACGCTCGCCATTTATCAGCGGTGCACCATTTGTTGCGTTCATGAGCCATGCGCCTGGCCACCAACTAATCCTGCTTTGGCTTGGACGACCCAAGAACCATTGTTCCGGAATTTGATCTGCAAGATTTCTACCCGGCGAACCTAAGCTGCCATGAAAACGCGCTTCACTAATCTCACCAGCACTAATATAAGCGATAAGCTTTATGTCTGGATTTAACCGTTTTATCAACTTCATCTGCTCAGGAAATTGATACGTCTGATCCATGTCTAATACGACAATATCCCAACGCGATAACATGGTGGCTGTCTCATCCGTAAGTTCATACCCTAAGAAAAAATTTATGAGTGGCGGTGTCTCAATATCATCCGTTGAAGCAACCGCCATTTGTGGTAATTACAAAGACAAGCGAGCAAAGCAATAATGCTCGTTCTGATACTATTTTGCACCCGCTTCTTCATAGCAACTTAATACCTGAAGCGTGTGAGCGTGCCAATCATGGCGTGCGGCAACCTTTTCTCGACCCGACTGACCCATTGCATCGCGTACTTCGGTTGGTGTAGCCAAAAAACGATGCAGAGTGCGTGTCCAATCTTCTACGGATCCAGGCGTCACAAGAAATCCTTGCTTACCGTCCTCGATAAGTTCTGGGTTACCTCCCGTACGCGTGACAAGACAAGGTAATCCACTAGCCATCGCCTCAAGTATTGAACCGCTGCAATTTTCATAACTTAACGTTGGTAGAACAAGTGCTTCGGCGCGATGACGTAATTCTCTAAGCGTTACTGGATCAACAAACCCCAAAAATTCGATATGTGATGCACCGTGTTTTTCGACAATAGCACGGAGTTTTGCCTCATCTGGACCACTCCCAGCGAGCTTTACAGGTAGACTTGGAAAAAGACAGGCTGCTTCGAGAAAAGATTCGAGACCTTTCTCTTCGGATAAACGTCCAGCATAAATCAAATAACCTCCGCCACGCACTGCGGCTACTTCGACACGATCCGTTGGATTTCTCACCAAGCGCATTTTACTCGCGGGCTCACCCCAATCAATCATTTTTTCTTTCATGAATTGCGAAGGACAAAGAAAGAGAGCGATCGTTCGTTCATATGACTGCACCGTTTTTGTCATATACATCTCTACGGCAGCCAATACATTACGAATCGTCGAGTCCGATAAACACTTGTACTTTACCACTTCATAATATCGACCACCCTTACTGTGTTCACAGATCGTTCCGTGGGCAAACATACTATAATTTGGAGAAGCGAGCTTATAATCGTGTAGCGTTTGTACGCATGGGATCTTTCGTTTACGAATCTCTGCTAATACTGATGTCGAAAGATGATGATAGATATTATGGATATGAATAATGTCTGGCTTTACTTCATCGAGCATTTTACCTAGAGCTTTTTTTGCCTCTACGTTCCAGATAAAATTTGCCGCAATTTTTGCTTGCGTATATAAATCCGTCTTTTTTTTAAGATCGTAACGCTTTACAAAGAACCTTTCATCTTTAGATGGAAGATTTTTGATGCTGTGGGTAGAAAAAGCGTGTACTTCATGACCTAATGCCTCTTGATACCGCATCAGTCCATGCATATAGACCTCAGCCCCTCCTTGGAAATCAAAAAATTTATTTACGTGCAATATCTTCATAGGGAGGCGTAAAGCGTATCATACAAGCGAACAACCACCTGAATACCAAAACGATCGCGTACAATGTTTGCGGCTAAATCAGCCCTTATTAAGGCGTCGGTATATTGAGTAAGTGTTTGATGTATTGCTTTACTCAAAGCATCAACATCGCTCACTGGTATAAGCAACATCGATCTACGATCAAAGACTTCGCGAATTGCAGGTAAGTCGGTAGCGATAGCAGGTAAGCGTGATGCCGCCGCTTCGAGAAGCGCCATCCCCTGACCTTCGTGTAACGAAGGCATGCAAAAAAGATCAGATGTTGTCAGATAATAGGAAGGGTCATTTACTGACCCTGCCCAGTGAATACGTTGTGCAATACCAAGACGTTCGCTCTCACGTTGTAATGTTAAGCGCAATGGTCCATCGCCAACAATGGTTAATGCCCAAGGACGATGTAAGAGCGCTAATGCCTCGAGAAGCACTCGATGACCTTTTTCTGGAGCGAGCCTACCAACAATAACGAGCTTTGGAATATCACCCGCTTGATGTCTCTCGCGTAAGGCAAAACGCTGAAGATCTAATCCAACAGGAATGACTGTTACTTTTTTTTCTAAAACACCATAACGCCAAGTCACCATATCTTTAACAGAACGTGAGACAGCCGCGATATGCCCAGCAGAGCGATAGGCCAAAAAGCGTAATATTCTTGTGATGATGCTTAGTTCTGGTTCATGACTATGAGCTGTCATCACCCACTTAATACCAAGCGGTTTTGCCGCAAAGTAACCCGCCCATACATCTGCACCTAAATGCGTATGCACGATATCGGGCTGACATTCTCGATATAGTTCTTTGCATTGTTCGATGATACGAAAACGCTCTTTTAGTGTATGCGGTTGTTTACCTAATACTTTTAAGTCTATTTCTGCATCTAAAAATAATTGCTCCATTTCTCCACCGCATACCGCGATTACACGTACATCGTGTGATCGTTGCTGAGCTTGTGCCAAATCCAAAACAAAACGCTCAGCACCGCCTCTACCTAATGACCAAACGACATGGATAATACGCATACTCTTATTTTAATAGAGTTTCTTTTAAGAAATCTGGATCTTTTGCTTTTTCGCTACTTACAAAAACTCTCGAAGCAGCTAATACCAAACCAACCGGCAACCATAAACGCGGCGTCCAATAGGTCGTGCTAAAACATTCAAACAGAAACATGCTTGCCACAAGGATACAAAGATACATATAAGCCTCACGTTCATCACTACTCGTGGAAAGCGCTTTATTATTTTTCCACATTGTATGCCCAAGTGCATACAGCAATATACCTAGCGCCAGTAAGCCAATACCGCCTAATTCGCCTGCGACTTTCTGTATGATGCCATGCGCATCAAAGGCAGGACCAAATTCAACAAAAAAAGCACGTGAATTACCGACAAGTTGCAAATAGCCTCCCGCTCCAACACCGAATACAGGCGAATCCTTAAAAGCATTAAAGCCAATTGCAGCAATCATATTACGAGAACTTACTGAACTCATTGCCCCGCTTGATAGAGTATAAACAACCATCGCTATAGCAATAGGTGACAAAAGAATACCAGCACCGATAATAGATGATCGATAGTGTTGCCACCAAGGACGCCAAACGGTCGCACAAAGACAGACAAAGGCAAAAGCAAGCACGATCCACGCTGTTCGACTAAAGGTAAACAAGGTAACAATAAACATTAAAACAACACCTGCTTTTATCCATTTTTTTTGTTCTTCTGATTTTGATAATGCCCCTAAAGCAAGCAAAGCGCCCATGCCAATAATTAATGTCTCTGCCAAAGCATGCTGATTACCACCGAGTGCATTTACACCAAGTATAGGTAATGGCATAGCGCGACCAAGCTGAAGAACGCCATTTGAATACACCATAGAGATAAGTCCACCGATAGCAAATAAAGCACCACTCATACCAAGTGAACCCAGTATTGGCTTAAGACGTTTTTTTGATCGAACAAAATTTGCCACCAAAACGATACAGCTGAGATAGATAAAACCAATATATCGTATAGCATGTTTTACAACTTCGATTTTACTAGGAAGTGCAGGCGAAAACATTGATACTAGCTCAGCAAGAAACAATAGCGAGAATGGTAGGAGTATCGGAAACCAAGGCTTCCAATTGAGATCACGTCTCCCCTTCCAGTAGAATAAAAGTCTGAGCGCCCATGCTGCCAACAATGAAAGCGCTAATAACTCACCAACGCTTATTTCTGCGTAAACATGTAACACTTGTTCGCCAATGCGATATTCTCCCGTATCTAAACTCACCACCCAACCAATCATGAGTGAGATTGGAGCCCAAGCAAATAAGACCAGGTAAGGCTCACGCCAAGCGAGCAAGGTACAAGCCAATAGAGATGCCAGAAAAGCAAGCGCAAGAGGCGTTCCAATAATAAAGCCTAAAAGGAAAAGCGCTACAAATAGCCCTAGACCTAGGGCGATACGTGTAGACAAAGAACGACTGAACATTAAGCAAAGTATACCATAGAGAAGTCGTTCATGATACGCTTTTTCTATGCAAACAAGCCCCTATCACCTCCTACCAAAAGTATTAGACATCATCGATTGCCTACAACCGAAACGTATTTTAGATATTGGTTGCGGCGATGGTTTTGTTGGGCTTGCTATCCATCGTTATATCGACCAATCTATCCGATTAGATGGAATTGATAAAACAGCTACGAAGTCACCCTTATTATCAAGCGACTATCAGCTTTTTACAAAAATAGATTTTCGCTCTCTAGAGGCTAAGGATCTCCCGCACTATGATCTCGTTCTCTTGCTTGAGACACTTCAATCAGTCAATAAACGCGAAGGCAAAAAACTCTTAACGCAACTCCTTCAACAAAATAATAGCTTGCTTATTAGTGTTGATCGAAGCCAGTGGGACAAAGGGGATTTTGCTGAGCTGAGTAATGCGTTATTTCTATTTGATAGTGAACGCACCCTCGTTTTTTTAACAAAAGACCCTGAAAAAATAAAACAATTAAGAAAAAATAGAATTACCTCAAAATTATTACGCGGTATTGGTAGTTCAAAAACAGCTACTCGTATTATAAAACGTGTTACCAAAACAAAATCAAAGTAAGATACGAAAAAGCCCCTCTTGAAGTTCAAGAAGGGCTCATTTCAGTTTGCGCTAGAAGCGCTCAAGGACACCGCGCTTGATCAGAGCGCGCCGTTGCGGCAGACACCCGAAGATGTCGTACCCGTGATCGGCGAACCATTGCCAGCGGTGATCGACGCGTAGTCGCTATACCCGGAGGTAGAGGCGACACACGTACCACCGTAGTTATGCGCCATGTGGACGATGTAGACCGTCCCGTTGACGTTGACGCAACTGCGGATCGTCCAAGGAACACCCGTAGGCACTCCAGAGCACGAAACCACGGTATTGCCACCGCTCACAGCACACGAAGAGCCGGGCACCACACTCAGAGTGGTCGCATCGACGACCGTGGGCTGTGCCGTACACGGAACACCGTTGGTGTCGCTGCCCGTGAGGACAAAGACACGCGTGGCATTGCTCGTATTGAGCGTTGCACTGACCGTGGTCGTCCCAGAAGGACAACCCTCGTTCACCACACCGCTGCAGTTGTTGTCGAGCAAGTCACCGCAGACCTCAGTTGCACCGGGATTGACCGATGCATTGGAGGGACTGCAGTCGTTGTTGTTCGACACCTGACCAGACGGACAAACCGCGCCCGAGACGACGTTGACCGCGCCTGCACCGTAACCATCGTTGTCGGTGTCGGCGTAGCAATTGGTCGTCACGCAGCCTTCGTTCACCAGGGCATCGCAGTCGTTGTCGACCTGATCACCGCAGAGCTCAGCCGCGTTGGGGTGGGTGGTCGGCGCTGCATCGTTGCAGTCGCCATTGGCCGACGAGGTACCCGCGGGACACATGGCTGCGCTGTACACGAAGCCCGCTCCCACACCGTAGCCATCTGCGTCAGCGTCCGTGTAGCACGTGACACTCACACAAGACAGGTTCTCGTTGACCATGCCGTCGCAGTCGTTGTCGATCATGTCGCAGACCTCCAACTGGAGGGGGTTCTGTGACGCATTGGCGTCGTTGCAGTCCGAGTTGTTCGTCACGCGACCAGCGGGGCAGGAACCGTAGACCTGGAGGGCCGTACCGGTACCGAAGCCGTCGTTGTCGGCGTCGACGAAGCAACTCGTGATGATGCAGCCATCATCCACGATCGTATTGCAGTTCTGATCGATGGCATCGCCACAGACCTCGACCGCATTGGGGTGGATGGTATTGACGTTGTTGTTGCAGTCACCTGCAACCGTCACCTGTCCTGCGGGGCACGCCAGAGCCGCGAGGCTATTGGGTGCACCGGCGCCATAGCCATCACCATCGGTGTCGGCGTAGCACGTGATCACCTCGCACGAGAGACCGTCGTCGATCGTGAGATCGCAGTCGTCGTCGATGAGATTGCACATCTCAATTGCGCCGGGGTGAATTGTGTCGTCACCGTCGTCGCAGTCGTCGTCGAGACCAACCTGACCATCGGGACAGACCGCGGGAGCCGCAGCCGTACCATTGATCGGGTTTGCCACACCAGCGCCGTGACCATCACCGTCCGCGTCGACGTAGCAGAACACCATATTGCAGGTGAGTCCGTCGTCGGCCACGAGCGTGCAGTCGTCGTCGATCGTATTGCAGATCTCTATGGCACCGGGGAAGACCGCAGAAGAAGCGTCGTTGCAGTCACCGAAGATCGCCGAAGTACCCGAGGGGCACTGCGTCGTATTCGGCATGACCATACCGACACCGCTACCGAAGCCGTCCATGTCACCATCCGTGTAGCAGGTCGTCGCCATGCAAACGAGCATGTCGTCGATCGTACCGTCACAGTTGTCGTCGAAGCCGTTGCAGATCTCGGTGGCACCGGGATGGATCTGGTCGTTCGCGTCGTTGCACTCACCGCCGAGCTTTACCTCGCCAGCAAGACACGTCGTACCGATACGAACCACGCCCACACCCGTACCGAACCCGTCACCATCGGCGTCAGGGAAGCAGCGGACAGACTCGCAGGTGTTGCCACCATCGATCATTCCGTCGCAGTTGTCGTCGATGAGGTTGCAGATCTCGGTGGCACCAGGGTGCACAGCGGGATCGTTGGGAGCGCAGTCGTTGGGGACCGCGGACTCACCAGCGTTACAGCTGGTACCAAGGCGGGTCACGGGCAAGCCGTAACCGAAGCCATCGTCGTCGACATCCTCGTAGCAGTCGATCGACTCGCAGCTCAGACCTTCGTTGATCTGACCGTCGCAGTCGTTGTCGATGCCCGTGGGCAAGTCACAGATCTCGGGGGCACCCGGAAAGGTGCTCGAGACCGTATCATCGCAGTCGCCAGGGACCGTCGCCATACCAGCGCCGCAAGCGGCACCGTTATTGGCGAGGACACCGTCACCCGTTCCGAACCCGTCACCATCCGCATCGACGTAGCACGTCTGCTGAGAGCAGATGAGCGCGCCGCTTGGGGTGCTGTCGGGCGTACCGTCGCAGTCGTCGTCGAGACCGTTGCAGGTCTCGGCTTGCGGGGCCAGCGGGGTCGCGTTGCAGAACAACGTGGCCGTAGGCTTGTCGCAAGTGAAGGTGCCCGCTTGGGTACATTCACCGACTCCGTTGGTACAGGGCTCACCCATCACGCCGACGTTCGAGACGACACACCCAAGGGGGATGTCGGTTTGCACGCAGATCGTGTAGACACCCGGCGACAGCTGATACTGCCAGCCAAGGGGGCCACCGGGGCCACCGATCGTGCAGAAGCGACCATCGGTGGAGTTCACGCCGCCATCGGGATTCGACGGGACGGGAGCCACGCAGGTGCACTCGGTCCACGTGTTGTTGGCCGGGTCGCAGTACTGCGTCGCCTGGGGGCTGTAGCCCGGAGGGCAAGTGTTGGGGCAATAGTTGATGTCGCCCGGCTGATTGCCGGTCGAATCACAGGTGCCGGTGAGGGCAGCATGCGAATCCGAGGCATCGAACGGGCTGGCACAGCCAGCCTGAACGAGGACGAGCCCCAAGGTTGCCATCATGGCGACCTTGAGAAGGTTGAAATTTCTCATTTTCTCTCCTTGCGTATTTGATTACCCGGCACGCATCCGGGGTAGATAACTGATTGTAGGGTCCAATTAATGCAGCCGGGTTCTTATCCCAGAGATACATCAAGCTCAGCTTAACTATCATATTTATAAATAAATGTCAATCGTCTATAGGACAAAAATATCCTTATTCATATAATTCTGACTCTTTGAAAGACGTATTTGTAAAATAATGGCTAATATTAGCGCTATTTACTATTTAATGTAGAAAAATCCTGGGATAATAGTTTTTCTATTCTGCTATCTTTTCGGTATCATTACTGCCTGTGACCAAACTAACTCAAAAACGGTTCTCATCATTTGTGTAAGAGCTGGCGAATAAATAACGAGCACAGCGGGTTCTTTACCATGGGTAAAAAGATACGATTTTTGACCTGTGATCGCGAGTCCACCAGAAAAAGGAGCCTGATCAACATAACAAGCTCTTACATCGAATCTATTTGCATCAAAACTCGGTAAAGCACTCCCTCTTGGTGTCACAAGAACCGTACGACCATGTTGTAGACGCATTTGTCGATCGCGTTTATCACTCGCGGCTTCGATAATTCGATGAAAATACTCATCAATAACAAACCATTCCAAAAGCGCATCTTGGCTCATGGCGATCTCATCACGTAAACGCAAGATCTCGCTCATACCTTCGAAATACTGCACATGCGGCTTACCTTGACCGTCTTGAAAAGCAGCGAGCAATTCTTTCATCGAATCATTAAGGCGTTGCATGCGATATCGCATTGTCTCTAAATCTCCTGCGAGATTTTCTCTTAATCGTTCTGGAGAACGTGCGGTAAATACCGCTCTCCCTGCTTGCTCGCCTTCGATGACAAGACCTTTTTCTATCAATGACTCTAAGGCTGGATAGGTAGCCGTGCGATTTACGTGACTTTTTTCTGCGATCTCTTGCACGGAACTTGTACCGAGTATTAACAACGTTAAATAAATATCACTTTCGCGCTGTGTAAAGCCGCAATCTTTGAGCAGCGGTCGAATATGATCAAACATAAATTACCAATTGGTCAGTAGTGGCAAAATAATCTCAGCTGTTTTCTTCCATGAAAACTGTTCTTCGCGCCTTTTTCCTTTCTCGCTTAATTGCTGACGTAACTCGGTAGAGCGTAATTGGTTCATTTGTTCTGCCAGTTGTTGTGCAAAAGCCGGATTAAAAAACAAAGCATTGCCCTCCCCTGCAATCTCTGGCATTGAACTTGTACTTGCAGCGATTACTGGTGTACCGCACTTCATAGCTTCAAGCACCGGTATACCAAATCCTTCATACCATGAAGGCTGAGCATAATATTCTGCAGCAGATAAAAGCGCCCCTTTATCACTCTCTGCGAGATAACCGGTAAATAGAATATCGTCCACAAGACCGAGCTCTTGAATACGCTCACGCAAACGTTCAATACCAAATCCTTCACGACCCGCAAGAACAAGTTTTAAATCACGGTCATGTGTTTGTTGATAGTACAACGACAAAGCCTCAATCAATACACGAACATTTTTCTTTTCTTCGATGCGACCAATAAAAAGAACAAAACGTTGTGGTAATCCCATCTTTTGACGCAATAGATCTATCTGATCACTATTTGCTTCTTGCAAGGATTCTGAAACCGCGAGAGGCGCTACTGTTATTTGTTCGGATTTCGCTCCGTAAAAATTAATGATTTCTTGTTTTGAAAATTCTGACACCGTTACAATTCGAGGACAACGACGCACAATATCACGCGTGGTCCACTCATGATAAAGACGTTGTTTTAACGGATAGAGTTCTGGATGACGTCGAAAACCAACATCATGAATTGTGACGACATTTTTCTTTGGCGCGATAAGTGGCAATACATGCGCTGGTACAAATAAAACATCGGTAGGATTGCGCCACATCTCCCAAGACAAACGTAATTGCGTCCAAAGATACTTTGGTGGCCATAATAATCGCACTTCACTCCAATGTTTTGGCAAAGTGGCCAGAGCACCCGTCAATGAATCATTTGTTAACAGCGACCAAGAATCATTACTACTTGCTGTTAGCTTTTTTAATTCTTCGATCACATTTAACGCATACCACTCTACGCCGGTTTTTTGTACACGATTTGCGCGTGACGCTTCGATGCCGATTTTCATAACCGTAGGATAGCAAAATCTCTTCGGTTAGGAAGAGAAGACGCTACGTTTATAGAGATCGAGATTTTCGAGTGCGATGCCTGTGCCTTTTGCCACGCATTGCTGTGGGTTATCAGCCATAAAGGCAGGAACGCCGGTTGCTTCTGAAAAAAGACGATCTAAATTTCGTAATTGTGACGAACCTCCAGAGAGGACCATACCCTTTTGCATCACATCTGCCGAAAGCTCAGGAGGCGTGTTGCGTAAAACGTCTTTGATGGCATCAACGATTCCAGCGAGCTCATGTTGAATCGCGTCCGTTACATCATCAGAGGTCACGGTGATGACACGCGGCAAACCATTGATCATATCGCGACCCTTTACTTCGAGCTCTAGTTTTTCTTCGAGATAGAGTGCTGAACCGATACGGATTTTAATTTCTTCTGATGTACGCTCACCAATAGCGAGACCGTATTTACGACGAACATGTTCTTGAATAGCACCATCCAATTTATTGCCACCAATACGAACAGAAGAAGAAGCCACAATGCCACCCAAAGAAATAACAGCGATCTCAGAAGTGCCGCCGCCGATATCAATAATCATGTGTCCAGATGCTGAGCCAATTGGAATATCAGCACCAATAGCAGCAACAACAGGTTCTTTGATAATGTAAGCCGCTCTAGCACCAGCACTAATCGTGGCATCGATAACCGCACGACGTTCGGTAGAAGTGATACCACCCGGAACAGCAACCATTACCTCTGGACGAAACAAACGCACGCCTCCGAGCGCCTTATTAATAAAGTAACGTAGCATCGCCTCCGTGGTGCGGTAGTCAGCGATAACACCGTCTTTAAGTGGACGTTTTGCCACGATGGTGTCTGGAGTACGGCCAATCATGTCTTTTGCTTCTTTGCCTACGGCGAGTACTTTTTTATCTGCTAACGAAATCGCAACAACTGAAGGTTCGTTAATAATGATCCCTTTTTTTGGGATGTAGACGAGTACGGTCGTGGTGCCTAGATCGATACCAATTTTTTTTCCGAACATAGCTAGAAGGTAATATGAAAATCACGAGTCAGATCCCAAAACTTGGTATAACGGTAGTAGAGATCTCCCCACTCCACGCGGTCTTCAGGAGGAACCGCGTCTTTAATGTTCTTACCGAATGAGAGATCTAGCGTCAATTCACGCTTAGCTCCTGGTTGTTTTTGGGCCAAAAGCACATATTCACCCTTTTGTACCTGAGACAAGATACGTGGCGGTAATTTATAGGTAAATGAGATTGTATTACGAGATGCGAGATCAACGGACCAGTGACAGCCAAAAACCTGCTTACCTAATTCTTTATACACATCCGGTCGACAGCCGGTTGCGGTAATAAATTCTGAACCCTCAGGCACATAGACCCTGGTATAACTACGATACCTTGTATAACGCCAATCCGCGGTTTGTGCATTATTTCGATATTGAAGTTTTGTTGTTGCTATAAGATCACCGTTAGCATCTTCGTTAATACTATAGAGCACTTCTTTATCAACAACACCATCCGTTTTTTGCGCATTAATATTTGCATCAACAACCCAGAGATAGTCGTTATCTGTTGCAAGCGTTCTCCCCGCCCAGCCACGTCGATCAAGCACCTCTTGTGTGGACTTATCTTTTACAGCAACGATCATATCTCCCTGATTAAGCGACTGAGTCACCACAGTTAACAGTGTAGGCCAAGAAGATGCCGGCAAGGTCATAAGACGCTGAATAAGCGCATCCCCTACTTGTTTTACGATCTCTTTGCGTTGTGCGACGGGCTTACCTTCAAATAAAAAGCCTTGGTCAACATCAAATTGCAACTTATCAAAAAAGTTTGCCTCATCAAATACACGACCCTCAACGGTGATAGGACCCGTTAAACGCAAGAAGCCCTTAAAAATTTCTGGTGTTAAGAAAATAACACCGTCAACATGAACATTTTTATTTCGACCTAAGGCATTTTCGCGAACATAAAAGTCCATAATTGTTGCCGCAGAAGAAGGCGCATCAGGGGACCAGTTTGCATCACGTAGATAGAAAACTTTGTTTAAAAATTGTCCTGCTAGACCGATTGGTTGTGGCTCGTTCCATTTGCCATCAACAGATTGATCGAGAGCGTACACATCCTCGAATTCAAAAGATTCAAGATGACCCGCATCAACCGTAACAACGCCAATATTTCCGATAAAGCCACCTGTTGGACGTAACTCGTCACTATTTTGCAATAAAACTAGATAGGTTTTTTGTTCTGGAACGCCGGATAGCGGTACGAGCCACTCAAGAACATCAACAGCATTTTTTAATGCTGTATCAGCTTCGGCCAGCCGATTTGCATAAGGAGCGATGACTTCTCGCACTGGTAATAACAATTCTTCTTGTGGGATTTGTGACCATGTATTTGAAGCAATAGCAATACGTTCTCGCGCTAAACGTAATTTTGGCAATAACTCGTAGAGCTTTGCCATAATCGCCTTTCGCTCATCACTTGTAAGATCTTGATACGAACGATTACTACCAATCACTTGCCCAGGGAGCGCGGCTTCGTTTAATGCCTCATTTATCTCTCGAGCCACTTGAACAAGTTCGCGTGCTCCGGCGATAGCGGATCCGCCTACACGACTAACAGACTCAAGCGACTGAATACGAGTACCGATCCAAGGTGCATAGCGCCAAGCGCCAAAGGCCTTAAAACCTTTTTGCACATCCGCCAAACCAGCTTCGGCAATAAGAAGATCTTCGTCAGCACCGGCAAAATCAAGACTCGCGACGCGCTCTGGTAAACGCTTTAGTGCACTCCTAGCCGTAAGCGCACCAGTACTAGCAAGTGCCGAACCATAAAGAACAGGTAAAATAAACACCACAACAAGAAGCGTTACGAAAAGTGCAACGGGCCATCCCATGCCTTTAAGCCATGACGGCCACTTTGTCGGTTTTTTATTTAACGAAGCATCTGTATGCGATGTTACTTCGTGTAGTAGATTTGGAGACTCATGCGACATATCCCCTATGATACACGGGGATGCCGTTTGCCGCGATGTTTTGCAAAATAATAGAGAGCGCTTTTGATATGCTCACGCGCAATGCGATTTGTAATAATGTCTAATGGCGTACGCAAACGACTCTCGCGTTTATGATAATGAACGATTCTTGCATGCGGGTAATAGGTAACCTTGTGACCCGCCTCCCAAGCTCGGCGGCACAAGTCGGTGTCTTCAAAGTACATAAAGAATCTGTCATCAAAACCCTTTAGAGCCTCGAGAATCGGCCGACGGATGAGCATGGCGGAACCCATAATCCAATCAACATCTTGTATTTGCTCGCGATTCATCGTTTTTAAAAGATAACGATCAAGGGTTCGCTTTGCCCATGGTAATGCCCCTAAAATGGTACGACGATACACGGGCACCATAATAGAAGGAAATGCATAACAGTTATCCTGATCTGATCCGTCTGGGTTTGTTGTTCGTGGACCTGAGATGGCAACTTCTTCGGATTCATCCATCCACTGGACCCAACGCTCTAACTCCCCAGAGAAAAGAAGGACATCTGGATTTACTAAGGCAATATACTGACCCGTCGCTTGCTCTAATGCAAGGTTATTACCTCGACCAAAACCTACATTGCCACCAGCGGATAGATACGTCACCCATGGGTACTTTGTTTCGATCATCTCCTGAAGGCCATCGCCACCGTCACAATCAACGACAATATACTCATAATCAAAAGCAAGCGCTGCATCTTGAACGCTTTGCAATAAATGTCTAATGAGATGTGCCGAACGATAGTTTACCGTGACAAAACTCACCTTTGGTCGAGTGATCGACATGCCGCACATGTATCAGATTTTGTCCGCTCCGACAAGGGGCGTGAACCATGATCGACGTTTTGAAGCGCCGATACTTTGTGCGCGAAAACGGTAATGCCAGCGGTATGCGACGAAACGCTGTTTCCAATAATCCAACGTTTGAGGCCACTGCTTGGGGCTGACAATGAAGAGCAGCCACCCATAAAGCATACGGATAAACAACCAAGGAAAATGTCTTAACCGCCACCAACCATTATCCATAGCGGATTCTGCAATACGAAAACAGCGATACATCTCGAGAGAGGATTTGCCACGATCAAGTGATAAGCTAGCAGGCCACCAAATAGCCGCATCGTCTAAACGTTCTGAAAGTGTGCCGGTAGCTGTTAATACAGCTAATAGATGTTCGGGCGAACATGGCAAAATCGAACGCTCGTCTAGCCACTCTGCCATCTCTGGCGTTGAGAGCTCTGCGGCACGCACGATAAAAGCGTGAGGCGCTGGAGCAAACCACACCATCGGCGAAACAAGCTCCTTACGATCACGACCCTGAAGCAAATGAATAGGACGACGAAAACGATTGAGCGCTTGTCCTGCTGAAAGAATCGTCGGAGAAAAAGTATAAACGCGACGTTCGTCACTATCTTGCTCTTGCGAAGCAGCGCAGACCGTGGCACCAAGCATCCCAATCTCTGGCTCGCGATCAAGTTTTTCAAGAAAGCGTTTGAGCGCCTCTTGCCCAAATAAGACACCAGGACGAACAAAAACGAGATACCGCTTTGATAAGTCTTGACCTTCCCATCGGCTGAGCGCAAAACGAATAGCGCGTTTCCAACAAAGTGAGAGCTCTTGTCTTTTTGCTTGTCGCAAAACAACAGTTTTTACATCTTCTTCGAGCGCCTCAGATCTATCTGGGGTGTTTTGCACAACAAGTGACTGCCATTCTTCTGTTGTTTGACCTTCTAATGTTGATCTCGTTTCTTGCCAAAGCGTTTCATCTCCATCCAAAACGGCAACGGTCATTAGTCGTGTAGCTGACTGCATATCATGATCGTTGTTTTGTCTCTTTTCGTTTTAATGTGACATTAAAACCTAGAGGCTTATTAAGCATCATACGTGTTTGTGCATCGATTGCAGGGATGGATCCAAAGAGAATCAAGGTCACTGGAGCCAATAACCACTGTAAAACGATCGTAAGATAAGCAAATGGCCTTGGATAGCGGTGTGGTATAGGCGGTAATAATGTTAAGGCAAGACCCGCTGAAACAAACATACCGAGCAACGAAAGTCGCATCAGCCATTGCAAGGTAAAAGGCGTATTTTGAAAGATGGCATACGAACGAAATGCTTCTGGCGCCACGAAAAATGGTAAGAACCCTAAAACCGTAATAAGCAAAGGCGCCGTCGCCCAGGTTAAAGTTCCTTCAAATTGCTTAAAAATCCATACCGTCTTTTCCCATCGAGGCATTTCTTTATCTTTAGAAAATTTCTCGATCATATAAGGAAAATTTTCTACTCCCCAAGCCCAACGTCTCAGTTGTTTATAGAGAGCTGGTAAGGCCTGAAAGTATTTGCCTGTCATTACCGTGTCCATCGATACAGGGAGATGAATGGGAATAACGTGATAATCACCATGATAACGAACAAGACCCTGTAAGAAAATACGAGAGTCTTCTGAAACAATGTCTTTTTGCCAATACCCTACATCCATAAGCATGCGCAAAGACATTGAGTGAGATGAAAACGTCATCATTCCTTCTGGACGAGCGAGTTCCGTCATTAACCAAAACGTTGTACCAAACATTGCTACGCGTACAGCCGCTGGAGACTCCCAAAGATTATTATTATAAAGCGCTACCGGCTGATACGAGCAACGCGTTGGTACAGGGGCGTTTAAATACTCCCAAGAAACACTCGAAAAGTATTGAGGGTGAACAATAGTATCGATATCAAACGAAGAAACCACCGTCCAATCAGGATCAATACCCGCTGCCAATAATGTGGGCTCTATAACTTTTGCTGCAAAATTTAAATTTGAACCTTTACCAGGAATCTCATCAGGTAAGCCTGCGGGGTGTACCGTAGAATAAAGCCCAGCAAAAACCCCTTGAAACTCAGGAAAGACTGTATCTACGATTGTACGAAAATTTGCCTCATCTCTCCCCTCGCCAGCGATCACGATAAACATCCGTTCTGACGGATAAGTTGTTTTAGATAATGAGTGCAACGTTTCACGAATAACTTCTAAAGGCTCTTTGTACGTTGGTAAAAAAATCACGTGCCGCAACTTATCGTAATGCGGCAATAGTCGCGCTTCTGACTCCCAATCTCTTTTGATTGCCTTGCGATAGCGCCACCAAGAGAGAATAAGAAACGGCGCAAAGTAGGTAATACGTAATAACCAATACAAATCAAAAACAATGATAAAATACACCATCCAAAGTGGACGAATGAAGGAAAATAACGTTGCTAAAAGCAAAACGGTCCAGGTTGTCGCGCCGGGTAAAATTTCAAAAAAACGTTTTTGAGAAAATTTCATGCTTTTGGAAGCGTAATATTGGGCTCTGCGTCGTAAACCGGGGCTAGATATTCTGTAGCGCTATAGGAATTTGTATCAAGCTGATCTTGAGCAACTTTGACTGTTTCTTGATCACCAAGATAATGCAATCCTACTAACGGTATAGACTTTAGTCTAGCAATAAGATTTGCGTCGAGCACACCCGTGCGAATGGCCGAAAAAGATCCTGGACCCGATATACAAAAAATACCTTCTAAATCACCCATATTTTTTGCCACCGCAGGAAGCAGCTTTTGACCACGGCCCTCAATTATTTTTAACCGAGGTTCTCCGTTCTTTTTCAGCAACGCATAACGAATAACACCGGATTCATGCGTATCGATATAGAGCCATGACATAGCTACACTTCTGTTCGTTCGTGCAACTTACTCACAATAACCGTTTGAGGAGACTCTAAGATCGCGTATAAAAACGATCGGTCATGTCTTTGCGATAGCGATATTCTTCATTCGTCATCACGGTAAAGTTAATCTCAAACCCTAGCTGCTTTTCTGCATCGACAACAAGAGCTTTAAGCTTTGTCATTGGTAGACGATCTGCTACCACAAAAAGATCCACAGGAGCTGACCCCTGCTTACCTAAAAAGGCACCGTGCAAAGACAGATGACGTATGTCACCTAACTCAAGGATAGACTTATCGAGTCTACCACCCATCATTACCTGTGCTCGCAAGATTAATGCTGTGAGCTCATCAAGAAGAGTAAAATTTGGATTCACACGATAATACTTCTTTTTTGTTGCGGATACTTTTTTGCCTTTTACGGGTTTTTCTTCATCAATAATCTCTTCGATAAGCCCAATATCCACAAGATTCTTGATTTCGCGACGTACGGCGTTAATTTGAGTACTGATGCGACGGGTTAATTCACGTACAAAAATAGCTTCGTCCGGGTTTCGCAAGAAGAGGCTGAGGAGCTTTACGCGGGTACGAGAACCAAAAAGGTGTTCAAGCATACAATTAGTATAAGATTGCCCTACTTGTGGCGCCTTGACAAGTTTGTGCAATTATCCCTGTTTTCACTCGACGCATTGCCCAGTCCACCCTATACTCTATCTATTCTATGGAGCAGACTATCAGATTGGCAGAAATCGAAGTAAGCCGTGATATTGAGCAAGAACGCATTGTTGGGCTTTTTCGTTATCAAGATGAAAAACTTGGCACCAAGAGTCCTCAATTGTTGCTCATGGCGGACATCGCATCTTCGCTTTATGTCTATGAACAACTATTGGACACATTAAATGATGCCGCCGAACGTGTTTATCGCCAGCTCTCGTCTACAAACACTGAACCGATGTCACGATTTGAAAAAATCGTAAAAAGACTGAATGACGCCGTGAGTCAATTTGTGGCATCAGAACCATCAGAAATGAATTGGGGTCGAGTAAGTCTTTATGTCTTTGAAATTCATGACAAATCATTGTGCGTAAGTGGTATCGGTCACCTTAGTAACGCTTTCTTACAAAAGGCTGGAGACAGTTATCGTACCTTTGATCTTTTTGGTTCATTAGATGTTCCGGCCGTCCCTGATACGAATAAGTTATTTAGCGCATTAGTGTGTGGCGATATGAAGCCGGGTGATGTCTTTTTTGCTGGCACATCAAACTTTGAACGATTGCGTGGTGAGCTCGATCTCGTAAATAAACTAAAGTCTCTCCCACCTGTGAGCGCTGCACTTGAAATCACGCAAGAAATCGAGCGTTATTCTACGGATGAGGATTTTGCCGGTATTGTTATCTCTTGCAATGCCGTTCAACAACGTCCTACAACAATAGCGCCAAAATCTGAACCTCAACACAGCGGACAATCGATGCAGGATCTCTACAAACGTGAAAAAGCGACCGAACAAATGCTCTCACCCTCGGTGAGTAATAAACTCGTAGAAAAAGATACCGATGATCTTCCTCCTTCACCACGTCGATCACAAACAAGCTTTAGCTTTGTCGCACTCTTAGCAGAATTTAAAAATACCTTAAAACAACGCAAGCGCTCGCCACTAAGCAATCTCGGAAAGGATGCTACCACCTTAGCTGGTATGCGAAATATGGGTGCAGGACACGGCACCGCTCTCTCTAAGACGCGTAAACGTCAGTTGATCCTACTTGGAGCTACCCTGTTTCTTATTGCTATTGGTGGACTTTTTTGGAACTCGCATACAAAAAAACAAAAAGCCTTAGCTCTTTGGAATACACAATTTGAACAAGCTCAAGATCGACGTACACGCGCCGAAAGCTCACTCCTCTATGGCAATGAGCAAGGTGCGCGTAATCTTCTTCAAGAAGCTCGCACTCTCGCAAATGGACTTAGCGAAGACGAAAATGATCTAAAAGAGAAAAAGACCAACCTTCTTAACGAGCTTGATGCGGTCGCTGTAAAAATTCGTCGTAATGTGGTCGTCACACCTGTGCAGCTTGCGAGCGCATCTTTAGGAGCTCAACCAGGAGCGCTTCGCACGCCATTTATCTTGGGTGGTAATATCTACGCGATTGATCAAAGCGCTCAAAGCATTATTCGGGTTGACCCTTCGCAAACAAATGTTCAACGCTATCCATTTACCGCTGACTCTGGCGAGATTGTCGCTGCAGCCGGAGGCGCTACAACTGGCCTCCTCGTAACCTCTGGTGGCAATGCGCTCTCAATGAACCCAACAACAGGCAATACAACCTCGTTAGGATCCATTAGCACCTCTACCTTGGCCGCAATGACGATCTATAACCGTCGTCTCTATAGCCTTAATCCACAAAATGGCACGCTGTTACGTCACGAAGCGAGTGGCTCCGGATTTGGTGCAGGCACAAGCTATATCAAACAAACATCTACCCCTCTTACAAATACGAGTGGTATCGCTATTGATTCGTCTGTCTATGTTTCTTGGAGTGATGGTCGCATCAAACGCTACCTTTCAGGAGCTGAAGAATCTTGGTCCGTCGCAACGGTTGATCCAGCGGTTACCTCTATCAGTTCTATTTGGACGGATTCAGCAAATCACGATCGCATTGTCGCTACAGATCCACAAGGCAAACGTATTCTTGTCTAGGCGTAAATCTGACGGTGCTTTTATCGCGCAACTCACCTCTCCAAACTTTCAAGGCCCTACCTATGTAACAGGTGATGGCGAAAAGAAAAAACTCTACGTTACCGACAATAATATTCTTTGGGAACTAGATCTGCCTTAATGTTGTCCACGTGTGCTATTTCTTAAAAAGAAAAAATCCGTTATACTAAGAGCAAGTTGAATGACTTGCTCTTTATGACGACAAAAAAACCTTTGCGCAAAAAACGTGCGCCTGCAAAAAAATCTTCCACTCCTCGAGTGGTAAAGACCTCACCAAAAGCTGAGGCACAAGGACATCATCTCGCCTCTTGGCTTTTGATGTGGACCATGTTTGCCTGTGCACTTGTTGTATCGATCGCCGCGCTCACACAAGTTGATTGGAAGTGGCTCACTTCCTACGCTTACGAACAAACACATCAAGAAGAAATCGCTCAAGATTTACTGATTCAAGCACTCGATAAAGCAACTTGCGAAATGGCGGCAAGCGCATCAGCTGCGTCTGAGGCAACCTGTGCCGCTATTGGATTTACCGCACCTGTGCTCACAACAAGTACCGCAACAACAACACAATAATTTTTTTTCATAAAAACACCTCGACATAATATCGAGGTGTTTTTGGTACCGAGAGGATTATTTAAGCGTAGCTTGACCGCCAGCTTCTTCAATCTTCTTTTTGATTTCTTCAGCTTCTGCTTTAGGAGCGTTTTCTTTTACAGCTTTTGGAGCTGCGTCAACGATATCCTTCGCTTCTTTGAGGCCGAGACCGGTCAATTCGCGAACGACTTTGATAACAGCAATCTTGTTGCTGCCAGCATTTGTCAATTCAACCGTGAAGGAGGATTGCTCTTCAGCGGCAGACGCTGGACCAGCTGCCATCATGACAGGAGCCGCAGCGGATACGCCGAATTTATCTTCGAGGAGGCTAACGAGCTCAGCAAGCTCGATAACAGTAAGTTTTTCGATCGCAGCGACTAAGTCCGTGAACTTTGCTGGGATCTCAACGTTCTTCATTTCCGACATAGGAATGTAAGTAAGATCTAAAGGGATTATTCGGCTGCTGGAGCTTCTGGAGCTGGTTCAGCAGGTGCCTCAGGGGCGACTTCGACTGGAGCTTCGGCTGGAGCGGCTTCAGGTGCTGCTTCTGGAGCAGTTTCTGGAGCGACTTCAGCTGCAGGAGCTTCAGTAGCAGGTTCAGCAGGAGCTTCAGCAACCGGAGCGGCTGGAGCAGGAGCTGGGGAACCTTTTTCCTGTTCTTCCTTATAGGCGTTAAGCAAGCGCACGAAGGCACCAGCTGGACCATTGAGGACAGAAAGGAGTTGGCCGAGGAGTTGCGAACGGCTTGGGAGCTTGGAAAGCGTGGTGACGTATTCCTTGTCAACGATTTGGCCATCAAAGATACCACCTACCAATTTGATAGTCGTATCTTTACTAGCTTCACCGGTGAGCTTTGCTGGAGCCATTTCGTCCTCAGTGCCGATGGCGGCACCGATCATACCCGGAAAGGATTTGAAGTCGACGTCAAAACCAGCCTCTTTTGCTGCTACAGTGAGCAACGTTTTCTTAGCAACAACGTAACGAACACCTTCGGTAAACATCTTCTTACGAAGATCGGTGATGCTCGAAACAGTCATGCCTTGAAAATCAGAGAAGGCGACGGACTTTGCTTCCTTAAGGGCGGACGCAAGAGCGGCAACTTCCTCGTTCTTTTGAGAACGGGATTTTGGCATAGGTGTAAATACCTAATGTGTAAAATAAAACGACCGCAGAAACAACATGTCCTGCGGTCGATCGACCCCTCGTTCTCCACGTTATGAGGAGGTCTGAGAGGTATCACGATCCTCGGCGAGCGGTTTAAACCATTATCCCTTACGGGGCTCAGCTGTCTTAGGACTGCGTTCGTTTGCGCTATTTATAGCGAAAACCCCGAGATTCGTCAAGAACTCGGGGTTTCAGAGCTTAAAATGTGCCATAGGTTGCCCATCTATCACCCTTAGACTCCATGCTCGCCTGAATTGAGCCGTTGCTCAGTACACGCAGACGACCTTCTGGAGGCAGTGCGCATGGTAGATAAAAACGGGGCTTTCCGAAGGCCTGTACAAACCACTTGCGACCCTTTGGGGTATAAATCGACGCACCAATCCACCAGACATTTGCATGTGTAAACCCACAGGAAAGTATGTCAATATCTTCTGTGATAACACAACTTGGTGGTTTTTCGAGACTCTTAACCAACAGAACAGTATTACGTTCTTCGTCAGTGAACGGTAGGATAAAATTCCGATCTGGGTGATCAAATCCCATCCCCGATAACCAATGCTGATGATGTTTGGTCTCAATAACGTCAGTTGAGTCCGCAGCATAAATCACATTTTTATTTATCGGAAACTTTAATCGCTGAATGTAGTTTTCGATACTTTGACCATTCCACGCATCAAGGGTGACATGAATAAAAAGCTCATCACGCCAAGGAGCGAGACGCAGATCCGCTATTCTCATACGATGACTATCCAATTTAAGATATTTTTGCGGTAAGGCCTTGAGGGAAACTCGCTCATTCTTTACATCAAATGTGATCGTGCTTTGGTGATAGTAGAAGATCATCTCAAAGGTACCATCTTCTGAGTACCATCCTACTTCGGAACCATTATGCCGCTCTACCTTGGACAATGATCGAGACATGGCCACCTCCTAAAGAACTTGCTTCAACCTACACAAACAATTATTTTCCTTCAAGTCTTAATCACGAGTGGGCATCAATAACCCATTAATCACATAAGAAAGCACTGAGTACACAATCGCTCCCCAAAACGCTGGCCAAAAACCAAGTACACTGAAACCTGGCACGAGACCAGCAGCGAGACCAAACATCAAACCATTAATAACAAGCGCAAAAAGACCAAACGTAATGATGGTGATTGGTAGCGCCAAGAGGTGCATCAATGGGCGGATAAGCGCGTTAATAATACCAAGAACTAATGCAGCTAAAATTGCTGTGCTATATCCCGAGACAACGATACCGGATACGAGCTTTGCAACAAGCAAAATAGCGACAGCATTAAGAAGAAGACGTAAGATAAATTTAATCATAGAAGAGAGGTTATTCGTCAATTATAGTACCACGAATTTCTTGGATTCGGTTTTGTGCCTCAGTAAGCTTTTCTTTGAGAGATTTTGCCAACTCGGTTGCACGCTCAAATTTTGCCATCCCTTCGTCGATATCTGTTTTGTCAGATTCAAACCAGGTGGCAATGTGTTCTAGCTCTTCGAAGGCTTTTGATACATCAACAGACGCATCTGTTTTTTTCTTTTTTGTCGTCATAGGTAGTAATAGGATTTATTAAAGCAATGTAGCCTGTTCGCCATCTATCGTGGCATGGACGGTACCATCTCGCAAACGGATATTGATATGCTGACCTGCTTTTAGTTGTTTGGCTGACGTAATAATCTCATCTTTTGCGAGCTCGATAATGGCATATCCGCGTGCCATAACAGCGGTAGGATCAACCGATTTTAAGAAACGCTCATACCCATCGACTCTCTGCAGTAAATGTATTATCCAATGTTGCGCATAGGTACTCGTTGCTACCGCTAATTCTTGAGACCTATGCAATACGGTCACAAGCCATTTATCAACATTCGTAAAAATAGTGTGGATTACTTGTGTATACTCATCAATAATCCCTTGCATACGATCACCGATAGCTTGCTCAAGCATTGATAGCTCATACAAAACATCTTCTTTATCTGGCACAAGTCGTCTTGCGCAATCTGTTGGTGTAGATCCACGCACATCTGCGACCTCTTCGGCGAGCGTTGTATCGCGCTCGTGGCCGATAGCAACCATGGTTGGCACTTTTGAGGCGTAGAGCTCTCGAACAAGCTGTTCATCATTAAATGCCATAAGCTCATCAAATGAACCACCACCACGAGTAAGGACTAATGCGTCATAATACCCCGCGCCATTTTCTTGTTCGCGTTTTTGGATTTGTTTTAAGGCTTTGATAATACTCGCCGGCGCTCGATCCCCTTGAACAACAACGTGAAATAACTCAATTTCTAACCCTGCCCAACGTTCGTTTATGATACGAATGATGTCTCCATAGGCTGCAGACTCGCGCGAAGCGACGAGTGCAATACGTTTAGGAAAGCGTGGCAAAGTACGTTTGCGTGATGGGTCAAATAATCCTTCAGTATCCAATTTTGCACGCAGTTGCGCGAGGGCTTTTTTTATTGCCCCTTCACCTACAAGCTCTAACCGATCTACCGTAAAAGAAAACTTTCCGTATTTTGGATAGATGCGTGGCGTACCGTAAATACGTACCTTCATACCGTCTTCGAGCGGGACACGAAGCTTAGGTAAAACCATAAAAGCCGAGATCAGTCCCCCGTCATCTTTGATATCAAAGTTTACCCATTGACCTTGAGATACGCGAAAACCCGATACTTCGCCTTCGATAGCAACAGCATCTCCGTCCCAAATTGCTTTGAGCGTATCGTTTATATAGCTAACAAAATCGCTAACGGTAAAAAACTGTGGGGTCATTTGAGTATGATCCTGCCAGACCGTACACCGTCTGCCAACTCTAGGTCAGAACGCTTGGCGAGCTCTTCTAATCGTAAACGTTTTTGCTCACCTTCTAATAGATGTGGCTGACTGAGATCAATTCGTACTGGATACAGATCAATCCCTACGACTTTTTTCTCCACAACCACTAGTGAGGCGGCTAGACCGTATCGTGTTTCTTCTGACCAATCCTGATCGAAAATAAAGTTACCCAATGCCCACAGAATCGGCTTACCTTTATAGGTTGAGGCGCCTTGCGACCAATGAGGATGACCACCGATAACAACATCCACTCCTTGATCAATCAACCAATGCGCCAATTCTACTGAGGATGCGTCTGGTTGCGCACGATACTCTGTCCCCCAATGTAAGTACGCGATTACAAGATCGTTTTGCTCTTTTGCTTTTGCGATAACCGCTTCGGCATCTTTTCGAATCACGGGATTGTCGGTAGAGTTCCATCCCAAAAACGCAACCTTGGTATCACCGATGGTCGCTGTTCCGAGTGCGATATCTCCATCCTCGACTTGCTCACCAAAAGCCAAAATCCCTTCTGCGGTTAGACGTTTTCTTGAATCCTCAAAACCAATGCGACCTTGATCAAAGGCGTGATTATTCGCTTGTGATACTGCATCAATCCCCTCTGATACCAATACTTTTAACCATTCGGGACGAAAAAGGAAATCTATACTCTTGACCGGTGAACGACGCTGATCTGTCACTGGCCCCTCAAGATTCGCCACTGCATAATCAAAGTTCTCAAACCATCGTAATGGGAGTTTAGCAAAAGGGTATGAGGGATTTTTTGATGCATCCGTTCTTGCTTGTACATTACGATCAAGCATAATATCACCAACAAAAAGAATGGTCGTTGTCGTAGGTTGAATGCCCGTACTCGTTGGCGCCTGCTCAATAAAAATCGGCGAGGTGGGTTTTTGCTCAATAATAGCTACGTTTGTGACTTCATCAGCAGTAGCATTGGGCGTTATTTGTACCGTTTGGCGAAGAAAATACCCAACCACAAGTAATACGGTGATAGTAAAGACGATCGTAGAAGTAATCAAAAAGGTTTTTGTTTGACGATCATTCATACCGCTACGTTGCCAGAAAGCTATTTTCTACGCAATGGAATGCGTAATTCATGGATAGGCTCACCATCTTTTGCTGAAGACTCAAAGATAATGAGATGTACGACTTTTGACGATGCGCCAATGTCTGAAGCGGTAATGGTAAATGGCCCAGGCTGACCAATATCAGGTGCATCAGCTGTGGTAAAACCTCTTGCGATAATCTTACCCTCTTCTTCGATACGCCAGCTGATCGTATTTTCAAAGGCAACACCTGTGCCGGTTACGCTAAATGTTGATCCGATCTCTGAGTAGACAAGAGATGAGCTCGTACAGATGAAATTTTTTGTATCGCAAATTTCTCCGGCAGGACGTGGTCGGAGCGGTTCTTTGTCTTCGGCATAAACAACCGGATTACGTACATCCGAACCCGTTGGGTTATCAACAACCGTTGACGCTGAATTGGAGTCGATTGGTGTTGGAGCTGGGATACCTGTAGGCTTTTCTGTTACCACTTCGCTAGGAGCTTGTGGGGCTGGCGTTGTTGGAATCGTTACTTTTTTACTCGTACACCCAGCGCCAACCAACGAAAGGGTCATTACTGTAAGGAGAAGCGTTTTTTGCGTATTCATAGATTAGGGTTGAGTTTGAACGTTTTGCTCTTGAATGACAAGGTCGCTTACCGATGAGAAATCTTTTGTAATCGCCTCAGCAATCGCTCGAATTCTGGTGCCGGCACAATTTGCAGAATAGATCGCGGGATTTGGAACAACGATCGTCGCCTTACCTTGTACCACCGAGAGATCAATCAAGGTATCGCCTAAAGCAGCGCGCATCGTTGCCTCGTATGGGTAAATCGTTTTAGGGATCTTTACTTCTTCTTTTAGAATCGCCTCGCATTGATCTGACTCAAGATCACCTTTATAAATAGTACGTGTCATCGCCGCCAACGGTGCTGAAGTTATGCCAATCTCTATGCGGTCTTCGGGTGATCCTGCCGTAAAGAAAAAACGCAATGAAGTAGATGTTGGCATCGACGATAAGAATAATGTTTGTTCAAATGATGATGATGTTGATGTTTTCTCTAAGGAGATAACCCCATTGCCCACGATCGTTTCAGACGCGTCATAAGCGGTCCACCAAATCGAACGAGATGCGTTCATCACTGTACCTGTAGCGATAAACGGATACTGACTTGCATCAATAGACGCTTTTATCTCAGCTATTGGTGCCTTAGGTGTTTTCTCTTGAACCACATTTGCAGATCGACAAACACCAATATCCTCAATAGCCGGCTCGGCATTTTTTGTTGAACAAATGGTATTAGCAGGGCAGCTATATCGCGGGGTTCCACCACAAAGACATTGCGGCTCACAAACCTTGGCACAACTATCACCCTCTTGATCAAGACAAGGACTACCGCAATCCGTCCACTTGCCACCAGCACGCATACAGCTATTGCGTTGCTCTTGATAGGGTGATTTTTGCACGGGTTGTTGGTCGGCAAAATAACTTGGCCTCGTTGGTAATTGCTGCCATATCAATGTTAAGCCAGCAACGACAATACCTACAAGAAACAAAAAAAACCAAAGCATCCCGTTATTGCTTATGGTTTTCTTTGTTGTAACTGCTTTTGTTTTTGTTGTTCGTTTACGTATCGCCATGACCCTATGGTACCACGATGAGACCTACTCGCGCACCATTCGCGGCATCACCCGTCCAATCATGGATGGCATTAAGCAATTGCTCTTTGCCATAAATATAATCTTTACCATTACGCGTGCCTGGATCATTGGTAATCCATCGACCGTCTGCCAAATACCCCTTAATGAGAAGCATATGATAAATCGGACCACCGTTTTTAAAGTTTGGATTCTTTAGAAGCTTTCCATCTGCTGGTACTAGCACAGGATGCCCAGCGGCGAGTTCACGCTTGATGTCATCAGCACTCGTAATAGGAAAAATACGTGTCTCTTTTACGTCAAAAAAATCTTTCGCAAGCTCTGCAGTCTGTTTTGCGCTCGTATGAAAGTAATCACCAAATAACTCATTTTGACGTGCAACGAGTGCTTTAATGAGCTTGTCGGCTTCTGTAGCCGTAGGGGCTTTTTTGCCCGCATTCACCGCCATAATGAGAGAGGCTTCTTCACACGCTTCTTCGTAGGGTAATACCCAATTTTGGAAAGGTGCTTGAAGGACAAAAGGCACACTTAAATTGAGCTCTTTTGGAAACTCGCCCGACGAAGTTACAGCAGGAGTAACAGAAACAGGATCGTTTTTACTCGGCTCTATTGGCTTTGCCTGAGGCTTGGTCGTTGTTGCTTTGGTTGTTGTCGCAACAGGTACATCCCCTGGTTGAATGATGGTTTGCTCAGCCGGTAAAACAGGTTTTTGTACATCGCTATACCAATCACGAATCGCTACACGCTCCGACCAAAGAAAGATCACCATTATTATGGCGGTGATAATAAGCAGTGCTATGGCAATGAGCTGCTTGCGCATTGATTGAGCTTTTGATTGTTTCATATTGATGAGCGTAGCAGAGCTTAGTAAATGGTGCCACTTTGGCGATCCCATAAATCCTTGTAGATACCTTTGCGAGCGAGTAATTCTTCATGACTTCCTTGGTCTACGATACGCCCTCCCTCTACAACAAGAATCGCATCCGCTTTACGTATCGTAGATAAACGATGCGCAATAATGATAGACGTACGATTTTTCATCACCGCTTCGAGCGCTTTTTGGACTTCGTGTTCTGAATCAGAATCGAGACTTGAGGTCGCTTCATCCAAAAGAAGAATTGGCGCATCTTTCAAAATCGCGCGCGCAATCGCTACGCGTTGACGTTCTCCTCCAGATATTTTGGCGCCACGCTCACCGACAACCGTATCATAACCTTTCTCTAATTTTGATACAAAATCATGACATTGTGCCTGTTTTGCTGCTTTTATAACCTCTTCTATCTTAGCCTTAGGTTTAGCATAGCGAATATTATCCATGATACTACGATGAAAAAGTGCTGGATCTTGTGGAACGTAGGCGATCGATTTACGCAGACTCTCTAATGTCACATCGCGAAGATCTTGGCCGTCGATCTTGATAGAACCAGACGTTGGATCGTACATCCGCAATAGCAATTTAATGATCGTGGATTTACCGGCTCCTGAATGACCAACGAGTGCGTAGGATTTACCAGCTTCGAGATGGATGGAAGTTTTTCTGAGTGCGTTACTACCGGATTTGTAGGAAAAGGAGACATCTTCAAAATCGATAGAACCTTCTTTTACTTTGATGGTTTTTGCGTCAGTTTTATCAGTGACTTTTGACTCTTCTTTCATCATTCCAAGGGTTTGAGAGAGGCTAGAAAGCCCACGATTAACACGACCAATACTTGCAGTAAAACCCCATGCTTCGCTTAACATCTGAAAGATCTGAGCGTGAACAAACATCAAATCTCCAGGAGTGAGTCTACCGTCTCTCCATCCAAAAAACATGAGTACCGTAACCAAGATATATAGGATAATACCAAGCAAACTTGCCGTCGAGGAGATTTGAGTATATCCCCGTGTTTCATTGAGCGCACTCGTTAATAAATTTTTTGCCGCCTTATCATAACCATCAATCTCACGTTTTGCGCTACCAAATAACGTCACAGTCTGCACATTGGTAAACGTATCGGTGACAGCCCCAGACAGAAGCTGATCAGCAGTCTCACGTTTATCTGAATATATTTTACGCGCACGTTCATACAACTTAATCTGGACAACGCTAAAGAGCACAACCCAAATAGCTATCACTAGGGCAAAAGATGATCCTACCGACCAAACTGCCACCAATCCAAGAAGAAGACTAAAAACGAATGGAAGGATATTCCAAATGATTTGAGAGTTAATATTTGCAAATAAACCGCCGAGTCCATTTACCGATCGAGATAACGTCCCTGTAAAACGATTTTCATAGAATGAAGCATCCTTACTTACCAAAATCTCCATTGCCTCTTTTTCGGCAAGGTACTTTGTTCTATCCTCTGTTCTTTCTCCTGCATAATCGCGAATCCGGTTTCCGACATGAAAACCAATATAGATAAACCCACAACTAATAAACCAAAATATCATTCCCTGCTCATCACCAATGACTGCAGCATCAATAGCGAGCTTAAAGGCATACATAACACCAATTAAGCCAGCACGAGACATAAATACACCGATCATCACGAAAAACCACCCCAAAGGATATTTATTAAAAAGCATCCAAATATAAGCAAGTGATTCTCGGTTACTCACTGAATCAGTAATAATCTCATTTTTTAATGTTGACATCGTCGCTATTCTACCACAAAAATCTCCGCCTAAGCGGAGATTTTTTTTTATTCAACGGTGACTTCAATCATCTTCACTTCTTGATACGGACGATCAGAGCCGCTGCGATCTACACCAGAGATCTTGTCTGCGATATCTTGCCCTTCAATCACCTTACCAAAGATGGAGTAATCAGGAGGAAGTGGGTAATCCGCTACCATGATAAAGAATTGTGAACCATTGGTATTGCGTCCTGCATTTGCCATAGCAATGAAACCTTTCTTATACACAGGTTCACTCGTTGGATCATTATCAAATTTATAACCAGGACCACCCATACCTGTGCCTGTTGGGTCACCACCTTGAATCATGAAACCAGGGATAACGCGATGAAAAATAGTGCCATTATAGAAACCTTCTTTTGCGAGATAGACAAAGTTGGATGCCGCACGTGGACCCATGTCGACATCGGTTTGAACAACGATATCGCCAAGATTTGTTTTAATACGAACTTTTTGTTTGCTTCTTCTTTTGAGAGAATACCAGGAAATGCGTAAGTCATAGGTTTTGTAGGAGCTGTGGATGAAGTTGATGACGTTGTGACGGCTTCTGGGGTTTCGCTGTTTGCGCCAGAAGTTGCGTATGTATCAACAGGAGTATTTGTTGGTGGGTTTTGACCGTATTGAAGATTGAGAGCGTTTTCGGGAGCGCCAGTAGATTTGTTACAGCCAGCACCCATAAGAGTGAGGATGGCTGCGGTGGTGATAAGAGGTGCGGATCGTTTCATAGACACATACGATACAAAGCTAACGCTCCCAAGGCAATACTTCGTCTACGGTATAGGTGAATTGCTCACTTTTTAATAGAAGCGAAGGATCATCCCAGCCTGTTGGTGGTCGAGCGAGATCACATCTATCAAGGTCAACGAGCGTAGCGAGGTCACGACCAGCTTGATCAATGGCACGAACAGCTCTTGGTTTTGATTCGTGAGGATACCAATCTAGCTCAATCGCTACGGATTCTAATTGCTGAGATTTAAGCAATTCTCTTGCGATCGCTCGTGCATACCACTGTCCTAGATTTGTCGGATGTGACAATTCTCGACCACATCCTTGCAAGACATTTGGCATGCGCGCATACGAATAAGCTCGATGATTACGCGAGGCACCTACTCGTCTCATGAGACTGTGCACCCCTTGCTGACATAAGACTTCAACGTCTAACACTTTTTGGGAAGAGATATTTGATAAGAGCGCTGCGAATCTCACACGCACTTCATCTGCAGTGACACCGTCAGAATGGATCACGTTTGCCTGTACACGTCGCTTGTCTTTTTCGTCTGTTACGGCGATGGCGTAATCCGAGGTGAGCCAATACCAGTCAGGATCTTGTTGTCTTTTTTGCTCAAGCGCTCGTACACACGCAATAGCAAATCCTTGTGTATCGGGTAGAAGTAACTCTGATGCCGACGAGGCGGCACTCATTGCCGTCCATGGCTCAGCTCCGCCAAAGGCTCGGGGCTCCGGCATCGGCTCTAATGTAATAAAAGGTTCGGCTTGAAGCGTAGGGTCGATCTTGCCTAGCTCTCGACGAATAATAGAAGAGACATCAAAATCGGCTGTTGATGATACGTTTCCGGTGACAAACAGGGCTCCATGACCACCTGTGACGTGGATATCCAAAAGCGCGCCGCTATCGCGTCGCAAGTATTCTTCAGCAATGGCAGCCGCTATCGCGTCACAAACTGCATCCGAATCTCCAGGTCCGCTCACCCGTGCCCAGGCCATATGGCCCGACCTTAGCGTAGACGTCAAAGATCCTCAATAGAGCGTAAGAATGATTTACTAGGGGTCTTTTCGGGGCTAGAATCCTTTTTCTTCCAGAGCGTTGTGGTCGCTTGTGACTCTTTTGAAGGTTTGGCTCTCCAAGAAGGACGCTTTTCGCCAAAACCATCAAGTTGAATAACGTCATCTTCTGCAAAACCATCCCCTTCATCATAAGAGTCTGTAAATGCTGTTGAAGAACGCGGGCCAGCAGCAAATCGTCCTTCTCGTAATTCGCGTTTATCAAATAAGCGAGAGGAGACCTCTTCTAGAAATGTAGACGGCTGACAAAACGAGAGCGCGTCATAACCCATGGTCATTGGATACGTGAGATACAACATGCGACGTGCGCGTGTTACTGCAACGTAAAACAATCGACGTTCTTCTTCGATACCTTCTTCTGACGAAAGTGCTCTTGCACTCGGAAATGACTGATCCGTTAGATGGATAATAAAGACCGTATCCCACTCGAGTCCTTTTGCTTGATGGATAGTAGAAAGAATCATACGCTCCTCATTTGGACGTTGTGCCTGCTCGCGTGTGGCGACAACTTCGTCATACAGAGCAATGTCAGCCAAAAAGGCGTCTAATGTTTCATAGCTCTCCGCAAAAGAAGCGAGTTGTTCAAGATCTTCTAAGCGTTCGCGGTAATTTGGATATTCTCGTTCTAGATAGTCCTGATAGGTTGAGCTAGTGACTGTTCGGATAAGTACTGAAGGCAATAATACTTGTGACTGTACTTCTTTTAGTATCGTTACTAATTCATCAAATCCAGATTTGCCACGAGAAGGGACGCGAATGGGTGCGCCTGGTAGCAGTGCGTCGGTTACCGTATCAAATGTTTTCAGTTGTTGGACGAGTGTTGCTGCGGTTGTCGCTCCGATCCCGACTTGTAACCCTAAAATACGTAACCAAGCGACTTCGTCTTTAGGATTATTTATGACGCGTAAAAAGCAAAGCACGTCTTTGATGTGTGCACGCTCAAAAAACTTTTGCCCGCCTCGATATTCGTACGGGATATCGCGACGTATGAGTTCAAATTCTAATGTCTGTGAGTGTGCACTCGAGCGAAGAGTACGGCGATATTCGCGAGATCTGTCCCCTGCTTACGTTGTTTTAGGATTTCGTCAGCTATATGCTTTGCTTCTTGATTGGCGGATGAACACGAAACGAGTACAGGCTTTGCGCCGTGGTCTTTGAGGGCGGTGAGGTCTTTTTGAAACTGATCAATATTGTGTTCAAGCGAGGCATTCGCGAGATCTAAAATCTCAGGTGTAGAACGATAATTTGTGAGCAATTTAAAGGTTTTTGCCCCGTTCCAAATCTTTGGAAACGCTAGAATATTTTTTACATCTGCCCCTCGAAACCCGTAAATAGATTGCGCATCGTCACCAACGGCTATCACATTAGCGTGAACTCTCGATATCGCTTTTACAATACGCGCTTGGACGGTATTTGTATCTTGGTACTCATCAACGAGCACATACTTAAACCGCTCACTAAGACGTTCACCATGAATCGGATCCTCTAGAAGACCAGCGACATTGGTGAGTAGGTCATCAAAGTCCATCACATTTGCCTCACGTTTTCGTAAATGATATTGCGCCGCGATTTCTTCTAGCTGTTTTAGGCAATGCAAAAAATGTGGATGCTTCATCTCTACCACCTCAGCAAATGGTTTTTGGGTATTTCGATCATACGAAATAATATCAGACACCACATTTTTTGAAGGAAAGCGCTTATCTTTTGTATCAATATTTGCATCCTTCATGACTGCCTTAATGAGATCTTTTGCGTCATCAGCATCCAAGATAGAAAAGGATCGATTATAACCAAGCACCTCGGCATACATGCGCAAAAATCTTGAACCAATCGAATGAAAGGTTCCACCCCAAATACCACGCGCACGATCACCAAGTACACCTTCGACGCGCTCAATCATTTCGCGAGCGGCTTTGTTGGTAAATGTTAAAAGTAAGATCTCTTCTGGTAATACCCCCTTCTCGATCAAATAAGCAACGCGATACGTTAAGGTACGCGTTTTACCAGAACCTGCACCCGCTAATACAAGACAAGGCCCATCACCATGAAGAACAACGTCTAATTGCTCTTGATTGAGGGCTTTTGCATAATCTATAGGGACCATCCGTGTATTCTGTGACAATGTCATGACAAGACAATATCACAAAGTCTAGATCCCTGCCTTAGCACGGTTTGCCGCGTGCTCTGCCAATGTTTTTGCGTAATACACCTTGCCATTTTTATCCGTTAAAAAATAGAAATAATCCGTTTTTGTGGGATTGAGCACGGCTTTAATGGATGCCTCTCCAGGATTGCCAACAGGACCCGGAGGCAAGCCCGGATGTTTATAGGTATTATAAAGCGAATCAGAAGCAAGATCAGCTGCCGTTGCTTGCGCACGATTTGAGCCATGGAGATACGAGAGCGAAGCATCTGTTTGCAAGGCCATCCCGATACGCAAACGATTTAAAAAGATTCCTGCGACAATGGCACGATCTGTATTCGCCGTAACTTCTGCTTCAACAATCGAAGCAAGAATAACAACATCATCAAGCGTTTTTAATGGTGCGCTTTGCGAGCCAATAACCGTATCACCAAATTTTTGTTCAAATTCAGTGAGTTGTTTATCAAAAAGCGCTTTTGGCATTTGATCCTTCCATACACGGTATGTGTCTGGGTAGAGATAACCCTCTAATGACCGATTAGCCGGCACGCTTTTTAAAAATGAATACTTATCACGCCATGATGCAGCCATTGGTAAACGGTCTACAGATGCGCCAATCAATGCTTTTGAATCGATTGCAGAAATATCACTCTTTTCTTCTACGTAAGTTGCGATTTCATCGACGGTCCAGCCTTCGATGAGTCGCAAAGTGATTTCTTCGCGTTTATTTTGTAATGCTGCAAGACGTGCACGCTCTGCGGCTTGTTGTTTTTGGTCATAGGCATAGTAGCCCGAACCGATAATTACCAGGACAACAAAAAAGAAAAACCATTTGCGTATCATAGGAGTTGTTATTTTTTGGCAAAATGCGAATGTTTATGAAAATACTTTTGTGTGACGCTATGTAAAACAAGAGCCGTTGCCATACCAATCATAGCGCCCACGATAATATCACTGGGGTAGTGTACGCCAACAGCCACTCTACCGATCGCAATCAAGAAAGCTATTGTAAATACGGCTGGTGTTAGCTTGCGTTGTACATAAGATAATGATGCTGCAAGCGCAAAAGCGAATGTCGCATGACCTGACGGCATACTATATAGCGTTAATGGAGTGTCGATAAATGGTATGACCAGACTAGGAAAAGCAATAAATGGCCTTACTCGCATAAACCAATGACCAACAACGTACGTTATTCCAAAGGCTATCAGTGCGGATACTATTGCTTCATAGTATCCCTCTTTTTGCTCACGGCTTTTCTCTAACGAAAAAAAAGACCGTAAAACCGATAAATACATACATGAGCCATTGCGCACAAAAAGCAGCGATAGAGCGCCCGCCAGGCAAGACCGTAACAAATGATTGGAGAGCAATCACGATCTGTAAATCACTTATCATGACCTCAGTGTACTTGAGGGTGGGGTCTTTGTCTTCTGTGGATAGGGGCAATAGTCCCTCACAGGACATTCATAGCATTTTGGCTTACTCGGCTTACAATATTCGCGTCCAAAAGGTACAAATGCGCGATTGATAGCGATCCAAAACTCTTCTGGCACACTTTGACGCAATTCTTTTTCTACAGCGAGTGCATCTTTGCCTTTTGCCCAACCTAAGCGCTTTGCTATACGAAAGACATGCGTGTCTACAGCAATTGCTGGGATATTATACGCGTAAGCCAATACACAGCTCGCAGTTTTACGACCAACACCCGGCAATGTGACGAGTTCTTCCATCGTTTTTGGGACATGTCCACCGTAGCGCTCAAGCAGAATACGAGAAAGCTCTTTTATGGCTTTTGCCTTTTGACGATAGAGTCCGATAGTTGAAAGTTTTTTTTCGATTTGGCTTAATGGAGCATTTGCAAAATCTGTTAATGTCGGAAATGCTTTACGTAATGTTGGATAGATTTTTACTACCTGAACATCCGTTGTTCGTGCTGATAATAAGGTTGCAATCAGCGTGTCTTCTGCATTACCAAAATCAATCATCGCTGGATCTGTATAACGCGACCTTAAACGTTTTAATACTTCTTTATACTGACGCATAGCTAAATCATGGCGTGTAAACATTACTTCGTCCAATAAAAAACCCCGTGCACAAGACACGAGGCTCACCATAGCGATCGTCTTGATCGATAGCGAAGATAAAAGAATACCGAACTCACACAGAGAACGAAACCTGCGGGCATCCAAGTAACACTCATTGCATCATAGGAGTTAACGCATTGCATCATCGCTATACTCATACCACCAAGAACAAGCATAGTACCGACCTGGCTCGTAAGAGATATCCACGATGCGGCCGTAACACGAACTTCTTTTGGTGCTGTTATTTGAACGAGATGATCACGTGCTATCTGAAAGAAGGCTCGTGCCATCTGCATCACCATAAGCAATCCTACCCAAATCGTATCAGGCGTACGTACCGCTTGCATAAGACTGAGCCCAACAATAGCCAAGGCAATGACCATAGCAAGCGGGGCCTGGTCGCTCGGCAACAATCTATAAGCAACCGAACCAATCATTAACCCGAGCTGCATTGCGAACCATACCCAGTAACCATCAAGGTCCCAAGATGATTCACGTAAAACCGGTGACCAAAGATTGGTGATGACCGATAGAAGTGAGAAGACCAAGGATAACCATCCGAGCCAGCGCAGGAGTGGATATCGTAAAGCAACCTTGCTTCCTTCGTGAAATACCGTCTTCCATCCTCTTCGCTCTCGATGTTTCGGCGTGTCATTGCTCCAAAAAACTGTTACGCAAAGAGCGACAGTCGATAGAATTCCAGACAGAAAAAAACAATTGAGAGACCATTGCGTTTTAACGGCAGAAGCAAGCATTGGAGCTAAGATCGCTCCGCATTGTGATGCTAGTGCAGAATCAGCGAAGGCACGCCTCACGATTGTTGGATGCGTATCAATAGACAATTGGCTAACCATCCAGGCTTGTCTCGCCCCACTTTGGAGTGCAAAACTTAAAGCTGTTACTGGAACGGCAATGAAGACGTAGTATCGGCTACTTGCTAAGCCATAGAAACAAATACCGCAGCAATAGATCGTCTGGCTCAATTGCACAGCTCGTTTACACCCATAGATGTCTGCAAAAATACCCGACGGCACTTCGATAAAGGCAATCAAGATACTATAGCCGAGACCAAGGAGCGCCACTTCAGAAAGACTGAAACCAATCTCCAGCAAAAATGGCACGTATTCAACAACAATAGCAGCGATGGCTAATGAGGTGATAAACGAAAAAAGAACGAATAACCGAATTGCCTGCATTCATCCTCCTAGTGAATGAGCTCCAACACCCTACTATACGAGCGGTTGACCTGTCATGTCAGGCGGTTGATCGATACCAAGTAATTTTAAAACAGTAGGCGCAATATCTGCCAACATCCCAACAGGTGGATTTAAGGAAAGATCCCCACCAATCACATCTCCACTTGGCGCTTTTAGCCCTTCTAATGATTTTGCCACAATAAGACAAGGCACAGGGTTTGTAGAATGCTCTTTATCCATATCTCCCGTAATGAGATTTTTGACCTCTTCTGCATTGCCATGATCTGCTGTGATAATCATCGCTCCGTTTACTGCTAATACTGCGTCGGCAATCATACCGATCGCTTTATCAACGGCTTCACAGGCTTTTACCGTCGCTTCTAGATTACCCGTATGCCCTACCATATCTGGGTTTGCGAAATTGAGTACGATAAAATCAAAGTTACCTGCAGCCAATTCTTTTACAACACGTTCCGCGATAACAAAAGCGGACATTTCTGGAACCTCGTCATAGCTTGATACACGTGGCGATGGAACAATAACTCGCTCTTCGCCTGCAAAGGCGTCTTCTTTCATGCCATTTAAGAAAAACGTAACATGGGCATATTTTTCTGTTTCGGCAATATGTAATTGTTTCATCCCGGCATCAGCGATGACCTTTGCTAAACATGTCTCAATAAGTTGTGGTGGAAAGGCAACTTCTAGTGGCAGACCTTTTTCGTACTCTGTCATCGACACAAAGGTAAGTTGCTTCAGGTAGGTTCGTTCAAAGCCAGTAAATGCCGGCAAAACGATCGCTTTTGTTAATTGACGGGCACGATCTGGACGAAAGTTAAAAAAGATCACTGCGTCGCCTTCTTGAATCGTTGCCACCGGTTTCTTTTTTTCTAAAAGCACCGTCGGAACAAATTGCTCATCAAAAATTTCTTTTGCATAGGACGCGTCAATCGCTTCTCGCCAAGTGCTTGCTGTCGGACCTTGACCCTCAACAATAGCCCGATAAGCAAGCTCGATACGCTCCCAGTGATTATCTCGATCCATCGCATAAAAACGCCCAGCAAGTGTCGCAAGCTTACCAACGCCATACGTTTTAAACATCGTATCTAATGTCTCTAAAAAACCTGCAGCAGAATTGTATTGCGTATCACGACCATCTAAAAAAGCATGTACTGCTACTTTGTCTATTTTTTCTCTTTTACAGAAATCTAATAATGCATGCAGATGCTCTTGAGCTGCATGAACACCACCAGCTGACACAAGCCCCATCAGATGCAAAGTACCACCACTCGCCCGAACAGCGGCGGATGCTTTGCGAAAGGCAGGATTCGTAAAAAACTCACCCGACTCAATCGAAAGATTGATACGGGGCAAACTCTGATAAAAAATACGGCCTGCACCAATCGTAATATGGCCCACTTCAGAGTTGCCCATTTCTCCCCAAGAAAGCCCTACAGCACCCCCTGAGCCATGTACGGTCATTGCAGGATAGCTTTCTACCAACCTCCGAAAAACCGGCATATTCGCATCAGTAATAGCATTGCCTTCTGCCGGAGGCGCTATCCCAAAACCGTCTATAATCGCTAAAACTACGGGTTTTATCACCATATCGGCATAGTACTCTATTTTCGTACCACTGTCAGTAATAATGACAATCGACACATTGACAAAAATGTCAAAATATGGGATAATTACCTGTCCTACAAAGCCGTAGGATAAACCACTTTCGGCCAAAAAGGCCTCAAAAGGAGAGAGAATGGACCTTTCAAAAATCGGAAAGCCCAGCACACCCAAGGAAGCTACCTCCAAGACACCTGAACCCGAAAAGGCGAAGGAAGCGGCGGCGGCTCCGCCCGTGGCCAAGGCGCCAAGGATTCGGCGCCCCAAGAATCCTGAGGCTCCGAAGCCTCAGGTAGTGATACCGAGCGTATCGCTACAAGACGACGAGCTCGCCGAGCTCGTGTCGCATGTCGACGCAAACAATGCGACGAATGCAGTCGAAACTGAGAAGCTAGAAGCCGTCGCGGCCCCCGCTGTGACGGCTTCGGTAGCAACCCCGGAACCCGTGACGGCAACAGCCTCCACTCCGGTTCCGACGCCTCCCGTGGTGACCGTCGAACCTCAGGTCGGTGCAGTGAGCACCCCTGAGCAAGTGGCTCGCGCCGAAGCTGAGACTCAGGAGGCCTACGTACCTCAAGTCATCCGTAACAAGATGGCGAACGAGAACGTCTACGTGAGGCGCATCAAGAACTGGTGTGCGGCGCATGTCTGGCACCTGATCATGCTCACGATCGCGATCTTGTGCTTTGTCGGAATTTGGAAGAACTCGTTCGAGTTCTCCCAAAGCCCGGTCGAGGAGCCGTCGCAACTACTAGTAGACAACCCCAGCGAGACTCAAAATGCTGAGCCTTGCGAAGGTCCGTCTTGCGAGACGCCTCCTCAAGCGACGCCCATCGCCGCACCTGATGCGTGCACTTCGAGCCTCAACCTCGAACATGCACCTGCTCGTGCGAGCGCACGGCGCGCGCTCAACTGTGGGCAGGATGTCACCTGCCCAGACGGCTTCAACTTCGCCAATGCCCAACGGCACGACGGCGAAGGGGTGCCCTACTACAACCTTTCCGGTTGCTCGCGGTAACGCTTGAGCAACAAAAACCTCCCGGTACGAATGAGTCATCTGACTTACTCGTACCGGGAGGAATTTTTATACATGATTTTACTTCTCTTTATGGCACATAGGTAAATGGGTAATTATTCCCATTTGGTCTACCTGTATTACTGATAGGATCAGGAGTCACTGTAATCATCATACTCCCCGATTTCGTTACTGCTCCTTCAGTTACGCGGGCGGTAATGGTTGCTGTCGATGTCTCTATAGGACAAAACACACTGACTTTTGCATCACCGACGTAGGCGAGTTTGCTATCGCTAGTAGCATACGATGCTTTTACCGTTACATCCTGTTTTGTGCCATCACCATAGGTACCAATAACTTTAAATGGGATCGTTACCCCACAAGAAACATTTGTTGGACTCGTCGTAACAAGAGCAACTGACACCAATTCGTTTGGATTAATAGCCGTAGCACCATCCGTGACCGATATACTTACGGCCGCTGTACGTGCCCCTTGCGGATCTACAAAGGTACCGTTCAAACTAATAATACCTGTAATCGCTGGCTTAAATACATTTCCTACAAAAACGCCATCACCCGAATACCTTGGAGCAAAACGCACCTGTGACGTAATATCATCAACAGCACCATCTGGACGAATACCGAATGCGCGTACCGTTGTGCGTTCGCTTAGCGTTAACGACGAAGGCGTAGGAACTAATTCTAAGCGCTGATAAATACGCGTTGCAGGCACTGGTTCATTTGTTGTTTCTTTTGGAGGTTTGATGGTGGTTGGCTTGCTGCCTGGAATACCTGGAATATCTTTTGGTTCTTCGATAGTTACCTCATCCTTTTTTTTGTCATCTTCTTTTTTTGGTTTTGATGCTTTTATATCAAACCATCGCTCCAAACGCTTACGTAATGCTGCCAGCTTCTTCTCCAACTCTTTTGCCTTTGGGTCTTTTACTTTTTTGATTGCGCTATCGATGGTATCGATACGCTCAAGTAAGCTCGCGATGGTAATATCTGCGTCACGACGATCATCCGACATGTAGAGTAGCTGGTCGATATCCTCATCAATATCCAACGTTTCACGATACAACTGATCTATATCAAGTTTTGCGAGTGACTTGCGTTGTGTGCGCATTTTTTTCATGAGTGACGCAGACGGTGTTCGCACACCAAAGTCTTTAGGACCGTCTAAGTTTGTGCGATTCATAAAGCTTTGCATCGCATTTAACTCACGAGCCACTTTTTTACCGTTCTTATCAGCTTTATCCATGCGAGCCATCATGGCATTCATTGCAGCATCTGCTTTTGTTGGATCAACGATTGCGAGAGCCACCGAACGCCTTGCATAAGAAGCGGCTAACTCAGATTTTTTCTTTGAACCAGCCGTAGCTAAACGCATTCTTTCGCCAAGATTAATCAAAGCTCTTGGGGCATTTTTTATGCGCTGTGATTGTTTTGTCTCACGCTTAAACATCCATTCTGCATAGCGCTGATCAAAACGAAAATCATTTTGCTGTTGCTCAAGACGCCAAGCATTTTGTTCTGCAGATTCAATTACGTCTGTTTTTCCTCCATCACCAACAAAGGCCGCTTGTAGATCTGCTACCATGGTTTCGTTTTCGTTGTCTCTCGCATACGAAACGACGGATTCATCAACCACGATCATGGTGTCGTCACCCTCTAGTGCAACGCCATAGGTCGTACCACGAACCGTAGCCACGACATCGCCCGCTCTTACTTGCATTGGCTTATCGAGATCTAAAACCTTTACCATACGACTCCAAATACGACCCGCGGTGAGCTTAATTGAAATAGCCGCCGTCTCTTCGCTCTGAAAATCTGGTGCGCTTTCTATCACAATCTCAGAACCATTCTCTAAACGTGTGACGCCTTGGTCTCCCCAAACAACCTCAACCTGAGAATCTTCACCGGCCTTTACTGTGTCGCCCACTTCTAAAACCGTAGAGGTGCCCGTTACCGAAATAGCTTTATCGGCATTACTCTTTTTTAACTCCGCCGTACCTTTTAGTACTTCGATATGCGTCGTAAGCGGTGCAACGGTATCGACCGTTCCGAGCGACCAGGCATAACCTACTACACAAAGTAAAATTGCTAACAAAACAATACAAACAGTAATAATCAAATGCTTTTTCATAATTGCCAAAAGCATAGCACCATGAGGCTTTCTCCGCCATCGCGTTGCTCGGCACCTCTTTCACTTCGTGAAAAAGGGGATTAGGTTAACCGAATGTATTTTTTATCCGTTTATCTCTTTTAGAGATAAACATAAGGAACAATCGATATCCTCCCTTTCACGAAGTGAAAAGGGATACTCTAGCAAAGCGCAGAGGAGGGTAAAGCCTCTTTAATGCTTATGTCCGTGATGGCTCGTGTCACCCTCGGCGGCCATTTCATTCGACATGAACCAAGCCGCAAGAAAGGCAGTAATAGGAACGGTAAAGATAAGACCGATGGTACCAGCGAGTGAGCGCAATACCTCATCAACCACCGAGTCAAAGTTGATAAACTTGAGCCATGATCCACCAAATTGTTTGTAGAGCAGCAATGTAGAAAGCGAAGAACCAACATATGCATAGACAAGCGTATTAGCGAGAGCGCTCATATGATCTTTTCCTACCACCATCCCTGAGGTAAAGAGCTGGGCTTTGGTAGCGCGTGGACTATGTCGCTTTACTTCGCTAATACCAGAAACAATAGACACAGCGACATCTTCAACAACACCAGCAGAAGCGATAATGATACCAGCAAACATCAACCCACGTGGATTGAGCATCGGATTTTTATTAAAGAAGAGTCGATCGTCTTCGGTTGAGAGACCGCTAATATTTGCCCAGTCTGCAAAAAAGAGGGAGATCGCATAAGCAACAAGTGCACCTCCCATGGTACCTACCGAGGTAATCAACGCTTTACGATTCCATCCCGACGTAAGCCCCGTAGAAAGCAAGGTAAATATTCCGGCTAATACAATAGCAACTGGCACCGGATTCATCCCTGCTAAAAAGGCTGGAATGAGTAGGTAACCGATCATCGCAATAGAAAGCGCAATAGAAAGCGCCGTCTTAAAACCCTGCCAACCCGATAACACAACAAGCATTAACACGAATAAAACAACCAACCAAATCATTGCTGTTCGTCGGTCAAATCCTTCAATATAAAGATTCCAATCATCACCTGACCGTTGCATCATGATAACGACCTTGTCTCCTTTTTTTGGCTGTAGAGCGTAAGGATTGCTCGAAAGATCGGAGGAAATATCTCTTAGTTGACCTTTGAGTGGGCCTGATAAAAACGTTACTTGAAAAACGGTTGTTTGCTCACCTCCAACCTCGGTTGGATTAAGTGCCGTACGAACACTTTCAATAGAAGCACGCTCATATTGACCGGCTTGATCCGTAATCGATTGTTCTGAGGTGGCCGCTATAGCCGTTTCTTGTGCTTGAATTTCGGCCGTTGGTGCAACTTCTTGCGTGGTTGTTGCCGTTGTTGTTGTCGACTGCGCAAAAGCAGGCTCAGCAATACATGAGACGACAAGAAAAAAACCCATCAATATCTTCTTCATAAGATCTAAATCATAACACGTTTAAGATTGCCACGGATATGGCGGTTCATAAGTATTCACTTCCATCGCATAACCACGAATCCAATGAAGTAAGTGAGCCGTAGCGCGAACATCAGCACGATTATATTGGATAATCGACTGCAAGATTTGTTCATCGCCTTTTTCTATCCATCGATCATAAGCAAGCACAGACTCTCCACCAGAATGTACCTCGCCGTCCCAAGCAAAACCCAAAAATTTTCCGATTGCCTTTAAGCTATAAAATGGCAGCGGAAAAACAAGATGATTTGAAACAATGTCCTTTAGATCAATCATACTTGCGACAAATTTTAAGAGCCACGGATTTTCTTCGGTATGATAACGACGCGATAAGAGACGTAATCTATGAACCTCATAGGGCGCATAGTGGTAAATCGTATATTCGCTTGGTAGCGTTTCCAGCCAGGCTAAAAATTCCTGCCACATCTTGCCCTCTTCTTCTGGTGATCTTGCAACAAAAGAAAGATACTTTTGTTCAGACGGAATCCAAAAACCATAGAGATAGTCCGTATCTGTTGGAGGGTGACTTTCGATATCAAAATGAATTTCGAGTCCACGTAACTCATCAATAAAGGGCTCGCGAATAAAGACCGAGCTCGTCATCACAGAACGCGCTTGGCGCTGGACTGATTCTAATGCGCGCTGGGTAAGTCCCGGGGCCTGACCTTCAAGTTTTAAAAGATCCATGGTAGCGGCATCATCAACCGTCCTTACACCAAAAGAACGTAATGCTTTTAACTTTCGTACATCAACATTATAAAGAAGCGCGATATCATTGGTGGATTTTGCGAGATGCTCACATGCCGCTCCCCATGGAGAAACGTCCATACAGGATTTGCGATAGACAGGATCAGGGCATTCTCCTGCGCGCATACGCTCGATCTGTTCTACAATGTCATAAAAGTCTGTAAGGCTTGACGATGCCCGAAACGGAATACGCTCACCATCTGCATTTAAAATCGCTGGGTCTGGAGGAAATGCCCCCTGAACACGCTCCAATAAAACGGCATAAAACGTAAGCTGAGCCATATGCTCTTTTTTGAGTTCATGCGCACGTTTTACCTCAACAGGAACATAGTACCAATCACCAAGTTCACTCTTACCGGGACGCTTTTCGAGAATATCTGGTCGGCCTACCCATTCTCCGTCTTTTAAACACGCTTGATAAATAACTGGCGCCCCTTGTTTCATGAGCACAACTGTTTGCGCAAATGCGTCATCAACGTTTTTTGTTTCTATCTCATCAAAGCTCCCGTAGATTTTTGTGACAATATTTTGTTCATGAGCGAGACCGTCCGCTAAACGTTGCTCTTCAGACTCAGAAAGTGGACGACGTAAATTTGGATCACCAAAACGCTCCCAATAGGGCCAATGCGGACACTGATAAAAACGATAGAAATCTTGGCCTGTGAGGTAGTCGTGAGGCTTTATCATGGGTAAAGGCTAGAGGTTTAACGATGTAAATGCAAGTCAACGAAAAACAAAAACAACGCCCGCATAAAGCGGGCGTTGAAAACCATGATCTTATTTGGTTTCTTTGTGTGGCTTATTTGTTTTGCAGTTTTTGCAGAACTTCTTAAGCTCAAGACGCGTTTTCAGCTTCTTGTTTTTGGTTGAGTGATAGTTCACCTTTTTACAATCGGTGCACTCAAGTTTGATCAAATTGTCTTGGGACATATGCTTGTGTTTATTGAAACAGTGATTCTTGCCTGCACCGGGTCCTGTTTTTTCGCTTTAGGCGAAAAACGAGCGTGGAGCCGGCGGTCGGATTCGAACCGACGACCTGCGGTTTACAAAACCGCTGCTCTAACCAGCTGAGCTACGCCGGCAGGTGAAACTATTCCGAACGAGGAGAAGATTAACTGAAACACATCAAATGGTCAAGATAAACCCCCTTACCCACCGAAGATTCCTTTTAAACGTGAAATACCTGTTTGTTTTGGAGCTTTTGGCTTTACCGGCTCCTCACCTTCTAATAAAGTGGAGAGCTCCACCAGCGCAGAAGGACTCTCGGTATTATTAGCTGAAAACATCTCATCTGGACGTACCAATGGTGTCGCCTCACCAGCTTGATCAACCGAACTCTCGACTTGCTGCTCAATTGGTACTAGCTCGATCGGATTATGACCTCCCTCGCCGTCTTCTCCAGACTTACCAATGGTACCGCTTGTGATGCGGTCAATCATCGCAAAATCACCAGCCTTAATCGCTTCTTGTAACGCGTGCTGCATAATCTTATCTTCTAGCTCACCTTTTGCGGCGGCCTCCTGAATACTCTTTGCCTGTGCTGCAAATTCTGGATTCTGATAGGCACTTTCAGGCTTATCAGGATCAATCGTTTCAGGCTTTAACCGTTTTGGTGGCTCTTGCACAGGTGACACCCCTTCAAAATTCATTGCGGACATATGCTGAAATCATAGTTTATCGTATACAACATTGCAATGAACTAAGTAAATTGCTGCTTGATATTTTGTAATTCTTCTAGCTCTTCTTTGTAAAGAGCGATTTCACGATCATGGTTCTTACGATCTTTTTCGTTCATTTCTTGAGCTTGCTGTAGTTTTTCTTCTAAGCTCGAAAGACGGCTTTGAAGCTGCTCGATACGTCGTTCAAGATACTGTGATCGGATATGATTCTCGATACGCCGCTCTATTGCTTGATCACGTTCATTTTTTTGCTCCAAGGCCTTTTCTTGCATTCTCAAGGTAAAATCCAAAAGATCTAAATTTGCCGCTTTATTGATGGCAGCATATTCACTCGGTTGAGCTGCCATGAGTGATTGTGCCCACCCTCTTACCAAAGCCTCTCCTTCTTTTCCTGCTATCGCTTTTTGTGAATAGATCATCATTTGCTCAACGTGAGGATCGTTTTCGCCACGTCCAAGAATGAGAGCGATTAACAATTCATAACGATCCATCGCCTTAGTGATTTCAATTTCTTTATCCGCAAAACGAATCGCATATTCGGCAAGATGATTTACACGTTCTGGCGAACCGGGCTCTCCGTGCAAAGGTAAGCCTAAATCTACTACTTGTGACTCAAGTGATGATGCGCTTTCTGCATAAGAAGTGCCGATATTAAAAGAAATACGCTCAGGGGTATACGCAGGATTTTTCGAAACGGAGCTTGGCACGGAGCCCGCGCTTTCTGCTTTTTGCAAAATGAGATTCTGAAGCTCTTCAGCGATGCCAGAAACAGAGCCTTCTACCGAAACGACAAATTCATCACCAGCATAACGATAGGCCTTGATCTTGGCGTTTGGATATTTTTCTTTGATTTCTGGATCGCGTGTAACTGTATCTAAAATTTCTGCAGCTTTTTTAATTGCCATATCCCCCACCGAAGAACCACCAACCTTATCAAAGTATTTTAAGAATGCCATATCAATAAATAACGTCGACATAGACTCATTGCGTTTGATGGCATCTTCCATATCAGCAAACAAAACGCCACGTAGCTCAAGACCGGTTAACGTATCACGACGAGCAGCCTCTATACGGTAATCCAAATCAACGACCTCTGCTTTCTTGCCCTCTATAACACCTGATTCTTGTTCATAGGCTTTCTGCGCTTCTTCTGCCTGCTGTTGTTTATTTAAAAGGATTTTTAAGCCTTCTGTAGCAAGAGGCGCGACAAACTCCGCTTCATTTTTTTGACGCGGCCCGTATTTTGGCATGGATTCAAAATAACGTTGCTTTATTTTTTGTACCGTTGCTGCTTGCAGATTTGCTTCGCCAGAACGTGCCTCTTCTCCTTTGTGACGCAACAATTTACAACCTTCGTCAATAGCGATTTGTGATTTTTGCTCCCCCCATTGTATTGCCCAAGACTCATCTAACGCACCCATTTGGCTAAAGGTCGCTTTAGCTGCATCAAAATCCGCTGGCTCCTCAGGGTTGTCTGATAGCAGTGTTCCTAAGGCCTTTTTTAAATAGTTATCATAAAAAGCACGCGCCTTTGGCTCATCATCAGAGCGTAAAAGCTCCTCTAAACGATTAAGACGTAACAATGTTTTACGTACGTCATTGTCAGATTTTAAGGTTTCTTTTACCACGTCCACCGCTAAATTTGTTTTATCTTTATTGCTCCATGTTTTAAAATCCTCTATTCCATCTTCATGTCGAAGGCTGTTTAATATTTCGTAAACCTTGCTCATTGACGCATGGTTAGCTGCTAACGTTGGAGCTTCTATCCCTTCATACTTTTCTGACACGGCATCCACCGTAGCAAAATGAGCTGCCAACTCTTGCATCGCAAAAGGTGTGAGAACCTTTCGGACAACAACACTAAATTCATTACCACCCGTTCGATAGATATCATAGTTTGAAGCTAGCTCTTCTGGTGTTAAATCTGGATGCATCCCATGTAGGGTAGCCTCGACTTTAGAAGCAATCTCTTTATAGGTCATGCTCATACCTTCATCACCCAAAGCATGCCCGCCTTCTTTATTAAGACGATCAAGCTCATTCATGCTTATCGTAAGCAGATGTGTTTGCTGTAGCTCTTCGGTTGGCACAAGCATTCCATGATCTTCTTGTATAAAATCATGTTCAAACATCTTTGCAATATCTCCACCAAAACGATCACCCTTCCATGCGCCCGTTGGATCATGTTCTGACTCAAAAAGCTCCAAGTTCATTTGTGCAATATCTAGATCATACTTGGCAATCTCTGTTGAACGATCCGTGAGACTACTCGTGAGCGCGATCTCATAACGAGCCTTCGCTTCTTCAAAAGCAGACTTGAGGACTGCACGTTCATGTGTGCGCTTTACCGTACCGATACGTTCGCGATCAATTTGATCTGGAGAAGGAGGCATACGCGCAGTATAGCAAAAAGAAAGCCACCGCGCTGTTAAGCTGGTGGCTGCATAGTTTTCTGAGAGCACTGTCACGTGCCTGTCATAGGTACCTTGGGACATTGATCGCCATACAAGTGCTCGATGGCGAAGGAGACAATCTCGAGCTGATGTTGATCGAGCTCGGCAAGGATATCTGCGTCTCGCAAGATGAAAGACGGTACATTGTGTTGCTTGATCAAACTCTTAATCAAGCCCTGAATCGGTGTCAAAACCTCGTATCTACCCATGCGCATCTTTACCTGCATGTAGATAAGGACTTGAACGAAGCGCTCTTTGACGCGCTCTCGCTCGATAGCAAGTTCCGTGTCATTCATTAGGCACCTCCGATCACTCTTTTGTTACCACGTATATAATAAATTGTCAATATTATAAGCAAAAACACCTATTTTTAGGTGTTTTATTGAATATGCTACTCATCTAAAAAATGAATCTCGTCCCCTGGCGCGCCCGTATCTGCCAAGTTGTGTTGTATAGGTGTTTTTTGCTCTCCTAGGATTTGCTCTTGTAACTCACCGATCCTGGCAAACTTCCCATGGTAAAAATCTGTTTTTGGCATACGGGGTCGTCCTGTTTCTAGGATATGCTCTACTCGTCCCATAAATAATGAGAATTCTTTTTTGGTAATGGCTCTCGTGATCTCTGGTTTGCCTTCGACCTCAAAAGCAAAGGCCAATAGCTCATAAAGAAGTTTAGCTGTTTCACCGGACTTCACTGTATCAGACAAGGAAGCTAAGCGTTGGCGAGTTTTATCATCAATCTTACTGTCTACTTTGTCTAAGCTCTTAAACAAGAGATAATCTTTTACTTCTTCGTAAACGGTCTTTATTGTATTCATCGCCTCATTATCTAACCGAAGATCTGGATCAAGCTCTACCAGCTGAATGGCCCCTGACTTTATTGGATCACTAGAAACGATTTCTCCTGTCTTGAGCTGTGTATGCAAAGGCAAGGAGTAACCGAAATCAATTCCATGAAGCTCTTGATAGCCCTTCTTATCGGGCTTGTCGAGCAAGATATTTCCAAGATGTCCGTCTGTATTCTCTACCAAGTCGTGCAGTACCGCTAACCTCACCAAGCTTTGCTTTGCGGGATGCGGTTCTTTATGGATAACAGCTCCAATGAGCTGACCTGTAGCGGCTTCTGGGTCACTTAATACCTGAGTTTTTAGAATTCCTTTTTGACGACTGTAGAGTTCTTCTCCGTCTGTTATAAGCGTTGTAGTCGGGACCGTGTGTAATCCAAACAGTGCGTCAATTGCCGCACACACATACTCACGTTTTAACGTTTTTCCTACTTCTAAATGACGTAAACCAAAGCCGGTTTTATCTACGGGATACTGTTCGGGAGGATACGCGTAATACTTAGCAAAATTAGCCTGATAGGCTTCTTCGAACATTTCACGGCTTTTGAAAAAGATCTTTTCTCGCTTTAATGTCGCCGGACCTTCATTGTCACCAGAGCGCGCATAGGTTGTTTGTCGATATTTTGTGCCATCAGGTTGTGTCACCCAGTTATTACGTAAGGTTAATAAATCACCAGTAGCAGGGTCAATGATTTGCGTTTTTCTCCTCCAAAAGATTTTTCAAAAACAGGCATTGATGCGGTTTTTGTATCTCCCTTTTTGTGTTTGGAGTCGTAAGAAATAATAATCTCGTACCATTGGCACCGCCATTGATATACTCAAACTATTGATCTCACCTTCGTTTACTATCGAAAGATCCTGCAAACGCTCTGCATAATCCACTGATACAGATTGTCCTTCCATCCAGCGCCGTTCAAGAAGATCGCTGATCTTCTGATCAAAATCGTGCGTAGCCTTTATAAGCTCTGCGTTCCTTATTCGGCGATACTCTGCCTGTTCTGGCGTTTCTTCTAAGGTTACTTCGCCAAAATCAACATCCTCATATTCAGCTTCTTGAATACCAGAGATACGATCCTCTTTCGCTGGGTCCTTTATTGAAGATTCTCGTTTCATAACCAAAGTATACCTATATACCACACAAAAACAAAAAGCTCGTCAGTGACGAGCTTTGGTAGATTGAACATATACTACCAACTGAAACTTATTCGACTTCTTTGATACGAAAATAGGCGTTTGCGCGTTGCAATAACGTATTCAGAAATGCATCACCGTCTTTTGGGAATACGAGCTGATTTGTATCACTTGAAAGACCGTGTCGTGTCCATGACTCTTGAAAGCGTTTTGGCATCTGCGAAAGATCTACTGATCCATCCTCCGCCAAAGTAATAGTGTGCGCACTTGCTTCACGCAAATTGTCGTCGAGTTCGGAGTAAATGAGCGTTCGGTTTGCCATAGTTACGATCTTACAGATTTTATTATAAATGTCAACTATTCTCCCTTAAACGCTAAAGAAGCCGAATTAATACAAAAGCGCTTACCGCCTTTATCACTTGGACCGTCATCAAAAACGTGACCTAGGTGACTGCCGCAGCGATTGCAGGTTACCTCAATACGAGACATCCCGAGTGACTTGTCCTCGGTAAAATGCACGGCTTCTGGATCAAGCGCCTCAAAAAACGCCGGCCATCCGCAACCAGAATCGTACTTACCTTTTGAAGAAAACAGCGGCTGTCCGCAAGCGCCACATTCATACATTCCTTGATTAAACTCATGATCAAGCGCGCCGGTATAGGCACGTTCGGTCCCCTTTTCACGCAAAACATGATACTGCTCAGGGGTGAGGATTGCCTTCCACTCTTCTTCGGTTTTTGGGAGCTTGTCGTCGGGGATATAAGCCATATACAGCCATTATGTCATAAATCTACAAAACGTGCGTTATAGCTTGTATCACTATGACTCTTACTCTCCTCGCGGTTATCGCTCTGATCGCGAAAAAACGAAGATCTTTATGAACATGCGCGTTCTCAGCCAAGTGCCAGTTTTTGCCTTTGTCACATTACTCTTTATGACAGTGTTAGATATTCTAAAACTCGCATTTATTTTATGACAAAGCCCTCTCCGTGGAGAGGGCTGTTTTAGTAGTTGGTGTAATCGCGAGGATCACAGGAATGTTCTTCTGCGATAATGCGTTCCACCGCTTCGGGTGAAAGCTCACATAGATCTGATACATTTACAAAAGGTGCGTCCAATAGTCGCAGCGGCACAATATATCGACGGCATCGAGGACAACGCGCGAGAGCTTTTTTCAAATCCCCTATCAAACATCTGGCGCACACTTGCTTCTCTGGATGATCAGCCTTGATCTTCAAGAGCTGGTGTTCGATTTCGTAGAAAAATGATCGCGGCCCATGATGGCGGCAATGAAACACATTCATTTGCGTAAAACGCGGGACGATAATCGCAAACCGCAAATCAAGGATTATCCTTCGGTACTGTATTCGCTTGATAAGGTTCATGATACCTCCTCCACATCTAGTAAAGCACCGCGTATTTTAGAGGTCAAAATATAATTAAAGTACCCCGCTCATATTTGAGCGGGGTTTTAACTACAGAAGTCTTGAAACTTTTGGCCCGTCCAACAACCGTACGTTGCCTGACCTCCTCCTACGCAGTCATCACAGACTAAAACATAGTTTTGATCGCTATCGATATAATGTGCATCACGGACAAAACGATCTGAGAGCTTTGCACGCGTTGCTGCGACGACAAATTCTGTCACAATCAAACGTTCACACCTTGGACAGCGAATGGCGCTATCGAGGCGACTCTTGAGCGCACATTCAAAGCACGCGGAAACATCTCTTGCAGTAAACCGTACCTGTCGACGATCAAACTCGAGAATAAAGTTTGCTGGACCAAAATGGCCACAGCGATGCCGGAAAGGTAGATAGATATACGGAACGAGAACAAAAACGTCTCGTTCTTTTTTAACGCGACGATATGTCCCTGTTCGCATCCAACCTCCTCATAGCAAAAGAACTCCTATAAACAACCACGATTTTATTATTTGGTCAAGATTGAGGTCTAGAAAGCTTTGTCGACTGACTTGCCAATCCGCTTCCTTATCTCTCGGTCAAAGTCTGATTCATAGAGCTTATCCTGTTTTACGCGGAATTTTTCAAATTCACCTTCGGCAAAGGTTTTTGCTATCTCGGCTGTGATTTTGCCTGGATGATCTAAAATCTCTCGTTCATTGAACTGTAAAAAGCATCGAGCTTCGCTCCCCAATCCATCATACTCATTGGCACGCCACGCTCAGCCTGAGCTTCGGCATAATCTAAATACATCGTCACAATACGATTTAATGAAGTAAGTTTTTTTTCGGTGAGGTAATTTTTTGCCACGGTAACGTCTGATTTGATGATCTTGCCTTTTGGTGCACGTGACCACGTTGTTAAAGCCATGTGTGGCTTGTCAGCATCAGCACGATTCATAATGAGCTCAGCCGCTGTGTAGCCATGTATAGCAAAATGTAATTTATTTTGGACAGTCTGAAAAAATCGCTGCGTAAACGAAGCCTTTGGATCATAGTCAAACGCCGTAGCATAAATATCGGTAATTTTTGATAAAATCTGCGCTCACTTGCACGAATCTCGCGGATTTCTTCGAGTAATGCTTCAAAGTAATCAATACCAAGATAGCTGCCATTTTCTAAACGTTTTTTATCAAGAACAAACCCTTTATTGAAAACTCCTTTAAAACATCTATCGCCCATTTTCTAAACGCCGCAGCCCGTTCTGAATTTACACGAAAACCAACGGCAATAATCGCATCAAGATTATAGTGTTTTACGCGGTATTCTTTTGCCGTCCACGGCAGTTATTAAGAAATCCTTAATAACTGCGTATTCAGTTATTTCGCCATCAGTAAGCAAACTCGATATATGCGTGTTGATATTTGGTACTGTGGTGCCAAAAAGCTCAGCCATAAGCTTTTGCGTCAGCCAGAGCATTTCATCTTCAAAACGTACCTCTATAGACTCTTGCCGTGTATCCGAGGTGAACATCAAAAACTCTGCCGTACTATTACGGATAAAGAGAGGTTTTGGCGAAGAACTCATATGAGTTCTATTCTAGCATATAGAACAAAAGAGAACAAGGACATACTAGTGCCCATAATGAACTAAAACCCCACCGGGTGGTGGGGTTTGTTATAGCCTCTTGCTATATTTTCTTAATGACTTAACTCGCTTTATCATACTGATCATTTATAGTAAAAACCTGTTTTGTTGGCATAATATATTTTTGTACTAGCTTGTACTAACCGATCTCCCCGCAGGGTTGACATAATCCATTGCCTCCAAATCTGCCAACGACTTACCATTCGATGACTTCCAAGCCAGCCTCCCGTTTGAACTATGACCAAGCACAACGGTTGCCGCGGTTGAAGGAGAACCAAAATCAAAGTCCTGTGAAAAAACATACTTACCTTCATCTGTTGGAACCAAAACTGACCGCTGTATCAATCCTTCACGGAGCACATGCATAGAGTTTGAGAGTGATGGGACTTCGTTTATAACAGCCTCTGAACCTTTTAGAACCAAGAACCCTTGGTTCGTGACATGACCAAAAGCCTTTACGCCTTTTGCACTAATTGAAAGCTCTACACCCGAGTAGCTGGTTGGCGGCTCTTCAAATGCATCAACACCCAAAATTGGAGCAATTTTCAAAATACTTGTGAAAAACCTCTCTACCACGGCTTGCTCTGATTCTGAAATGCTAGGAAGTCCTGGCGAATTACTATTTTCAAGATCAGCAATCTTATACTCTTTCGCTATCTGGATAAGTCTCGATTCCAGATATTGTATATGCGTCTTATTCAGGCTTTGATCCGTTGTTGTGAAACAGATTACTTTTGACCAGAAGTCTTTGTTTCGCTCATGATTCAACAAACGATCGATAATTGGATCACCCTCCCCGATGTAAATCTTTTGTAAACCTTCTTCTTTTGGGTTCACTAATATATAAACACCAGGCTTCTCGAGCTCCTTCCGTTCTTTTTCTTTACAGTCAATAACGCACGAGGACACACGAGCGCCGTAATCGTTAATCCACCTATCGTCACAACCCAAAGCCCATCTGATTTCCATCAGGAAGAAAGATATTTATTGAATATGCTGTTTCTTTATGCATATACCATCGTTATTACTAAATTAATTGTATCGTACCATCTAGCCGCCTATGACTCTCTTCAGAGCTATCTATTCACTCCAAAGCTTCGCAATCACCTCTTTGGTTTTTTGTTCGTAGATTTCAATAAGTTTTTGGCGGATTCAACAAGGGTACCCTCGGCTTCGATTTTTTCCACTATTTGTTTCTGTATATTTAGAGGTGGAATAGGAATTTCAAACTGCTTTATCTGATCCGTTGTTAGGTTTTTAAACACTGCCCTGACAGATTGTAAATTATTTGCTTCCTGCTGATGAAGAAAGACGAAATACAGAAATTCGGGTAATAGCTTTGAAGACAGAGCTCTGAAACCAACAAATCCATCGTGAATACAAGCATCTATGGAAAGTATAGAAGGTAAACCAGGATTTCCACTCACTGCCATTACAACATCTCCCTTTTTCATTAGCCTACTTAATTTCGCGCCCTCTTCTGTTAAAAAATCAGTCTTGGGAGTTGTGTACATCCCATCACGAGTAACATCTGAAACCATAAGTCGTGGGATGGTGCCACCGTAGTAACGTGAATCCCTTGTGGCCTTGGTGAACTACCGCGTACCAAGGTGGTTATACTTTCAATCTTCACCTTCTCCCACTCCGGATCAATCTCAATCCTCGGTTTCCAGTTTTTAGCGATTTGTTTAGCGCCACTAATAATACCCGCATAGCCGTCTAGCTCTGCCACGATTTGTTCTTGGATTTCGAGAGGTGGGAGAGGGATTTCGTACCGTCTTAGTTTCGTAAAATGTCGTTGGTAGCCTTCTGATTCAATTGGTTTTTATTTAAAAGATAGTAAAGAAACTTTGGTACTAATTGGTCATTGGTAAGTAGAATTTTTATACCATCAGCACCCTGCGCGAACGATTTGTCAACATATTTGACCACACAGGTATGATCCCCAAATATCACTAGTGGTTTCACTTTTTACTAAAGCACTTTCATCATTTGTCCATCCTGCAATCTCAACTTGTGACTGGTCAATTACAGGAAAGTCGCCCTTGTTCTTATAGTTCTCTTTCAAGATCTTAGTAGGAGGAGTTATCGTTGTAACAACAGTATCAAATTTGACTATTGGCCATTTTGCGTTAGTGTAATCCGTTGCCACGCGATAACGATCACCAGAAAGACTGTAGTCTCCCGTCTTTGAAATTTCCTCTTTGCTGATTTTCCAGGCGAATGAGTTTTTATCCGGCAAGCTCCATTTCGCACCAAATAAAACATGCTCTCGCCAATATTTGATTGCTTTTTTGCATCAAGCTGATCCCCTAGCATATCCAAATCATTAGGCAGGTCAGGTCTAGGGCGGCGCTGGGCATTTAAGTCAAAGCCATCGTTAAGAACTCTAACAAATAGAATATCTTCAGTTTTGTCAGCTACCTCATTATCAAAAAAACAAAATACTCGTCTTAACACCACTATAAGGGTAAAAGACACCGCTTGGTAAGCTAACGACAGCAAAAAAGGCCGTCTTCTACAAGATTTTTACGTAGCTGCTTGTATGCATTTCCAGATTGGAAAATAATACCCTCAGGAACAATAACACCCGCTCTGCCCTTTGGCTTAAGATGACTCATTATATAATCCACAAAAGCACTTCAGCGCGATTAGATTCAACGCCAAATTTCTTATGTGGTCGCACGCCGCCTTTCGGCGACATAAACGGAGGGTTAGCCAAGATCACATCAAACTTATCATTCCATCGTTCTTCGCTCGCAAGCGAATTATAGTTAAAAATCTTCGGCTGTTTAAAACCATGTAAGTAGGCATTTACTTGAGAAATACGCACCATGGTCGGATCAATATCATAGCCCTCGAAATTCTCACGAAGATTCTTGCGCTCTGTCGGTGTTAGTGGTTTTTCAGCATTCTTAGAGCCGTCTTCATTCTTACCATCGTGCTGATCTAGAATGTGTTTGTATGCGCTAATCAAAAAAGCCAGCCGTGCCACAAGCAGGATCTAAGATTTTATCATCTTTCGTTGGGTTAACGACTTTTACAATGAAATCGATAATATGACGCGGGGTTCTGAACTGTCCTGCATCGCCCTGTGAACCCATGATTGAGAGAAGGTATTCATACGCGTTACCCAGCTCCTCCGAGTGCGAGTAGTCAAAGTATTCAATCTCTTTCAAGAAAGATAAAGAACTTCTGGCTCGCGATACGGCAAGAAGGCTGACTTGAAGATGTCGCGAAAAAAGCTCAGGAGTTTTTTCGATTCAGAAAACGCCTGAAGAGCTTCTGTGTATAGATTCATCTTGCCCTGATTTTCAAGGCGAGAATCCATGAGCTTCGTCCATGAATATTTTTCAAGTGGCCCAACAAAAAATCTGGCTTTCCACCCGCATTAATTGATGACTGATCGATATCATCCATGAATTTATAGATCAAAGCCGTCGTGATCTGCTCGATTTGTGACGATGGATTTGGCACAACGCCAACAAGCACCTGACGTGCTGCATCAATATGTCGTTTGGTCTCAGCGTTCAACATAGATTATTCAGCAAAAGCGGTTAGAGGCACATAATCTTTCACGTATCTCGGAACAGTTTCTTTGTAGCCATTGCAAGCAAGTAACTCTTCCATTGAAAAACAGGTGACTCATCAAGTCTACCGTATGTTTTTCATCAATTGCCTTGCGCACGTCTTCGTCGACAATATAAGACTTGAAAAGCATCTTTACTGGATCGTAGTGCACCTGGTCTACGCTGTACTCTTCTTGAAACTTACCCCATTCAGACTCAAGAAGCTCTTCTTTTGTCTCAAAACCTTCTTTCTGACCAAAAGCAACCTGTAAAAACTCTTTGATTGTCACGCGACGATCGAGGCTAAAAAGCCTTACGGATCTTATCCAGGTTCAAAAATGTGAGGGTCGGTTAAGAATATGACGTTTTGTGTACTCTTCAGCAGCCTCAACATCGCCATTGTCCCACATTGTCTTAAGTACCTCATTACCCACAACGTCTTCTGCGACAGCCCTTCTAAAGCCTTCACGATCAATACGCATCCCTTCAGGGCTGACCTCAGTTTCTTGAAGAGACTCCATTCTATCGTCAGATTTTAGATCGAATTTACCTTTAAATACCTTGTTGCCTTGCTCATCAATGTATTCTGACTCTTTTACTTCGCCCATTTCGGAAACGGTAAGCTCGGCCTCGGCTACTTTTTTTAATAACCGGTAACTTTAATTTCTCGTCGTATACAAATTCTTTTTCGAAATACTCACATGTTGCAAAAAAAGTCAAAGAGTTTGAATGTCTTTTTATCTTTTTATATACCTCTTTGTTTTCATAATCCATGTATTCAAAGCGATGTTTGCGTGTACCACGCCCTTTAATCTGAACAAAATCTGCGGGGCTGAATACTGGGCGCATCAAGCCAATATTCAAAAGATCCTGACAATCATAGCCAGTTGTCATCATGCCAACGGTTACACAAACACGCGTCTTTCCAGATTCATAGCCGCTAGGCGCCTTTACCTTGCCGTTTAAGTTGTTATTAGAAAACTGAATAGTCATTTGCTGCGCAGTTTGAACTAAAGAGGTGACCTGCATAGCAAAATCTGACTGCGAATAGTACTCAGGCCAACGATCCATAGCGAGTTTATTCAAGATATTGGTAACACGTGCCGCATGTGCTTGTGAGACACAAAAGACAATACCTTTGCCAAATAACGTTATACCCCGTTCGTGTGCAACAGGATCCAAGAGACCATTATCAAGAAATGCTTTCGCCATAGCGATATTCGTTTCTTCATTAAAGAACTTTCGCTCGTAATGGCGAGCATTATATTTCTTATCAATCTCTTCACCTTCATCAGTCGTCGTGTGCACGGCGTAGCCATCCTTAGAAAGAAGCTTCGTTGTCACTTCGGTGCGCGCATCAACAACGATAGGGTTAATTAAGAAACCGTCTTTTACCCTGATAAAAGATCGTATCTAAAGGTTGGCTCACCAGCATCACAGCCAAACGTTTTATAGGTATCTAAAAGCTGACGACGTTCAAATTCGCGTTGCGTATCATCGTCTTCTGTATCAAAGCCCTTAAGATAGTCCTTTGGTGTTGCCGTGAGACCAAGCTTATAACCAACAAAGTACTCAAAAACAGCACGGCTATTACCACCGATTGAACGATGTGCCTCATCTGAGATCACCAACTCAAAATCCGTAGGAGAGAAATCTTTTATATCTATCCCCTGCCATAAATGTCTGAATGGTGGATACAACGATTTGAGCATTTTGCCAGCTATCCCTACTATCTTTATAGATAACAGCTTTGTAGTCCAACTTTAGATAATTTCTGAAAGCTTTGTACGATTGATCCTCTAACTCAATTCGATCAACCAAGAACAACACTCTTCGAGCATTGCCGGATTTTAGGAAGAGCTTAATGATTGCCGCCGAGGTAAGTGTCTTACCTGTTCCGGTAGCCATCTCGAACAAGAATCGACTCTTACCTTCTTTTGCAGCAGCCTGTAGGGCTTTCATAGCCTGTACCTGGTAGGGGCGCATCTGAGCCAAGCCATGTTTACGTAAAAAATCAGCTCTCGTCTTTTCACCTAGAAAAGCAGGATCCTTTGCGTAGCTAGCCATCTGAGAAGTAAGAATATAATTTTCATCGACAGCCGTATTAGCTAGCTCATTCGGATTTGGAATATATGACCGATACTGCGTTAACGATTCTTGAGTAGGAAACCGAGAGATCGTTTCTGGATTACCATGAAGAGTATCCCAGAAATAATGAATATTACCGTTTGAGAGAATAATGAAACGAGCACTTACATTGCGCGCATAATTTCTCGCCTGCTCTTTTGCCGACAATGGATCCACCGATTCTTTCTTTGCTTCAACAACAACAAGAGCTCGGCCATCTTTATCCAAAAGCAAAAAATCAATAAATCCTTTTTGGGCGTTTTCAAAATCATCACCGAGATCCGAGAGTTTTACACCTGGCTCCAACTGAATATTCACTGGACCGGTTTTATCGGCTTCAAAACGCCAACCAGCGCTCTCCAGAAGCTTATTTATTTTAATACGTGCCTGTGCTTCTTTATTCATAAATTATCCTAAGGATATCATTGGATCTCAACACTAACAATATTTTGCTATTTATTATTCTCATCACAAAAACTCCGCCTTTCGGCGGAGTTTTCTTGGTGGTGGGCAGAGAAGGATTCGAACCTTCGAAGGCACAAGGCCAGCAGATTTACAGTCTGCCCCGGTTGACCACTTCGGTATCTACCCATGTAATCCCGTGATCCGCCCCTAGGCGGTTTACGGGATGGAGCCGTTGACCAGGATTGAACTGGTGACCTCATCCTTACCATGGATGTGCTCTACCAACTGAGCTACAACGGCATATTAGCTCTTTCGACCCCGTCACCCTGAGCGACCCCGAGCGAGCGAAGCGAACTGAGGGGAGTCGAAGGGTGGCGGTATTTAACCAGAACTACATGTCTTTGGCAACTCCCATGCTCTCCTCGATTTGCTCGAGTTTTTCTTTCCAGTGAGACGCACGATCTGCGTCATCGGCGGCAATACGTAATCGTTGATAGAGCTCGCGTGCTTCTTTTGGCATTCTATTCGCGATAGCAACATCAAAGGCTAATTCAAGAAACTTTACGCTTTGCTTTTCTAAATCAATGGCGCGCTCTGCAGGACCCCAGGCATATTCTGGACGCTTACGCGCGAGATAAAATTGAGCTAACTCTGCATGACGAAAGGCTTGGTTTGGAGATGCCTCGGCCGCTTTTACGCGATAGACCTCGGCCTTTTCCATATCACCTTCGGCTTCGGCGATTTCTGCAAGACAGGCAAAGGTGGTGTCGTCGGTCTTTTTGTTTTAAGCAAGAATTCAAGCGTTTCTTTTGCTTGCGGATAGAGCTTTTTTTTTGAGATAGATTTGGCCAATGCCTTTATAGGCATCAATGCTTCTTGGATCGATTTGCAAGACGTCTAAATAGCGACGTTCTGCTTCTGCCCATTTGGTATCACGGGCAAGTGATTTTGCTTCGCTGATAAGCGTTGGTGACGCGATCTTTTTGGGAAGGTGCCATTGAAGCAAGTGGATTTTTTTTACCTTCTTGTAGGAGGCGTCTAAAGCGCGTAAGCGACGATAGAATGAACGATAGGAGTCACGTAATGACTTCCAAAGTCCACGAAAGGCGCGTGATAGTGAGGCTGCTTGTTCTGAGCTCACACGTTCGAAGCGACGATTCATGAGTTCTTGGCGTTCTTTCTTTTGACGCTCTTCTTTGATCGTCATTGGATCGAGCAATCGTAAATCACCCCAATGCATAAGCAGGAGCCAGCCGATCGTAAGAAGTGAGAGAATCAGAACCGCCAGAGCGATCCAAGCAAGTAAGGACATGGGGGTAGTTTACGCTGGATTTGCCGCGCGGCAAAGCAAGCCAAAGGCACGAGGGTCTAGTGATGCGCCACCAACGAGTACGCCATCAATGTCTGTCGTTGAAACATATTCAGCAACGGAGCGTTGATCAACGGATCCACCGTAGATAATCGAGATCTCTTTTGCAATCTCTTTGCCTAGTTTCTTGCCTAAAACATCACGAATAGCCGCATGAACAACTTTTGCATCTTCTGCGGTGCAGCCTTTGCCTGAGCCGATTGCCCAGACAGGTTCATACGCAAAAACAGGAGCTGCTTCGCCATCGCCTTCGAGGCCTGCGCAAGCTGCTGTTACTTGAGCGCGAACAACTTTTAATGTTTCACCTTTTTTCTTTTGCGCTTCGGTTTCGCCGACACAAATAACAGGACGAATACCTGCCTTTTGGAGAGCGATCGCTTTTTTGTTAACCATTTCATCAGTCTCACCAAGATTCATGCGACGCTCACTGTGACCAACAAGTGAGAAAGAGAGTCCAAACTCCTTTAACATTGCTGGTGAGATTTCGCCGGTATAAGCACCTTCGTTGGCCCAAAAAACATCCTGTGCACCAAGCAAAGGGACTCCAGCACGGCCGAGCGAGGCTCGGGCAGCCGCCAATGAAACATGCGGTACCGCTACACCGATGTCGAGATCTTTTGGCAAACGTTCGCGACGAAAGGCACGGATCCAGGCACCAGCTTTTACTGGGCCATAATGCATTTTCCAATTGGCTATTACCAATTTACGCATAGTCATGTCCCTTTCCTACCTTAAATTTTAGATTTGAGCAAGTCTCAATAACCTCTCATTCACCTATATTATTCATCCCCGCAATACCTCGCCTCTCTATCCTCTCCATCCTCTCCGCGAAGCGAAGAGGTACACATCCCTAACCGTCATCTCGACCGACTGAGCATAGCGAAGAAGTGGAGAGATCTCGTAGTAACGGGCAGATGCCTCCACTCCTCCTTGCGTCGTCGGTCGGCATGACGGGGGTGTCACCCTTCGTTCACACGGAGGGTAGGGAGGATAACGAAGCTAGTTATTGTATTTTTTTAAATACGGCTTCTACGGCTGCTTTATCTTCGAATGGCCCGATGATCGCAAAGGCCATGCGATCACGTTGAAACGCAAGCTTTGCCACTCGTCTAATATCTGCCGCTGTGACTTTTTGAATGCGCTTAATACGTTCTTCGGGTGTTTCAAGTTTGTTTTGAAAAATCCATTGTCTTCCGTAATAGTCGGCTTGTGTTGAAGAATCTTCGAAGGCAAGTAAAAACTTTCCACGAACATGATCTTTAGCGCGCTTTAACTCTTCTGCGGTAACGAGCTTATTCGTCATCTTTTTTAATTCTTGCCAAATAACTTTTACGGCTTCTTCGATGCGTGTTTTATCTAAGCCGGCCATTACCTGAAACATCCCAACGTCTTCCATGGCTTGGTGAGAAGCATAGACGGAGTAACACAAACCACGACGTTCACGAACTTCGATAAAAAGACGCGATGACATGGTGCCACCTAAAATCGTCGACAATAAGCTCATGGCTGCTAAATCTTTATGGCCAAGAGGTAAACCATAAAAAGACATCCCGAGCTGTACCTGCTCTGTTTCTTTTTTCTGAAACGCTATCGGATGAGCGAGAGACTCTGGTGATACAAACGGCACAAAGTCTTTTGCTTTATTGGTTTTTGGACTTTTTACCTTACCAAAGGTCTTTTGTAGCTGTGTCATCACCTGTGCGTCCACCTTGCCCGTCACTGTCACCACCATGCGCTCCGGCACATAGTACGCGTCACGATAGTCGATAAGCTGCTGGCGGGTCACCTTGCGAATATTCTCGCGTGGTCCGGCGATATTCCATCCAAGCGTTGAATCCTGAAAGAGCGCTTCTTCCATAATGTCATCAATATGCATACGAGGATTATCTTCGTACATATTAATCTCTTCGATAATCACGCTACGTTCGCGATTGATTTCTTTCGCATCATACTTTGAATGGAAAAGCATGTCGTGAAGTAAATCGATCGCGAGTTTTGTCTGCGTAGCATCCATCTTAACGTAATACGCCGTAAGATCTTTTGAAGTAAAGGCGTTATATTCTGCACCATATCGATCAAGCTCTTTTGAGACATCAAGCGTGGTAGGACGACGCTTTGTCCCTTTAAACATCAAGTGCTCAATAAAATGCGAGGCGCCATTAATCTCTGGTGACTCATAACGTGACCCAACCTTTGTAAACACCATTACGGTCGTAGAGGTAGCGCCTTTTTGCGGCACAAGAATAGCCTTCATCCCATTGTTTAGGGTTTTTAACTGCGGTTTTGTGGACATAGCGCATAGAGTACTGAGCCAACAGATAACCATCAAGCCTTAGCCTCTCGATCCTCTCCTTACCTCTCCGCGTAGCGAAGAGGTACACAGCCCTAACCGTCATCTCGACCGACTGAGCATAGCGAAGAAGTGGAGAGATCTCGTAGCGACAGGCAGATGCCTCCACTCCTCCTTACGTCGTCGGTCGGCATGACGGGGCGGGATGCGTCGTCGGTCGGCATGACGGGCGGTGCTTTGTCATCGATTGACAGTGAGGCGTGTAACCCTTCGTTCACACGGAGGGTAGGGAGGATAACGAGGCCGGGGTGATTGAGTTATATTGAGAATAGTGAAATCTAAAACTCCCCGAAGGGAGTTTTAGATTTTGGATTTGATCCAGCCAACCAATTCTTCTTTTTGATGGTGATTTGTTCCATGGTGTCGCGATCTCTGATGGTGATGGTGCCCTGTTCTTTGGTGGCGCCGTCGATTGCGATACACCATGGTGTACCGATTTCGTCTTGACGACGATAGCGCTTACCGATGGATCCTGAATCATCATATTCGGTAACGATACCTGCTTTGCGCAATTCACCGGTGATCTCTTTACCAATTTCTGGTAAACCGTCTTTCTTTACAACAGGTAACACTGCGACTTTTACTGGAGCGAGTGCTGCAGGCAAGCGCAATACCATACGTGGTTCTTTTTCGCCTTCGTTTGCTGTATCTGCTTCATCGATATCGAGATGTTCGCAAAGCACAGCAAGAACAGTGCGGCTTAATCCCCACGTTGGTTCAATGACGTATGGGATATAGCGCTCACCGGACTCTTGATCAAACCAACGAAGATCTTCGTTTGAGTACTTCATGTGTCTACCAAGGTCATGGTCGGTGCGATTTGCTAAACCGTAGAGCTCTTTTTGACCAAATGGGTATTGGTATTCTGTATCAATGGTACGAGCTGAGTAAAAAGCACGGTCAGCTTCGCTAATTTCTTTGTAGACCACATTTTCTGGCTTGAGCTTGAGTACGTCGTGGATCCATGTCTTCATCTCGCTCAACCAATGTTCGAAGTGCTCCGGAGCTTCTTCTGGTTTTACAAAGTACTCAATCTCCATTTGCTCAAATTCACGCGTACGAAAAATAAAGTTGCCAGGTGTGATTTCGTTACGAAAAGCACGACCAACTTGAGCGATACCAAATGGTAATTTTTTGCGCATGGTGTCACGAATATCCTTCCAGGTTGTAAACATCCCCGCGGCTGTCTCTGGACGTAAGTAAGCGGTATTTACCGTGTCTTCCGTCACACCGATAAATGTTTTGAACATCAAATTGAAATTACGCACTTCACCAAGCTCCCCACCACATGAAGGACAGACGGTATCATGAATCGTAATACTGGATGCTTTTTCTTCGCCAACCTCTGCTTGCTTTGCTTCGATCAAATGATCAGCACGATGACGTTTTTTACATTTTTTACAATCAACAAGTGGGTCACTAAATGTTTCAAGATGACCAGATGCCTCCCATACTTTTGGATTTTGGATAATAGGCGTATCAACACCAACAATATCTTCGCGACCATGCACAAACATCTTCCACCATGCATCACGAATATTGTTTTTTAGCTCAGTACCGTATGGACCATAATCAAAAGAGTTGGCAAAACCTCCATAGATATCCGAATCCGGATACACAAAGCCGCGTCGTTTGCATAACGACACAAGGAGCTCCATTTTTTTCTCGTTGGATATCATAGTAGAGAGGTTAGACGGTCATGATTTCTTTTTCTTTGTCTTCGGTCATGATCTCGATTTTAGCATTCCATTCGCCTGTTGCTTTATCAAGACGTTCAAGCTCACGACGTTCTTCGTCTTCACCAATCGCTTTGTCTTTTTTGTCTTGCTGGATTGCTGAGCGAACTTTTTCGCGTACGTTACGAATAGCGATCTTTGCTCCTTCTTCGCGTTGACGTAAAAGCTTTACCATCGATTTACGATTGTCTTCGGTCATTGGTGGCATTACCAAACGAATAATCGTTCCTGCCGTATTTGGCATCATCCCAATATTTGCCTCAACAATAGCCTTCTCAACATCTTTTACGATGGTCTTGTCCCAAGGCTCAATTTGAAGTGTCTTGGCATCCGGTACAGTAACCGAAGCGCAGGATTTTAAATCCATCGACTGACCGTAGGCAACAACATGAATGCCCTCAACCAAACCTGGATGAGCGCGCCCTGTACGAAAACCTTGTAATTCTTGGTGAAAGTGATCAATCACCGCCTGAAATTCTGCTTTATTTGCATCAATATGATTAGCCATAGTTAGGCGAAGATTGCCACGAGCTAAAAGAAAAAGCAACCTCACGGTTGCTTTTTGCGTTTATTTTTTTGTTCCTGGCAATGTTCCCATATACAACGTCGTCTGTGTCGGTGTTACGGTATATTGAAAGAATGATGCCCCGCGACTCGAAGGAAGTTTCTTTGGCGTCCATGTTTGACCACCATCCGCGCTCCAAATGATAGCCTTGTCAGTTGCATAGACGAGGCGGTTTGCGTCTTTTGGATGAACGGCGAAAGCACGCATTTCAACAGAGTTTGGTGGCGTTGGTAGATTGAGAGCCGTCCACGTTGCGCCTGCATCATCAGATCGAACAATACCAAATTTTGAAACAAGGTAGAGGCGATTTTTTGTTAGCGGATCAAGAGCGATAAAGTTTCCACGACGAGCGCCATCAAAAGCGTCGAGCTCTTTGCGGATTTGCGTCCATGTTTGACCACCATCAACAGATTTTACTAATCCCTGACGATCTACCAAACCGTACACAACACGAGAATCGGTAGGGTCCATGATGAGCTGAAGAATCTTTGCTCCTTCTACACGATGAACAACCTTCCAGGCAACTCCACCATTATCTGATCTCACAATATCCCCATCAGAAGTACCAGCGTAGAGAATATTTGGATTATACCAATCGATCATCATCGAAAGAAACTGTTTGTCGGTGCGTGGATCAAAATAGGCTTGTGTCCAATCACGCGCACAGTTATCCGTCTTCATGATCTGATTGTTACGAGCGGCAAAAATCGTACACTTTTCTTTTGGATGTACGCTGATAGCATTTACATGTCCTGCATTTAAACCTCCAGCGCTTTGCCATGACTCGCCCGCATCAAGTGAGTAGATGACGCCATTCTCAACGGTGCCTGCATACATCGCTTTGGCATCTTGCGGATCGCTTGCGAGGGTCACGATCCCCATATTGGCAATACTCGCTTGTTTTACACCAAGGTTTAGCACTTTTAGCTGACTCCAGATTTCGCCTTGATCACGCGTGATAAAAATACCGCCATCAGGACCTGTTGGTTGCGCGGTTGATGTACCGCAGCCAGCACCGGTAAGGACAAGCGCCATCAAAACAGGCGCGATCATTCGAGAAGTAAGGTTCATACAAAAAGAGTTTTAATAAAAGTAGGGATTCGATGTTGTGGGTCACGATACGGTTTTAGCGCTCCCCATTCGAGAGCAAGGTGCGGAGAAATCGCCGTACCCAATAATCTCCATGCCCATACTATAGCATGAGCGACCTCTTTTGAACGCATTCCGTCTTGTTTCATAATTGTCGTAGAAGCAGATTGCAACAAAAGTAATTCATCCTCCCAAGCTTGCTCTGAGTTTTCGGCATACTGACAGCGCTTCGCGAGCCGCTCTAATTCACTCACTACACGACCTGGATTACCATCAACCAAAACCCTGACAAGTCGAAAAGCTTCTTCGCGATTACGTGTCACGGTATCGAGTTGATAAACAAGTCTTAGCGCCATACCCATCGCACCATGTGCATATGTTGCTGCAATACCTGCTTCGTCAGGTTTGATGCCTCTGCCGATAAGTTCTTGCTGAATCGTCACTGTATCAAGGGGCAAAAAACGAATCGGCACGAGACGTGAACGAATCGTTCCAAAAACACGCTCTTCGCGATCGGACGTACAAAGAAAAACTACACCTGCCGGTGGCTCTTCGATAAGCTTTAACAAACTATTTGCAGACTCTTCGTTTAAACGATCAATCGCCTCAATAATAACTACCTGGTGACCACCCTTTGCGGATGTAAGTGATAATCGAGAAATAAGATCACGTGCTTGTTTTACTTTAATTTCTTTGGCGCCTTCTTCGCGCTTTAATACCATAAAATCTGGATGATGTTCGAGCGCATCAACATCATCAATTCTTAATAACTCTGCCGCAACATGCTCTGCAATAAAACGCTTACCTGTACCTCGTGCACCCAAAAATAAATAGCCATTTACCGGCTGTATGGCGATACGCTTTAATACACGTAATAACTCTGGACGAACAACGACATCTTGCCATGGCTTCATATAGAGGAGTGTGCCGTTCGTGCGAGATAGCGTCAAACGAAAAAAGCCCCATCAAAAGACAGGGCTCTCATTCAGTAGTGTGACTCACGAGTTAAGTGAATCTAAAAGAGCTAACGACCGAGGTTCATCCCGCCGATCGTGATGATCAAGCCCGGATCAAAACGGGTTTGGGCACCATCGTTCAAGCGACGATCGGCATGATCAGCGACGCCAATCACACCTGACACCATCACAAATGGCGACCATCCTCGTTCACGCCAGGTATAACCCACGTCGAGACGCAAGCCTCGTTGCCGCAGTTGGTACCAAGTACCATTTTGTTCCGCCAATTCTCCGTTACCGGAGTAGCGATGGCCAAAATGTGCATTCGCTCCGAGGAGCAAATGACCTGCGGCGACGCCGAGCAGACCGACGCGATAATGCACCTGCCCTTGAACGGGGACATGCACACCGTCACGAAGACCAGCGCCTGCATCAACACCTCCAAGAAGGTAAAGATGAGGGACAAGCCGAATCGTGAGCGCGAGTCCGAGGCCAAAAAACTTCGGCGATCTTGATCCAGCGTGCGCTACCAATTGGTAGTACGAGGTAGCGAAGGATGTCTCGACGATCAAGCCGACACGTCCTTCGTTTGTTCGACGACCGCCACGTGAGCGACGAAGCTCCGGCACCTGAATGCCCTGACGATCATCTCCGTTTGTTGACAAAGGTGACTGTCGTGAAGGTTCGTCACCTTCAGCATCAGTGCTGGATCCTGCGGCCGAATCCGAATGAGTAGTTACTTCAGAGGTCGTACAGGACAATCGTTCTGTCGTGCCCCCGATTTCGTACTCAATAAATTCTTGGCCGGGTCGGCATAGCTGAGTACGCTGCGCTCGGTAGATGCCACGCACCATGACACGTACGTGTTCCAAGATGACGTGATCCATTTCGAGCGAATCTGCTCGCACTTGTCCAATCTCTCGACGAAGATCTTCGATCTGCATACGAAGAGCTTGAAGATCTCCGACCTGTTCTCGAAGCGCTTCGATTTGTTGCGCTTGTGTCAGGTCAGCGGTGCGCATCTCGAGCATCGCCTGCCGAATCACTTCGGCAAGAATGACACCTTCGGGCGTCAAACAAACGCCGGGGTTGCGATCCTCATCCGGTGTACCGCCAGACCCACTATTGGGCTCGACGAGGTTTTGGATGAGTGCAACGAAACGAGCGCGAGAAGGATTTGCTGTACGACCTTCGCCGTACCACACACCACCAAGTCGCTCACAAAGCGTCTGCGCAATCTGCGCACGACCATCGCGCGCTGCAGGACCTTCGCCCAAAATCGGTAGCGACGGAATGACATAGGTCAACGCCGTATTATCCACCGCTGGTGAGCTAGGTTCTTGCGTTACGACAACCGTCGTTGTTCGTCTCGTGGTCGTTCTTGTCGGACGACGCCGAGGCTGCTGCGTTTCTGCCTGTGGTGTTGCCACATGTGCAGGCACATTACTGCAGCTATTCGCCCCAATGATGTACATGGTAGCAGCCGTGATACGCGCAGGGTTACCTACACAATCAGGCTGACTCGCAACGCACTGAATGGCTGCCGTTGGATCTGCACATGCTTGCCCCAGTTGATTGAGACATGTCATCGCACAGTTATATGCAGCCACCTGATCTGCTTCGGTTTGAGCATGAGTCGTCCCCGTATGGGCCGCCCACGCCAGCACCACGCTGACCACGATGATTGTTTTTCTCATCGTAATTCTCCTTGTGAAGGTGCGGCCCATCCGCAACCAATTCGCCCGGCACGCTTGTCATCGGAGGAGATAGACAAACAAACCGAGCAAATAGGGTGCGGATGTTCTCCAAACAAGCTCTTCTCATTTACGATAAGGAGTTGTGTGGACGTTGGTCTTTACCATTAAAATATGGTTTTTGTCAACCCCCGTAGCGACATCCCTCGACTGCGCTCGGGATGACGTCAGACCGCCCACGGAATGACAGTAATAGCCTCTCGATCCTCTCCTGGCCTCTCCGCGGAGCGAAGAGGTACACTGCGGAACCCTTACCGTCATCTCGACCGACTGAGCACAGCGAAGAAGTGGAGAGATCATCGCAGCACGGCAGATGCCTCCACCCTCCTTACGTCGTCGGTCGGCATGACGGGGTGGTGCTGCGTCGTCGGTCGGCATGACGAGGCGGTGTCACCCTTCGTTCACACGGAGGGCAAGGGAGGATAACGAAGCCAGGATGACAGCCCGTTAGCGAAAGGCGGAGAAAGCCTTAAAATCCTCTCTACAATCATTCTCCTTTGTTGCCTTTTCTGGGCAATATCAATAATGCGATGCTCTAAACTAGCGCCATTTACACGAATATCTTGAACAATAAGACCTCTGGCAAACTGACATTCGTTGGTAGGTTCACCACGTTTTGGGTAATTGGTCACGACAGCGTATTGCTCATCACCGGCATAAAAACGCACAAGAAACTGCTTATCTTCTGGGATGTCTTTGGTGATACAGGTAAAGCCAAATAATGTTGACGGCTTGTCTATAGGTGTTTGAATATCACACTTGGCAAGCACTCGTGACAAATCCTGACACCATCTCTACAGACGTTACAGCGCTCCAAGAGCGATCAATCGTACCTGTGACCACTAAAGTACCCGTACAGTCTGGTTGTTTATAGGTACAAGGTTTAATCTCGTCTAATACAACCAAATTTGCTGCTGGTACTGGTTCTGTTGATGTTACCGTTATTGGTTCATCTTTATCTAAAAAGCAGGTAACTCACCGCAACCAGATAATGTCGTAACAGCGATAATCGCGCAGAGCGAGGTAATGAGGTGTTTCATAATCTTTCTCTTGGTCTATCGAACCCGCAATCACCTGTCAAAGCCTAAAACGCAAAACCCACCACGAGAAGTGATGGGTTCAGCAGTTGGTGCTCGCACCGAGGTGCGAGCAAGGAACGGATCTCAAGTCGTCGAGAACGACCGTGGCGTCGTAGACGCCGGCAGTGGTTGCCTCGACGTTGACGCCGGGGCGGTCGAACACCCGTAGTGGTGAGCCTTCTGCACCTGGGATGAACACCTGGCGTATCCTGTCGTCAACACCGGGTGGTGACCGCCGGACTGCCGTTCGCCGAAGCGGACGTGGATGTGTCGGAAGGAGCCGACACCAGATCGCAGACGAATCGTCTGGTCGTGCCGGCATCGCTCGATGCCGTGCCGACGCATCGGAGGCAGGACATCGCGTGACCATCCGATCGACGAATGCGACCGGAGCGAGCGTCCTCGCCACGGTGACGTGCGGTGGGCACTGACATCCATCCGACCCTGGGTCAATGCGCTGCCCCGGGCAGCGGATGGCCGGACAGGTGATCACGCCGCTGTCGGGGTGATCACGCCGCTGTCGAGGGTTGCCATCCCGCTGTCGGGGCTTGATGAGGTCCGCGTCGCACCCGATGGGGTGCGGCGCCGGCAGATGCGATGATGAGGGCCGCAGGATCGAGATCTGCTTACGTTGGTCATTTTGCCCTCCTTAGGGCAACGTCGAATCGTGCATTTCGACGCGAAACTTTGAAAGAACAGACTCATAAGACCACCTGGCATATTTTGTCTTCACACGCATTGACAGTGAATGATGTTTCACGCCCAATGCCTAAGAAGACGCTAATTCAACTAGAGGATATTGTACACTATTTATTTGACATTGTCAAGGTTTCTTCACCTTCCAACTATCGGTTCACCACGTATGTGATGGACTCATAGATGGAGGTGAAATGTAGAATACACTCAAGCCTCACCCAGATTCATCAGATACTACTGGACATACAGGCAGAGACGGTTTGCACGCCACGCGGCCGCCAGGCGCGATCACGTATCGTGTCACCCGTCAACGCGATGCCGTTGAAGGTGTAGTGAAACCCGTTGTCGGACAAGTCCGATCCAACAGGCGGTAGCGTGATGAGACGTCCGTACTCCCACCACCGAGACAGGTTGTTGCGCATGCCGACCGGGTCGGTCCATCGCAGACGACCTGCGCTCGAACGAACCCGCCCCAGACGATGAGCTTTCACCACCGAAGGTGGGTTGATCGTTTCGACCAGTACGTTGCGTGAAGCCGGACAAGGCGGGGTTACCCACGTTGTCGAATTGCAATGGCTCGGTTCGGCAACGACGACGCAGCTTTTGCTGCGCTGAGCTCGAACACTGAGGGTGCCACCCTCGGGAGGAGGCGAGACCGGTACGCATCCGCATCGTTGGTCGACGAGCCCGGTCGCGAGTCATCGTCCTCACCGTTGTGGCAAAGGGCGTCCGTTTCGTGGGGGCGCCTGAGGAACCGGCGTGCAGTCGTTGGAGCTGTGACTGTGGTCGTCGCAGTCACGGTGTTTGAGCACGTAGCCCTCAGGCTGCGTCACTGACACCTGAGTGTGACAGGTCGCCACTGACAGCCGAAGCCATCGTCGTCGTAGTCTCGTACCAGGTCGTTCCCGACGAGCAGTCGAACTTCTCGTCGGGATCGTTATCGTCACAGTCTCCCGTGACCAGAACCCAGCCGGGTCACAGACGCCGGTGGTGAACACCTGACTCTGTGTCCCACCAACACTGTCACCGTCGACATCACGGAAGCATGTGACCGGAGTCACACACGCCGCGAGGGCGACGCAGATGACCGACTGGTTGTTGCAGAAGAGCTGGCCTCTACCCGAGGGGCAACCCTGCGGGGTGCAGGCGTCGCCGATCTCGTCGAAGCGAGGGTCATTCTGACACGGGGCCGGCGGACTGCTTTCGCAGACCTCACCGGGCTTCACTGCGCAGATGCCGGTGGTGCCGGAGGCGTCGCACACGAGGTGCGTCGATCCGTCATCGCACGAGGCATCGCAGTCGTTCGCATCCAGGACTTCTCCCGGCGTACAGTAGCGAACGACACCGTCGGGCGCGTCGTCGACCGGGCCTGTGCAGTTGAAGCCGAAGAGCGGCAGAGCTGCGACTAGAATCAGAAACTTCTTCATGATGTCTCCTTCCCCACTAACCCGTGAGGGGTGGGTGGGGATTGGGTTGATTGTTAAAGAACGAGAGGCGCTGCATACTTGCAACGTTTACCCCTCAATCTCATGACGACAGAGTCATCACGAGGTATTGGAGGCCCAGCAGGAAAGTTTTTCAACTCTCAACTGCTGGGCAGAAGACCAAACTAATGTGCGAGGATCGCACCCGAGCCGAGGCGAAGGCCGAAGCCAATCATCCCAGCCACACCTGTGCGGTTCACGTAGTTGTGACCGCCGGACGTCGTGAAGATGTCCCAGGTGATGCGCTGCACGTCGACCCCGATACGGAAGTAGGGAACGGCCCTAAATCCTTCTCGAGGACGAGTGAGGTCGACCGTGAAGGCCAACTCGGTCCGAAGACCGTTGCCTCGAGCGCCGTCGCCCGAACCGTTCGGGGCGCTGTTGCCCGTTGTGTAACGGACGAAGCCGCCGAGAAGATCGAGACGAAGGCGCGGCGCCAGAGTGATCTGAAGTCCAAGCGAGACAGAGCCTCGCGTGAACCGATCGACCGGGACGTAGTCCTGGATGGCCAGGCTTTCGTCACCGATGTTGCCACCACCGAACGAGCCACGAAGAACGAAGCCGACCCGATTGGAGGCGAACGGTCGCAGATTGATCTGCCCACCGATCTCGCCACAAACCAGCGAAGACTCGAGACCGCTTTGGCCCGCGCAGAGGTTGACGTCGACTTGGAAGTCGACGTTCTGCGACAGGAACTCGCCAACCGAACTTCCACCCGCACTCGGGGGGCACAGCTCGACACGACGAGCCGGAGTCGCAGCCTCCCATTCTTGGAAGGTGACGACGTCCATCTTGTCAGCGCACTCGAACCGATAGTTCGTCTCGAGGTTGTCGTCGATCTGCCGCTGTTGCGCCGGGTCCACGTCCGGACAAAGCGCGTTGCGACCTTCTGGAGTGGCGTTGAACCACTCTTCGAAGATGACGTTGGGGTAGTTCGCGCTGCACATGTGCAGCCAGAGCGTACGCTCGTCTCTTTCTAGCCTCGCGACAAGCTCCTCGAACATCACCACGGTGACGTACTCACTCATGTCGATGTTGATCGTGTCACCTTGCCTTACCGACCCGTTAGGGACGGCGCAGAAGGTACCAGCCACGAACCGATGACCGGCCGCGTCGCGCAGGTGCCGAAGCCCCGATGGCGCAATGACAAGCGGAACGGTGTTAGGCGGACAAACCGCTTCACCACCGATACCGTACTCGGCAACACCGTAGTCGGTTTCGACCTCGCCGTGCTGACGGGAACCTTGACGTCCGCCAGAGAGGTGGCGTTGACGACGATTCGCCATGCCGTGGGAGGCGGCGGATCGTCGTCGATCACCACGGTTGTGGTGGTCTCACCAGGGCTGCAGTAGCCCTCCTCCTCGCACCAGGTGCGAGGATTGGCCGGAATCGGCATCACCGACGCATTGGGCGCCGATGCCGTGGGCGGTGGCTCGAACTCGTCAGCCTGCACGAACGCAGGCATCGAGAACGAACCAGTGATGACCATCATGACGATGACCATCTTGAAAAACTTGATTTGAAAGGACATTTCTACTCCTCCCCACTACCGCGAGGGCCTGTGGGTGATGGGACGTTTTGGTAAACCGAGGATCAGATGTCATCGATTCTCCAGCCGTCCCGCAGCCTCGCAAAGGAGGATGCGGTGCAACGGAACGGCTACAGAATCTATGAAAGGGCTATCAAGTTAACGAAAAGGGCTATCAAGTTAACGAAATAGTATACGCCAAAAACCCATTTTGTCAAGGGGCTTGTGACATAATGATTATGTATCTCAAAATAGACTATTTGAGACCAATCATTATTTCTTGTCACGCCCTCCATCTCGTGAATATTGTGTGAAGTTACAACCGAACACTTCTCTTCTTTCTTAACTACACTATAGCAAATATCAGGTTATTTGTCAAGTTTCTGTTTTGCATTATACTGATTCTTCTCTAGAATTAGTAAATAGCAAAAACCTCCACTAAATGGAGGTTTTTGACTTCTGACGGTGTCTTCGCCTCTCGATCCTCTCCAGCCTCTCCGCGAAGCGAAGAGGTACGTTACTCGTCATCTCGACCCATGTCTCGAGCAACGCCGAAAGAGACTGAGCATAGTGGAGAGGTACGCTACTCGTCATCTCGACCGACTGAGCATAGCGAAGAAGTGGAGAGATCTCGTAGTGATGGACAGATGCCTCCACTCCTCCTTGCGTCGTCGGTCGGCATGACGAGGCGGTGCTGCGTCGTCGGTCGGCATGACGGGGTGGTGCTGCGTCGTCGGTCGGCATGACGGGGTGTCACCTTCGTTCACACGGAGGGCAAGAGAGGATAACGAAGCCGGGGTGATATCTTTTAAATTAGCCTCTTTTTTGTCTACGTAATAGGAGCCACGCGACTGATAACATCCCTCCGATGACGGCACCATAGGCGGTATTCATCGGGATATTTGGCCTTGCATACCATCTAGAATCCAGAGGAGAGTCGATAACCGCTACTCGAACCACCGAACCAAAGTAGTTAGGTGCCTGTTTTGCGATTTCATTTGATGCGGCCACTACAAGACTTCTTGCCTGGGTTACGCGCTCATCAAAGACTGTAATGGTCATTAGACCAGATCCAGCCTCAACACCGACATTAATAGCGTTGTTCCAGTAACGACGTTTATCGTATTCGTTTTGGGGGATTTGTGATCGATCAAGATTTTCTGCTTGAGCAACGATATTATCAAAAAACGATGAGGTCGAAAGAAGCTGGGCAAGATTTTGCGCGATTCTCTCGTTAGACTTTAATACCGTAAACGAATCAACATTTACCGTATTTGGCTGGGTGATAAGAAGACGTACACTTGATGAATACTCTAACGGCGACAAAAAGGATAAGGCGAAGCCTGCTAATGCACCGAGGATGGTGTAGCCCACGATACGCTTCCAGCCTATCGTGAGAATCTGCAAAGGATGTTCTTTATTACTCATACTATTTAATCATTTCGGTTGTTGTGGCTGTGCCAAGAGTTATTTTTGTTTGAAAGACCTCTTCTTTGCGTTTGCCGTAAAACGTAATACTTACACCAGGGCGATAATCCATAAGTAAGCTCGCAAGATCTACCGAACCATCAAGCACATCGCGTTCTACACGTTGTATGATATCACCTTCGACCATATTACCAGAAGCGGGGCTGTCGCTTTTTACCGCAGCGCCAAGACGCTTGTTTGCTTTCAATAAAAAGCCGAGCGGTTCTGCCACGGTTGATGTTGTCGTCGGTAAAATGGTTTGCGCTAGATCGATACCACGTACACCGAGCGTCGCTCGCTGGATAAATCCATTAGCGGTGATCGAATTAATATCGCTTGCAACGGTACCAACAGGCAATGCGAGCCATGAGCCAAGTGATTTATCAAATTGATCGATCATACCTACAACACGACCAGTGGCATCACGAAGTGGAGCGCCTTGCAAAGGGGCATCAAGCGGAGAAATAACGCGAAGTCTTCTTGTAGAGATTTCAGAACTTTGCCAACCAGGCGATAAAGCAAGATCGCTCAATGTAACAGGTACGAATATAGTAGGGGCAATTTCTGCATAGACGGTAGCACCTTCTTCGATGAGCTCTGGGCGAACAAAGCTTGCTGCCGTCATCGTGATAGCATCTGCTTTAAGATAAACGTATCCCGTAGATTTGTCGTGAATGATCTTTTTTATTGATACGAGACCTCCGCGAACCTGCAAAGCAAGAAGACTCGTTGATTCTCCTTCGATGATCGAATATGGAACAACAAACCAACCATCGCTTGTAACGGCAATAGCATGCCCAATAGTCTGCTCGCCTTGAATAATCCCCTCGGCTTCGATAGCTGTAGAACGCCGAATAATATTTACCGTACTCACCGGCTGACTTGTGAGCTCGCTTGGTAATGCGCTTAGTAATGGACGACTTGAGATTGGCACAACCTCAACCTGCGGCACTTGAGGAATAGGCGTTGTGCTCGTTGAACCTAAAACAAGTTCGTTGATTTTTGCGTCTAGCTTTTGGATAGCTGGGGCAAGCAAAATAAAATAGAGAGCTCCAGAAATAAGGCCACTCGCAAATAATGCGACAATAGCACTTACCACCGCATGGTCACGAGAAAAAAAAGACGGCTCTAAGCGTTGTTTCATGACGCCATGATACCACGAAGTCGTTTTTTATGCCCAGCGCGAAAATAAGATGACGGCAAAAAAACACGCCAAGAATAACGACGCTTCAATGAGGCCACTTCTTCGTTTTGGTTTTGGTTCGTGACTATATCTGCGTGCACGAAACGGAAATGCAAAGAGAAGCGCTGCCATAACTCCGCTAGCGATAACATCAAGAGGCAATATCATAGCAAAGATACCTGCGTGCAATCCTACAAGACCACCCATAAATAACCAGCGTTTATTTTGTTCTTTGTCAGCCGTATGATGAGAGGTGCAGGCAAATGTTAAAACACCATATGCGAGACCAAAAAACGGACTCATCCAAAACGGAAAACGAATGAAGGCTTGCAAACCTGATAGTGTCATCGTCAAAAAGAACATCCCTAATGGAATAAGTGCGAGGTTAAGTCTCGATAATCCATGTACGGGATACTTACTTGGCTCTACGCCTAAAAGATAAAGCAGTTCTAATGTGAGGTAAGCAAGTCCACTCACAAAAAGACTAAATAGTATTTGTTGTGAACCGCTCTCTACAAGTAATGCTGCACCACCAGCGATTAGAAAGGTCACAACCGGTGGGATTACCTTTATCCATTCACGCCATGCAAGACGACGGTAACCAATGAGTGCCGCCGATACAATAAATACGAGCGCCGAAGCAATATATAAAAGAGGAAACGTTCTCCAAGCAATAAATTGCCACCGACTCAAAAACAAGATGCTGATGGCAGCAAGAAGCGGCAGTGATCGTAAAAGCAAGAATATCATGTCACGCGTAAAGAAAAGGCTTTTCTGTATTCGGTATACACGACTGAAAGCGCTGTCGCAACCGGGATCGCAAAAAGCGCACCAGCAATCCCAAAAAGCTTAGCCCCGATAAGAAAAGCCAGAATACTAATAACTGGGCTTAGTCCCACTGCGCGGCGCATCACAAGCGGAGAAAGCACATGATTTTGTAATTGTTGAACAATCAACATAAATAAGAGGACTGCCAATGAGTGCCATGGCGAAATACCGAAGGCAAAAAACAATGCCGGCACCGCGGCCATCACTGGACCGATATACGGAACGAATTCTAAAAGCCCGCCAATAAGCGCCAAGAGCAAGGCATACGGCACACCAACAATACTAAAACCAACAAAATAAGCTCCTGCGATTACCGCAGAAAGAAACGATTGACCACGTACCCAATCTCCAAGTTTTTCTACGACTTGCCACAATGCTTTTGTGGCAAACTCTTGATATCTATCAGGTATCGTAGAACGAAATAATGTTTTTGCCGCACTCTCTTCTAAGAGCATATAGAATGCTAAAACAATGACAATGATGATGTTTGCAAATGACGTGGCGACAATATCAATACTCGATGCAAACTGAGAAAGAAGGCTTTTTGGATCAGGAATAATATCTTGCAGGCTACCAATATCAATATAGGATGACCATTGTTGATTGGCGCTAAGGATATTAAATGAATCAATAGCGAGCCTTGCTTGTGTAAGCGTTGCCGGCACCAATAACGCTACGAGTGTTGCGCTTATAATAACAAACCCGAGTAAGAGTCCACCGATGGCTAGCGTTTTCGGAATGTTTTTTTGCTTTGCCCAAACAACAAGCGGATAGAGCAAGCCAGCCAACAAGATCGAAAGAAACACCGATACAAGAATATCGCGAAGTACCCATGTTAAGCCTATGACAAGCAAAAAAGCCAAGGTCTTAAGCAAGGAGTTAAGTGATAGCTCTACATTGTAAACGCGATCCATAGACAAAGCATAACGCCTGCGTAAAAACGTTGCCACTGTGGGTAAATAGTGACATGATACGGCCATGCTTTTTACCGAGAACCGTAAGGCGCGGCACGAGTATCAATTTCTCAAAACCATTGAGGCTGGCTTGGTATTGGAGGGCCACGAGGTTAAAGCGATACGCGAAGGTGGAGCAAAGCTCGATGGGAGTTATCTTAAAATACTTGGTGGTGAACTCAAGCTTGTCGGTAGCCATATTCGGCCCTATAGCAAGGCAGCGCATCGCGAGACCATCGACCCAAACCGAACAATTACCGTACTCGTAAGCAAGAAAGAATTGCGAGAATTAGCAGAAAAATCAGCAGAAAAAGGTTTGACAATGGTGCCTATTTCGTTCTACCCTGTCGGGCGACGCATCAAGCTCTCATTTGCGATTGCCAAGGGTAAACAAGCCCATGACAAACGTGATGCCTTAAAACAGCGAGACATTGAGCGCACCGTCCGTCGCGTTATGCGTGGCGAAGACGAATAACGGGGATGAATCAGCATCGACGTTTAGTCCATTCACATCTTTGCAAGCCGAGCCTGTAAAACCGCTCGTAAATATCGTTTTACACATGACAATTGCCAACGTCATTTCCAAGGTTCGCGAAACGGTTGCTCACGCATTCCGTGCTCCAGCCTTTGTTCCGACCTTCGCTTAACGCGAATACCTTCGGACCGGTCCTTGCTTAAGCGCCTTCTTAAGCAAACGGCTGTTATACTTCGAGGCTAGCTCCAAGTGCCCATGCTCGGCACAAGGAGGACAGGCTTGAGCATCCATCTAGATGATCTTGTTCTTTTATCCCATCTAGACTAGCTCTTAGAAAGAACTAAGCTTGTGAGCGAAAAGGGTGATTAGGTTAGACGGACGGGGGTGCGATACCCCCCATCTCCACCACCCCTCGACTTTGCTCGGGGTGACAACACTATTTACATACAATGCGAATCCACTATCGTCGCCGCGGCGGCCAACAAAAGAAAGAAGAACTCGTTAAATACAATATTAATGAGCAGATCAGCGTACCTGAAGTACGTGTTATTGATGATAACGAAGAGTTCTTAGGCGTCATGGCAACCGAAAAAGCGCTTGCCTTAGCCCAAGAACGCGAAATGGACTTGGTCGAAGTCTCCCCAAAAGAGAATCCTCCCGTTTGTAAAATCCTTAATTACGGTCAATTTAAATACCACAAAGAAAAGGAGCTTCGTACCCAAAAAGCTCATGCCAAGAAAATTGATGTTAAGGGTATTCGTTTATCGGTAAAAATGGGTCAAAATGACTTTGATACACGTGTAAACCAAGCAAAAACCTTCTTTAAAGAAGGCGACAAGGTTAAAGTAGAGATCAGATTACGTGGCCGCGAAAAAGAGCATGGTCACCTTGCCCAGGATCGAATACAGGTCTTTATTGATCAAATCGCCCTTGAGTATGGCGTTACCGTAGAACAACCTATTACTCGTAGCGGAGGCAATGTTTCGGCTATTATCGCCAGAAAGACCTAAGCTCTTGCATTTTTTTTGAAAATAACCTAACCTTCGGCCTCATCACACCCATCCGAGTTTATGAAGATTAAAACTACAAAAGCCATCGCTAAGCGCATTATCAAAACCAAGAGCGGCAAGCTCTTGAAGCGTAAAGGCGGCCAAGGCCACTTCAATAGCCGCGAAAGCGGTACAGTAACCCGCAATAAGCGTCGCGATATTGCCGTTGCAGACCAATTTGTCCGCACCATGAAGACGCTCACCCCGCATAACTAACCTATCCTCTGAATAACGTATGCCAAGAGTCAAACGCGGTACCCAACATGTAAAACGTCGCAAAAATATCCTTGCCCGTACTAAAGGCATGATGTGGGGTCGCAAATCCAAACTTAAACTCGCAAAAATCGCTGCTGTAAAGGCAGGTAAAAATGCGTATGTCGGTCGCAAGCTCAAGAAGCGTGAAAATCGCGGCTTACAGCAAATGCGCATCGGCGCTGCTTCTCGTGAACTCGGCGTGAGCTACTCAAAGCTCATGGGTGATCTCAAAAAACGTGATATCTCATTGAACCGTGTGGTTCTTTCAGAAATCGCTGCAAAGCATCCAAACATTTTTGCAAAAATTGCAAAGGGTTAATCCCAATAAAAAAAACACCTCGATCATCTCGAGGTGTTTTTTACTATGAAGCTTTTTACTCACCGAAAAGGTTTGGAGCTTCTCCACAAAATCTTCAACCCCGGTTTTCGTAACAAGCTTTTTATTTTTAATGACTTAATGAATACAGGGATAAAACGTTTTACCACTTTATCATAACGCGCTTCTGCCTCTTGATGCGTTCCACGTTTAATAAAAGCGATATCTTTTTTATAGGCAGGACCCAAATCAAACGTCTTAATGAGATATTCTAAGACCTCAGCTCTCGCCTCACGTGTAGGGACGCTGTAAAGCTCAGTGGTGATCCATTCTGTAGGAGTAGGCTTATGGTTCACTATTGCTGACATGAGCTGATCAGCGATATTAGATGCTCGATCTTCGTCTGCTCCATTCCTCTTTTGATTATCACGATCTACCTTTGGATATTTTTTTGCAGACTCAGGAATACTGGCTTTGGGTGACTTGGTTGATGGCGTGACATAACTACCATCGCTCTGATTTGAATCCATTTCTATAATTCTACGACGTAGACTTTCTGTTTTCGATACGCGCTGCTCTTGAGGCTGATGCATCTCGCTTATAGGCTCTTGTTTTTGAAAACTTTGTTCGAATTGAGCAGAAAGATCAGTAAGGGTTGGAGGCTCGTCAAGATACTCATCGATAGACTCCCAACTTACAGGGTTACTAGTAAAAGCTTCTGTATAATCATCGTTGTCTTTTTCTCTATCTAACATCTCGCCATTTGGCGTCATGGGGATTGCTGGTGATTTTTGTGCTTTAGGTTCGCTTGCAAGAAACGCTTGTTGTTGCTGTTCTTCTGCTACCAATTTATCCGCAAACGTATTAAGTCGATCCATCCGAAGCTCTTTTGCCAAAGGAGGGACTCCGCGAGGTTTTGAAAGAACTACTGGATTTTTCTTTGCACTTTTTGCTCGCTCTGAAACAAGTCCGTGCAATGTGCGAGCGCGATCAATGTCTTGCTTATCGCGTGTTGGAATACCGTGCTCTAATAATCTCGTCGCCCGCTGATAGACACGTTGCGCGATATCGCCACCCATATCAGATACGCCCGTAGCTTCTGCGCGATCTAGTTGATAGGCATGCAAAGCATAAGCCGTAGCAATATCTTCTGTGCCAAACAATCTCTGAAGTGCCGCTCGGTTAATAGGGTGAAAACGCTTATCTTCAAGAAAATTCTTTGCTTTCGCAAAACGTTGTGATGCCGTAGCCTTTTCTTCTGGGGACATCTGCTGAATGACTTTTTGCCACTTTAACCGATAGCTCTTTGCATCAAAAGGCTGCTCAGAACGTATCATGTTATTTCTTTGACCAATCGCAAGTGTTGAGCCCTTAAAAGAAGGGGCGCTCGTTGGAGATCCTCCCGACATTGATACTGATTTACGCTCAACCGCGAGTCTTCCAACGGGTTGTGCACGAACACCCGTCTCTTCTTGAGGATATCTGTTAGAAGGGCTCTGCTGTATTCGAAGAGACTCGAGACTCTTTTCAATAGCAAGTAATTCTTTTGCCCATTGTTCTATTTCTTCACGTTTAGCTAGGCCCAATAAACCACGATAGCGCGAAAATTCTTTTTGGATATATGGGTTAGGTTCTTGGTCGGCATATACCAACGCGAGTTGAAGCTTATACTCATCTAACCCCGCTTTAAACAAACGTGAACGCAGACTTAAACGTTGACTCTCGAGAGCGTCGATATTTTGCTGACGCCTCTCTAAACGTTCTGCGTCTTCAGCAGCCGTTTTCTTTAAGTCGAGCGAAGTAATGATGTCTCCCCCATCATCTACAAATATTGGTGACGCTGGTCTGATTCTCACACCTGAAACCTCTTCCCATACGGGAGAATCTGCCTGATGACGTCTTCTTGAAGACGGTACTTCGCTTTTCATAGTGTCAGTATATCATGACTTATCCACTAGTATAAAATATATAGTGAATTAATTTGCTATACTGCGATTATCTATGCCACGTAAACTCAAAAAATTGGAGACAGGCCCAATAGAAAACACACCTGTGATGGAGAATCCAGCAACAATGCCTGCTGCAAAAAAAGAACTCATGAGCAAAAGCCGTAAAAACGCTCTTGAGGCCGAAGCTGATAAGCTTGCAACAGAAGAACGTACCGCTGCACGCGATGAACGCGCCGTTGAAAGCATTCGTAAACAAATGAATGAATCTAACGAGGATCGCACGAATCCAGGTGCGGTCTTTGAAGCACGTAGAGAAGCAGCTAAAAAAACCCAGGAGGAGCAGATCGCTCAATCAGGTCTCTCACAGTCACAGTTCTTAAAGATGCTAGAGAGCTATCCCTTAGAAGAACAAACCGAGCGCTTTAGCGGTACAAAAAATTTCTTCCGTCGTCTCGCTGGCCAAGCTTGGGCCGGTAAAAACCCTGCCGAACTTAACGCTCTTATGAAGCGCTATACCGAAGCTGAATCGATCATGAACGAAGACAAAAATAAAGCTCTTCGACAAATGCAAGATGCGCCTAGCAGTCGGCCAACACGTAGTGGCAATATGCCAACTCGTGGTGATAACGCTGAATTAGTTAATAACACTCCGATGGAGATGGATAAACCTGTCGCTGCAAACCTAGAGTCAAGAAATGAAGAGCTCGCTATCTCTTTTGATGACGCGGTTAACCATCAGGCACAGCTTGAAGCAGCCTATAACGAGCTCTTAACGAAAGATAAGAAGAGTGCCAATATCCTTCTTCAGACAGTTGCTCGTGCACGTTATGAAAAGTTTGGCTCAACGCTAGGCACTGAAGATGAGCAAAGTACAACAGCTTCAAAAACAAAACGTGGTGGGTCACAAACAGGTGGCTTTATCCCTGGTACACAAATTTCTGGCAAAGTAGGCAGCGCTTCAGGTGCGCTTTATGATCAATTACAGAAACTTGATACGCAATTCATCAATGAAGAGACGCCTAATGCTTATAAAGAAGCTGCCAAAGAGACAGTCGAAGAAGCTGAATGGACTAATGCCATTAATAAAGCAAAGGCAAAACTCGCAAAAACTGAAGTCGCAAAACCTGTAGTGACGTCCACAAAAACTGAGACCATCGACTCACCAGTTGATCAACGCAATGAACAACAGGATCGTGAAGTTGCTTGGCTAGCAGCCTTCTCCAAAGAAGATGCTGCCAAGGCCTATAAGCTTATGGTGCCTGATGCATCAGCCGCTACACTTAAAGCTGTTACAGCTCGTGCAATGGCAGACACCTATCGAGCAATGGCTACCGAAGAACAAATGATAGAAGCAAAGACAAAAAGCCGCGTCACAAAAGCTGATAAAGAACGTCTCAAAGCGGTCAAAGCGCAGCTCGCCGCTGTCAAAGCATTTGCAGCCACTGTTACTGTTGAACTTACAGAAGAAGACCTACTTGATGTAGAAGATAGCGAAGAAACGAAGATGGCCCAGGTATCTGCACAAGGGCGTGAAGAAATGACCGCCTTTGAAGCTCGTAAGGCCGAGAACGACGCAAAACAAGCTCGCTTAAAGGAGCAAGATCGTCAAGAAGCCCAAAAAACCGCTAAAGCCGTTCGATCAAGAGCGGTACCGCCACTCGCAAAGTCTTTACAAGGCACAATAAAACCAAGATCAAATAAGAAGGCTGGCTAATCAAAAAACTCCGTTTATACGGAGTTTTTTATTTGATTAAAATATTGACAAAATATTATATTTCTGTTAGGTTCATTTCTACGAGGTGCACCATGAAAACAGAAGACGCAGCCATTACACCACATGATTTCGATGGTCATTTTAGCCCATTTAGCTATCCCATCACCGAAATCTTTTGGATGCTCACCGAACTCGGTGAGCATGGCCTCTCAACGCGTGCAGATCACGACCATCTCTTTGCAGCGCTAGAGGAGATCTATACACATGTACCTTCTGAGGTCTTTACCTCAGAAGATGATTATATGGTGTTAGATCCATACTCAGATAAGCCTACGGGACTTGAGCTGAATAACTTTGGTTGGCAACTCGCCGACGAAGGCAATACCATTGATCACGAAGAACATTTTCACGAAAATGAGCTCAATCTCTTTCGTTGTGGCATTGATAATAAAACGCGAGAGATTCTCGTAGCAATGGCTACCGATCCTTGCCGTAAGGATCACCTATTCGGACTTCATCCGAAGCAGCTACAAGCGACCCTAGACTCGTTCGAGAAAAAAGTGATTGCTGAACGCAAGAGCAGCCATGCTCGACGATTTGTTTTGCACCGTTGCGCGAAGCTCTATCGCAATCTCCTTGCGCATATCGCTCATGCAACAGAGCCAGGGTTTCTGACGGTTACCTCGCGAATACAACGCGATCCTTTTATGGTCCCAAGAGCGGATCATCAGGCCCAAAAGGCACGCTCGATTTATCGAAAGCACCTTGCCCTATATGAAAGCGAACTAAAGCGATTGGAAGGCAAAGATCTTCAAACGAAGACTGAACCAACGCCATCCAAAAGTCGTCCTATGCTCCGCCTCATTCTTGGTGGAGCCATCTGAGAATGCTGGTTACGAAAACCCTCCCATGCCTACTAGCAGGGAGGGTATTTTGATTGACAATTTATTATAGATCTATTACTCTGCGCGAGCACATTTTATTGGAGGCAACATGAAGACACTCAAAGCTCGCTATCGTCATTGGGAACAACTCGTTTCTTCTATCGATCATCATCTGGGCCATGATATGTCACGCTCGAATATGCCTGGCCCTTGTAGCCAGGCTCTTCTCTACTTGGTTGATAGCCATGAACAAAGGCATATAAGCACGGATAACGTCGAAGTAGCCCTAGAGCCTCTTCGAGCTATTATGAAGACAGCCTCAAGAGACCGGTTTCTCAATAAAAACCCTGAGCACACATTTGTTCTTTGGATGGCATCCTTGTGCAAAATGGAACCTCAATGGATGAAAACGAACTACCGTTATCTGACAAATGAGATTCGTCATGCTTATGTCAGTGCTTGCTTTGCGGTTCAAGTAGACGGGCTTGAACCATCATCCTGCTTAAGAGACTACAATGTCTTGCTCAATACACGTGATAAGCACGCTGATCATCTACCGACCTTCTGTGCTTTGCAACTTGTCTTGCGAATCTACGAGGATATTCTGATCCACCTCGCTTATCAGTGTCAGCCGACACGTGAGCTTGTCGAAACCTGGTACTGTGTAGATAGCGACCATACGCTCTTTGACAAAGCGCTTCGTGACTACCAAGAAGATGTTGATTCATATTTGAATATCTTGCATCCGCAAGACAAGTCACCTTCGCCACGACCTAGAGCAACTCTTACGTTAGTTCGCTGAAGTAAGAGTTAGCGCAAAAATAACATCGACCCAACGGAATACTCCGATGGGTCGAATTTATTTTGTCGATTTTTCTTTTTTTACGATAACCGCTTCTTGTTTTCTTCAACGGTCTTTGTAATGAACGCTTCTTTGCTTATCGTGATTTGATCTTGTTGACCACGAATACGCACCGTAAGATCTCCGCCTTCAACTTCTTTATCCCCTACGACAATCATGCGTGGGTATTTCATTTTTTCTGCATTACGAATCTTTTTACCAACAGATTCTGTTGAATCATCAATATCAACACGGAGATCATGTGACTCAAGTTCGGTAGCTAAAGCTTTTGCAAATTCTACGTGACGATCAGCAACCGGCAAGATAACGATCTGCGTTGGTGCGAGCCAAAGCGGAAACGATCCGGCAAAGTGCTCAATCGCTACACCTGAGAATCGCTCCAACGAACCTAGAATTGCGCGATGAATCATCACCGGGCGTTGTTTTGTGCCATCCTCGGCAACATATTCGAGCTCAAATCGTTCAGGGAGGTTAAAGTCGAGCTGAATCGTTGCTAGCTGCCATTTACGTCCAATCGAGTCTTGGGCCATGAAATCAATTTTTGGTCCATAGAAGGCAGCCTCACCCTCTCCAACTTCATATTCTTGGTCTACTGACACAAGTAAATTCATTAATGACTTCTCCGCGCTCGTCCAGACCTCGTCACTACCAAGATACTTTTCTGGTGCTCCTGGGTCACGCACAGACAAGCGCGCTTTGAGCGACATCCCCATTACCGAGTAGAAGCCCTCAATGATACGATAAATAGCTAGCGCCTCTGCTTCAATTTGATCAGGTCGACAAAAAACGTGAGCATCGTCTTGCGTGATAGAACGTACACGTGTGAGACCTGCGAGTTGTCCGGTATTTTCATCACGATATACCGTTGTCACTTCAGACAAACGCAAAGGCAAATCACGATACGAACGAGGCTTCGATGCAAAGATCTGGGTGTGATGCGGACAATTCATCGGCTTTAACACAAACGCATCATCGGTTTTTTTGCTTGAGACATGAAAAAGATCATCTTCAAATTTATCCCAGTGACCTGATGTTTTATAAAGATCCGTCTTGGCGATATGAGGAATCCAAACACGTTGATAGCCATATGGCTTCATCAAATCCCAAACAAAGTCCGTGAGGTTTTGACGCAATTGATAACCGCGCGGTGTAAACAGTGGCAATCCAGAACCAACGAGTGGTGAGAAAGCAAAAAGATCGAGTTCAACACCGAGTTTACGGTGATCACGCTTTTCAGCTTCGGCCATCATGTACTCGTAGTCTTTGAGCTCTTGCTCAGTAGCAAAACAAAGACCATAGATACGCGTCATTTGTGGATTCTCCGCTTTACCGCGCCAATAAGCGCCAGCTACTTTATTGAGTTTTATAATACCGATTTCATTTGCTGTTGTGACATGTGGGCCTCGACATAAATCAACAAAGTCACCTGTACGATAGAGTGTGATCGAACCGATATTTTGCGGATCTACATCTTGCGCTTCTTCGGCACTTACCTTGGTTGTACCCTTTGTTTTGAGATCGTTTAAAAGCTCCACTTTATACGTTTGACCAAGATCCGTAAAAAGCTTAATACCTTCGTCAAGCGTGATTTCTTCGCGTGTAAACGCCGGTTTTTCGTTCATGATCCGACGCATTTCTTTTTCGATTAGCTTAAGATCATCTTCGGTGATTGGTTTTGCTGTATCAACATCATAGTAAAAACCATTTTCAATAGCAGGACCAATACCAAGCTTTGCCTCAGGATAAAGACGCTTAATAGCAGCTGCCATGACATGTGCGGCGCTGTGACGACGAGTTTCGATTGGATAGGATGGTGAAGACATAGTGTATGAAGAGAAAAGAAATGAGCCAAATAACCCAAAGGGCTATTTGGCTCGGGACCGTGGCAAGCCACGGTGGTTCCACCCGAGTTCCCCGAGTTTCGTCGGGGCGCTCATTCTGCAATTGTCTGCGTCTGGTTGGTGAGTCCAGAAGGATGTAACTATAGTGGCAAACTCTTATTCAACCGTCAAATTGATGCGATCTTTAAGGGTTGGGATCGTGTCTAGCCATTGTGGCTTAATCGTGATCGTAACGGACTCAACACCGTCTACCGCTTTAAGAATTGCTTCTGCTTCGCCTTTTGTTTTGCCTGCAATAACGGAAGATTGCAGCAATGGACTTTGCGGACTTAGGCGATACTGAGCATCTGAGCTGACGCGAATCGTTGCTGTTTCAGATTGTGGATCAGAACTTTCGAGAGCATAGGTGGTATTACCATTATCTGCTGGGACAAATTCACGACCTTGTGGCACGCGCTCCTTCATTCTTGAGCGAATGAGTGACTGCATATCTTCTTGCGTATAGTAGATAATCGTTACATCAAGCTTAACCGATGTAAGGAATGACTCGGTAACTTGTCCAATGGTGACATTGCTTTTCTTTTCGATCACGTTATACACAACAATTGGTTGTAACGATTCGCGATTAGGGATATCAGCCGTGAGTGTCTCGGTTGCCTTTTTTAACACTGCTTCAGTGAGTTGTTTTTCTGCACGATCAATATCTGCAAATGTGACGGGCTTTCCTTTGCCTGTAGCAACAACGGGTGCTGCCGTTGTTGGTGTTGAAGTCTGCGAGGATTCAACCGTGCCACGTGGTACAGCAGTGAATGCGGTGTCAGATACACCGTAAATATGTTTTTGTAAGTCGATATAGAGACCCGGAATCGTAAAATTTGTCGGGCCGATGGCAAATTCTGTACCCGGTTTATCAGCGTAAACATCTACCGTAACTGATCCACCAGAAGGTACCGTAATGGTTTTATCGATGCGATAGAGTTTTCCGTCGGTGGTTAATAAACGCGTTGTTTTAACTAAAGGCTGGTCTTTTGAGTATTTATTTACGATTTTTACCTTACCGCGAGCGATAACGTCTTGATTAACAGGGGGTGGCGTTGGCTCAATCGGTGTTGTTGTTACTGCCGTTGGTGGAGCGACGTCTTCTTCGACGTCCATTACCTGAAATTCTTGCGTACGATCAAATACACCTTGTAATACACGTCCTGGGATTTGACCTGCTCGTGCTGTTTTTGAAACCTCAACAACGCCGTCTAAGCGCACACTTTCCTTTTTAACACGGACGATGATATCAGCCCTTACCGAGGTAAGCCAAAGCACCAAGGTAATAATCGCTACTGTAAGCGCAATAAAGACATACGCTATCTTGCGATAGACGCTTGTACGCGCTGATGTTGAGAAGGTTGGGGCCGAAATATGGACCGCGCCTGGACGCCGTCTTGGAGGGTGCATAGTTATAATGGAGTATACCACAGTTTATCCACTTTTTCTTCAAACTTATCCACTTTTGTTATTTTTTCACGACGCCTTTTCCTTTTGCGCCATCGTCATCAAGAAGGTCGGTTGAGAGCGCTGTACTATTTTGCGTAATTGCTTCATTTAAAAGGCTATCCTTAGCGGTAAACAGCATGCCGGTTGTTAATGGAGCAAATCTACCGCTATCAAGAGGATTTGGCGTTAATACAAGATCAAATGACACTTCGGCAAGCGAAACGTCCTCTGGCAATTTATTTAATGACCAGCGTAATTCTCTGGTTGATGTTGTAAAGACGAGTGAGCCTGCACCAATTTCTTTTGACCCACCAAATACAACAGATTCAGGCAATGTTGTTGTAACGGTTACGGCATCAAGTTCATGAAGACTCTTTTCTATCGCCCAATATACTCTGTACGTAGTAGGCTCTCCGACAACTGGCGGTAATGGACCAGAACCAATTGGTGCGCCCTCTTCGGTAAAATAACGCGCTGTACCAACAAATACCGCATCTGATCGATAGCGTAAGCTTAATGGCTGCGTAGAGATAGAACGCTGAACCTCTTGTTCACCAACACGTCCCACCTTGCCCGTAGATACAATGCGAATCACTGCATCATTTGTAGGCTTTGTAACCGCTAGCGTTGGTAAAGTAATATCAATCGTTCCACGATCGCCGGGTTTTAGCGATGCGAGGGCAGGAATACTCTTTTTATCATAAAGAAGAGTCTGAATGCGAGTCTTAGTGCTCGTAACACCCTTATTTGTATCATCAAGGGTTGACCAAGATAAAAATGACGTGCCCGTTGCTGATTTTCCATCCCTTAGTGATTCAAAGGCGAGCAATAATGATACATCAGACAAAGTATCTGCACTTGTATTTGAATAGGCTACCGTCACACGCACAGGATCTCCTGGCGAAATACTGCGCCCGGTATTTGAGCCATTTGCAATTACCTGAATTGAAAGATCGCTCGCTAATACAGGCGCTGATGTTGAGGCACTATAAATCGCAATTGCGGCTTTTTCATATTGCTGTTTGATATCTGCGTAGAAGGACTGCTCCCCTGATACGCCTGCAGCAAATGCCCCCTGAAAACGAATCGTTGTTGTAGCTTCTGCGCCAAAACGAGGGATAGATGCTAAAAATGTATGCGTAGAAGTATTTGCTGACGTCGAGGATGCTTGAGGAACAAATGCTTCTGGATAACGAATCGCAATATCTAATTTTTCTAGATCCGTTTTGCCCGTATTTTTTAGATCAAGTGCAATTTCTATCTCATCACCTGCCACTATACGCGGCGGCACCGACCAATTGCCTTCGATAATTGATGATTTCATCGCGATAGATTTTGTTGATAAGGCATCTTTAATATCAGTAGCGCCTTGATCAGGAGCGGTAAGTACAGCTTGTAGTGCCGTTGTATCACCGATACGTCCAAAAGGAATACCTCGCAACGTAACCTTTCCTTCTGCGCCAGGAGCCACGAGACCAAGTTTCCAGGACATTGTATCGCGATCAATTGGCCATGGGTCCATATAAGTAACCTGTAATACTGGTGGGATCCCTAATCGTATCTCTACATCCTGGACTGCCTGAAATGAAGCGTTTTTCCATTCGATAACATATTCCGTCTCTTCTCCAATAACAACATCTTCTGGGCCTTGAATGCTTACCTGTAATGCCGCCACCTCTTGTTTTGAATGCGGCTGTAAAACAGAAAGTCCCCACCAAGACAAGCCTGAGATAACACAAAGCGCGATACTAATAGAAACAAACCATTTCACCCACCACCAAGAACTCCCCTGTTGCATCTCTTTTAAGTCGCCACTCTCCGCATAGATTTTTTCGAGGCCCTTTTCCATTTCTTCTTCTTGGGACTTCATCTCATCCGTATTGGTATCAAAGCGAAAAAAAGCGCGTTTCCAAGGCTTAGCCGTGGTACGTTCTCGCTTTGCTTTAGGTTCTTTTGGCTGTTGCTCGCTCATGGTGTTTCAAAAAGAATGGCATTAAGTTGGTCTTGCTTCCAAGGAGTTTCAGTTGCGAGATCCGTATTTGACCAGATTGCCTTCCAGCCTTCTGGCACAGTAATCGTCTGTGTTAGTGAACGCTGTGAACCTGACTGACTCGTCGAGTTTAACACATACGCAGCATGATGCACTTCGGTTTGTGATGGATACCAGCGCTTTGCTAAATCAAAAGCATTCACTGGTAGCTTATAGCTAATGGTTGTCGTTGCCGTGTGTCCTGGCTTTAATTGAATCCATCCCCCAAAAGATGTTCTCCCAAACTCATCTGTTGCTACTAAACCGGCTGTCGTTTGACGTTGTCTTTTTTCGATCTCTGACAAGAAAAGATCGTCACCGTCTTGAGGTAATGGAACTTCAAATAAACTTGTTGTTGGTGCATTAAATCCATCCGCTGATAAAAGAACGGATCCTTCTGGTGCATAAAAGCGTACAAACTGTACATTATTCACTCCCGTAAACTCTGCACCTTTGTCAGCAGTGTGCTCACGGACCATGGTTACTGTATCGGTAATACTTCCGTCTTCTGTAATATGGATATCGTGATGCACGTTCTCATGAATCGCTGCATCAGATTTTTGACCTGCAATATTTGCGCCGATAATCGCTAGCGCATCACCAATAACGGGTTTTAATTCGCCCGTCCAACCATAACGTGAGAAAACGGATTGCTCAGATTCGCGGGTAAAATAGAGCTGGACGTCTTTTTCGTTAAGCGCCTTACTCAATCTCTTTAGTAGCTTTGGCTTAAGGGTATTATCGGCCGATAGTACACGCTCAAGTACGAGCGGCAATAAATCACCAATAATCTTTTTTGGTTTATTTTCTGATTTGTCGTACTCAACTTCTACCGCACGCTGAAGCTCTTCTCTAAAGCTTTCTGCTGTAAAGACTTTTCCGTATTCTGGCATTTCTATCGGGCCGATATCCTCAAGCAATCCTTCCATAAGACCCACATTGAGCACAATCACACCGTCGAGCGTTGGCTGACCAGCATCACTCCAAAAACGACGAATATTTTCTGCTGATGCAGAAAAGTCAGGATACCAGTTTGCATCCTGAAACTCCCACCGCGCAGAAACCAACGAGAGTGGTTGAGGAGATTTTACACGTGTTTTTAGTTGCCCTTGTAGGTCGTATGGCCCACCTCCCATCACGTGAACTTGCTTTAAAGAACCACGATCTAAAACCACTTCTGCCATTGAGCCCATGAACCCACCGGTTGGTCTTAGCTCTGATGAGTTTTGAAAAATAACGAGATATCTACGTTGGTGGTCTTCTCCAAGGATATTCGGCATGATCTGACTAAACTGTCTTACTTCTTGAAGCGCTTTTGACGCTTGCTGTAAGCGGGACTTTAACTCCCCTACCTGTGTACGTTGCGTAGATGGAATCACTGCCATATCAACCTGAGACATAGCTTCATTCGCTTTTGCGATACGTTCTTCTACTTGATCAATGTAGGTTGTGAATACTTTTAATCGATCCGTCGGATGACGCGCATCGCGAGCAAGCGCTGCCTCCGCTCCTTGAGAAAATAAGGCTGCCGCTTGAGACGCTTGTTCGCCCGCATCAAGAAGTGCGCGTGCTGACGCATACGCATTACGTGTTTGTGGTAATACCTTTGATAAAGCGACAGCTAATACATTTACCTCGTTTAACGCCTTGTCAGAATCGGCAAACCCTTGAGCAGCTTGCTGCCATTGTTCACTTGCCTTTTCTGGACTTGTGGCAAGAGCAAGCTCCGTTTTTGCGAGCGTTGATCGACCTTGGGTTTCAATCGTTGTCCAAGATGACTTTGCGGAGCGCGCCAATGACACAGCGCCCGCAGGCAATGACAATAACAAGGCAAAAACCATAAAACTCGAAACGACCCGCAAATACGAGATACGAGGGACGACAATAGGAATATGCCAAGCCTCTTCTGCCTCCGTTAAAATATCCGCCTCTGCAAAATGAATATCGGCTGCTGTAGATGCCGATTTGCTTTTTATATTTGCTAAGAATCCTTGAAGTCGCTCTGTTAAACGCGCGAACCATGAATCATGGACAACAACCTCTTGATCTACAGACTCGGCAGAAAGTGGCATCGGTATGCTTACTGGCGTAAGTGATGTCATTCTTACCAATGGCAGTCGTAGACGACTAGAAAAGCTGTTTTGAGCTTCAAACGCATCTTCTGCATCATGCGGTGTGTACTGATCGATCAGCCAAGTCTCGCGAATTAAAGGAACCTGCAACGCCGTAAGCCCTTCTAAAACCCCCATGTCTGCCGCTGCCTTTGTCGGAGCCTGCCAAGAAGGTGCGTGCTTCCATGCATCATCCTGAGTAGGCGTCTCAATGCGCTGTGCTATTTTTTTTAAGGTGAGAACATGCTCGCTTGGTTTGTGGGATATGCGCTTTATCTCAACAACAGAGGGACGATCATCAACAAATAAAGACTCGAGCAATTCTTGGTCTCTAGAAATAAACGGATCTTGGACAGCGATAGATTCAAATCGACGATTTGTTCCATTAACACGATCTTCTTTTTTTCGATCGTCAGTATTTACTTGATCATTCGCTATTGATTCGTCAATAACAATAACGCTCTCGAGCTGTGATTCGAGTTGCTTGCGAAGATTCATCATCTTCCACATTGGCACTTCTGTTTTTTTAGAGCGGGAGCGTGGCATGATACACGAATGTCTCACCGTTTTGTTTCGTGTTTTTGAAAAGATTCGATCATGGACTTTGCGGTAAAAGCCCAGCTATGTCGACGGCGGACTTCTTCGCCTCCGAGTAAAGCTTGTGTTCGAGCATCTTCTCCTTGAACAAGAACGGTTTCGATCGCTCTTATCATACCATCCACGGAACCATTTTCAAAGAAGAAAACGCCTTGCTGCGGGAGCACTTCTTTTAAGACTTCAATATCACTAGAAATCACCGGTGTACCTAGCGATAATGCCTCACAAGGGGGCAATCCAAATCCCTCAAAAGACGTCGGAAAGACAAAGGCGCTTGCCTGTGCATAATAATCAGCCATTTGCTGGTCCGATAATTGACCTGTAAAGATTACCCTTGGCAATCCAAGATCCTCGCAACACTTCATGATTCTATTCATGAACACATCTTTTTCGCCGCCAACAATCAATGTGAGCTCAGGGTGATTTATTGAAATAACTTGCCACATATCCAACAACAATTCTAAACGCTTATGCGGATAAGCTGATCCGACATAAAAGAGAAATGGTGTAGGAAAGATTCTTTCTTGTTGAGGTTGTGGCAACGAAGATAGTCCCTCGCCATTTACCAATATTTTATGCTCTACGCTTTTATCAAAAGAACACAAATCTTTCTTTACGGCTTGTGTTGGTACAAAAATCGTTTGTGATTTCCGTATGGCGTTTTTTAAGACAAGATAAAACCCCACTCTCTTAAGCCAAGCGACCATGGGATGACGTGTAGAAGCTTTGGCGCTTTGTGGCTGGTGCACCAATAACAAATCATGAATCGTTATAGAAAATTTTCCTCGAAAAAACAAAGGAACATTCCAATGCGGAAACCAAACATGATCTGCATCAATCTCCTTTACGATACGCGGCAATAGCAGCTGCTCTTTTAATCCGTACCAAGAGAAATCCGCTTTTTTAAAAACAATATTCGACGCATGAAAAGAAGTGTTTTCAGGATCACGAACGAGCAAGGTAAATGTCCAATCAGGTTGCTGAGTGGCGAGTTGCTTTACCGTCTCTTCAATATAACGGCCTATCCCTCTTGTTTTACCCGCGCCCATCATCCGAGCATCGATTGCGATATGCATAGCCATAGCCTAAAACGAGAATGAAAAAAGCGCCACCTTGCGGCAACGCTTGCTCGTAGACAGATCAAGAGCCATTCTCGTTGAATGGATCCCTGCTAAAGATCGAATCTGATTCAGAAAAAGCTTCTTTCACTCCATCAAATGCACTCTGCACAGATGGATTGAGCCAAGTAAAAACACGGGCATCATTTACCATTCTGCTTCGGAGCATCATGGAGTAAATGACACGGTCCCCGTTCTTCACAACTTCTTTTACGATAGACTCCACCCGTTCTTTGATAAACGAGTTTTCTTGATGAGCCTGCACTTTGAGGGCTTGTTCAAATTCTGCTGGTGAAGCAAAGCCTAGCCCGTGGTAAGCATTAAGCCCCATGCCCGTACCAATACCTGCACAAAACTGTAACTCATTTTGTGAGAGTGACTTTTCGTGCACGAGATAAGCAGCGATACAAAGCTCTATGCGCTTTGGACTCAGCGTACCTTCAAATGCCCACTCTTCAGAAAAGCACTTGATGTTCGCCGTAATCGTCGTGTTACGCTCTCCATTTGGAACGCCTTCAACGATATAGGTCTTGCGGTCGATGGTTCTTCTCGCGACATTCTCCTCCTTGATATCAGACATTGACACACCTCCTTGGTGCAAAGGTACAAATCTTTGCAAATCCAACCATTTTATTATCAAAATGTCAATTTTTCTGTTCTGGAATACAAATAACCCGCCTTTCGGCGGGTTATTTGTATGGTCGGGCTGGTGGGACTCGAACCCACGACCCTCTGCTCCCAAAGCAGATGCGCTAGCCAACTGCGCTACAGCCCGATATGACCAATGTGGCAGGATCATATCACCTTTACACAATCTTGCAAGATATTGGTAAAACGCCTATCATCTGAACCAACATTTCAAAACGCGGGTATAGTATAGTGGCTTTTATGCGACCCTTCCAAGGTTGAGAGGCGGGTTCGATTCCCGCTACCCGCTCCATCAAAAAATCACTCACATTGTTGAGTGATTTTTTGATGGAACATTTTCAAAACAAGAAAACACAATTGAAAAATTTTCTTTGAAAAAACTTTTGCACACAAAAAGAAAAATGAAAAAACATTTTGTGATATACTTCTTACGAAAGGAGTTCACGTGAAAACAAAACCCAACGTATTCGTTCACACGGTCAAATCGCGCCGTGCAGATAACGGTGCGTTGAGTAAACTTGGCTCTCAAGAGGTCGACAAGATCTTGAAAGAAGCTGAGGAACACTTTGACTTTGATACCGCTTTGCATGCTCAAATTGCAAAGCATGCCATTATCACAAATCCGCTTTCAACAAAGCGCGAAAGTGATACCTTTCCAAGCATTATTGTTCATGCAAATAACGAACGTCATCAGCAACATTGCTCGCATTGCGAACAAGAAGCAGAAGAGATTCGTCAGTGCATCGATGATGTGCGAAATTCAGATTACGCTGTTCTCGCTCTACCATCACTCGGTGGTGAGCTCATGAGCGTCATCATACAAACCTGTAGTACCCAGAACATACCGCTCCTACTGCTGACGCCACATCATGTTGAAGGGTATGCTCCTCGTCTCATTGAGTCGATGGACTTTGCCTGTTTCAATGCTGGCTATACAAGCTTTAGTGACATGCGAAACATCATTGATACGATGTTTTACGGCAAGCTTTTCGAAGCTGCTCGGCAATGCGTAAACGTCTCGTGAAACTTTCATAGAGACACCCTACTGAAGAAGCCTTTTCGGAGGCTTCTTTTCATATCATAATAGGCAGCGCTTCAATCGCCTTTCTCTTGCCGATTTTTACGAGATTTGGTATTGTCCTCGCACCCTTTGCCGGGATAGCTCAGTGGTAGAGCGAAGGCCTGAAGAGCCTTGCGTCGTCAGTTCAATCCTGACTCCCGGCACCATGTTAAAACCCACCAGTCTGGTGGGTTTTTTCGTGGCTTTTTTTTTGCCGTCATTACTGTCTTAATTGTAATAGCTTTGTTTCTGCAAGCATTACTGCCTCTTCTTTGGTATTACCCCAGGCACAAACGAGCCAACCATTAGGCGCAACTTCTGCCCTTCCAAGCAAAACAGTAACAAGATCTTTTACGTTTCTTTCGAGCACAGGAGCGATTGGCGGCATATTACCCCTTAACTCCTTGAGAAAATCGAGCGTTTCTTGTGGGAGTAAATGATCTGGTGTTGATGGCTTAAACCATGGCATTACCACAGAATAGCTATCCGTTAATTGCACGATATCCCTATCGAAGCTTCTCACGTCGATTTCATATTTCACCTTGAGTGGTGGCTTACCGACCGGATGTGCTTGGCGAATAAAATACGCCTGAGCTAACCATGTATCTTCGAAATCTATTTCTTGTGACATTACAACCTCCAAAAAAGGTACGCAAAATCCGATATGTGGCATTCGGCTTATAGAAATGGGGCCATGCCTTACCTGTTCTCTCGCATCAGCCCCCCTGCCCCCAAGTCTGGGGGTATGAATGACCGACACTGAGTAACAAATGGGTGGTACGCCGCCCGAGATCGTCGCCCATTCACCAAGGTGAATGCAGACCGGATCTCACGAAGTCGAATTTTAGCCCGAAGCCACACACCGGATAATGAAACAATAACATCATCAAAAAAACCTCGCAAACGCCTCGGCCGGTATCGTGGTCCATGCCATAAAACAAACAGAAACCGTAAGTAAAAGTAACGCAAATCCAACGGCAATATTCGAATACCAACCACTTTTTAATTTACCCATTAAGTCCTTATTATTGCCCAATATCATGATTGCAACCAATGAAGGTATGGCAACGACAGCGTTTAATACTGCAGAGCCTACAAGCATATCAATTGGATCAAAACCTGCGGCATTAATGATAAAGCCAAATAAGGTAGCGGCGGCGAGAATCGCATTAAAGCCCTTTGCTTGAAACCATTTTTTCTTCATTCCAACATTCCAGCCCAGTGATTCACCTAAGGCATATCCAGCAGAACCCGCTAACACAGGAATCGCTAATAAACCAGAACTTACAATACCAACGATAAAAAGTGTTAGCGCTCCCTTACCTGCTAGTGGTTCGAGCAAAAGTGCTAATTCTGATACCGAATCCACTGATCCTCCAAGTTGCGTAGCAAGCAATGCCCCAACGAGCATAATGGATAATGCAATAACATTTGAAAAAACCATTCCTACGATTGTATCGCCTCGCATCATTGTTATTTTTTTCTTTAGACTCCCCTTTTCTTCTTCTTCTATCACTTCGCTTGCTTGCCAAAAATACAGGTATGGAGAAATGGTTGTACCAATACAGGCAACAAGCAAATAAAGATACGGATAATGAAAATGAAATTCTGGACGTATAAGCGATTGACCTACTTCTAACCAAGGAATACGTAAGAAAAAGACAACAAGAACATATGAGAGAAGACTTATAGAGAGCCAGCGCAACATTTTTGCATATGTTGCATAGTCTAAAAATATTTCAAGAATAATTACAATACACGTCAACACAGCCATCATTACTGGTACGCTTATTGGTAGAGCAAGGTTAAGCGTCAGTGCAAGAATATTAAGATCTGCAGCAATATTAAAAATATTTGCAAATAGCAATAATACTGCAGATGAAAATGCCATGAATGGCGATAGGCTACGAATATTTGATGCAATGCCTTTTTTCGTTACCAGTGCGATGCGAGCTGAAAGCTCTTGAACACCAACCATAAATGGTAATAGCAGCATTTGCGTCCAAAGAAGATGAAAACCAAACGAAGCGCCTGCTTGCGCGTAGGTTGCGATTCCGGCTGGGTCATCGTCAGAAGCTCCCGTTACAAGTCCAGGACCAAGGCGGCGAAGCCATGCCTTAAACTTCTGCATATTATTCTTGCTCTGATGCTGCTACAGATTCAGCAGCTTCTTCTGTCATCGCTTTCTCTTCTGGCTCTTGAGCTACTTCGCTCTCAGGTATTGCTTCGAAAGGATTTTTTGTTGGGGTTTTGACTTCAGGTTTAGCATTTGTTGCATCTTCATTGACTTCTACCTTGGGTTCCTTTGGTTTATCTGACTCTTTGCTAATACCTTGAGCAACCTGATCACGATAGACAGCACCAAGAACACCATTAACAAATTTACCACTGGACTCACCGCCAAATGTTTTTGCTAATTCGATAGCTTCATTAATAGCTACCTTGCTTGGAATCTCAAAATTAAACAGAAGTTCATACACACCGAGACGTAACACATTGCGATCTACAGCGGTAATCTTTGGCAATGGCCAATCAGGAGCAAACTTCGTAATCGAAGCGTCGATAATAGCTTGATTTTTGACGATGCCTTCGACAATTTGGATAGCAAAATCCCGCTCGTCAAATTCTGGAGCGACATCGGTTAGATTTCGCTCAATCATGACGCGCGGGTCTTTGGCTCCACCATAAAAATCCCACTCATAGAGTGACTGCAGCGCAAGGGCGCGGGCAAGGTGGCGGCTGGACATAGAGAAAGTACGAGGGGCGATTAACGCCCCTTACTATAACACAAATTATTTACTACGAGAACCTGTGCGACGTGGCTTTGAAACCGGTGCTCCTGCAACAGGTTTTGTCTTGCCAATCTTCGGTGCTTTCTCGTCATGAGCGTGATCTGCATGCTCGTGACCAGCGTGGTCGTGGTCATGTGATTTGGTCTTGGCGACAAGCTTGCGCAATTTACGTTCGAGACCTTTTACATGAATTTTAATACCATTGTATTCGGTCGCGCCTGGGGCAGCAACGTGCATACGATGAGTACGATTAGCTTTATCTGTGCTGAGTGCAGGTGCAGTCAACGCAAAGTGTGAAGCGCGACGGCGCTTATGAGATGATGTTCGGCGATGTCCAGGAAGACCCATAGTGTTGAGAGATAAATTGAATGACGGGATCATAGCCGAACCTACAAAAAAAAGCAACCCCAAAACACTCTAGAAGGGAGATATCGCACAAATATCAGAATAATCGCCTTTGGCTTGCCAAAAAGCCTACAAATCGGCTATTCTTTGGCCAACTATGGAAAAAACTCTCATCCTCATCAAGCCAGACGGCGTTCAACGCGGTTTGGTCGGTCAAATCATCACTCGCCTCGAAACAACAGGCCTTAAGCTCGTCGCCATGAAAATGGTTCACCCTTCACACGAAGATGTTGATCGCCATTATCAAATGACCGAGGAGTGGATGCAAACCGTCTACACCAAGGCAAAAGCAAAATATGACGCAAATGGTGAAGTATTTCCATTTGCTGATCACAAAGCTTACGGTGGCGAAATCAAACGGGGTTTAGTCGATTTTCTTAAGTCATCCCCTGTGGTCGCACTCGTTCTTGAAGGCGAGATGGCCGTAAGCCTCGTGCGCAAACTTGTTGGCGCAACCGAGCCTGCCTCTTCTGCTCCAGGCACGATTCGTGGAGACTTTTCACATGATACTTACGCACTCGCAAACTCCCAAGGTCGCCCATTGCGTAACTTGATTCACGCATCCGGTACTATTGAAGAAGCCGACAACGAAATCAAAATCTGGTTCACTGATACCGAGCTTTACGCTTATGAGCACGTCAATGATCGTGTTCAATACGATCCTAAATGGTTCTTGCCAACAGCATAAACAAACAAAACCCCTCCTTTTAAAAGGAGGGGTTTTACGCTATTCTATCATCACTATGTATCCACCAGACGCAGACTACCGCCCGCTGGAGGAACGATTGGGACACACATTCAGTGACCGCTCGTTCCTCCTGCAGGCCCTCACCCATCGTTCTTATCTGAACGAAAACACCGATCACACCTTTCCTCATAACGAACGCCTAGAATTTTTAGGTGACGCTGTGCTTGAGCTCATTGTGACTGAGCACTTGTATAAAACGTATGAAAATGACGAAGGCGATTTAACTAATTGGCGGGCCGCACTTGTTAATGCAAAGACATTAGCTGGCATTGCACGCGGACTTGAGTTTGAAGACTATATCTTGATGTCCAAAGGTGAGGCACGTGACAAAGATGGCAAGGCGCGCATGTATATTCTTGCAAATGCTATCGAAGCTATTATCGGTGCTATCTATCTTGATGGAGGTATGGTTGCCGCCGAAAAGTTCATACACTCATGCATCTTGAGTCAACTGAAAGAAATTCTTGAATTTGAGCTCTATGTGGATCCTAAAAGCAAGTTTCAAGAGACCTCGCAAGAACTCTTAGGTATTACACCAACGTATAAAGTACTAGAAGAAGTCGGGCCAGATCATCTTAAAGAGTTCACTATAGGTGTTTTCTTGGACAAAGACTTGGTTGCCGTTGGCAAAGGTACCTCTAAGCAAGAAGCTCAGGTTGCCGCCGCCGAAGCTGGACTCGAGGCTAAGCAATGGCGCACAAGACGTACACGCGAGGCGCCAAAAGAGGCTAAGTAGAGCCAAATAATCCCTTCCTCTTTCTTTGAGAAAGAAGGGCAACCGATTCAGATTCAGACCTCCCTCTTCTTTCCCAAAGAAGAGGGAATGAGGGAGATGATTCATATGTAAAACCACTTATTGACAAAATAGGTGGTTTTTGCTACTATGTCTGGGCATTTCAAAGGCACTGTTGCTTTTGCGATACGTTCTTCCACATATAAAGGAGGCCGGCAATAGCCGGTAAGGTACATGAACGACACGAACAACTCCGCCCTGAGCCTGACCAGCATCGAAAACCGCAAGGCCGCCCTCGAGGCGCGAGCAGAAGAGCTCAAGCAGAAGAAGCTCAGCGCCATCCAGAAGGCGCTGCAGCCGCCGCCCCCGAAGGTCATCCCGAAGCCTGCACCACCCAAGATGGTGAAGTGCAAGGATGAGGAATGTCAGCTCGAAGGAGGGCTCTTCGTGCCCGCCAAGGCGAGCTACAAGATCTGTCCGGCCTGCGCTCGGCGTAGGCAGGAGATCGCCAAGGCCAAGCGCGAAGAAGAGCGCAAGGCCAAAGAGGAGCTCCGCAAGCTCGAGAAGGATCTCGAGAAGCAAGAGCAGCTCCTGCAAGACTTCGAGGCTGGCAACGGCAAGGCGCTTCTCTGCGTCACGCCGGGCTGCGAAACAATCGAGGCCCCAGGCAAGGGGTACAACCCCGACTGGGAGTTCCACTGCTTCAAGTGCCGGGAGGAATTCCGGCAGAAGAGGCATCTGATGCCGAAAGCGGCTCCCTGGAGCACGCCGGCGCAGCAGGCCGCGCCTCCTATCAAGCCCAAGAAGGAGCTCTCGGAGACTCAGGCCCGCAAGGACCTGAAGGCTTCGGCCGCCGAGGCCTACATCGCGGGCAACCCGTTGCCCGCCGGTGTCACGATGCACCATCAGGTCGATCGTCAGATCATCCTGAAGTTCGTGGGCGAGAACGGTGAGAAGGACTTCTTCCACAAGTTCTTCTTGCCCATCGGCGACGAAGAGAAGCGTGCCAACAAGGCCGCTTCCAACAAGCGGCGCCTCGAGAATCGGCAGCGCATCGCCGATGAGCCCAAGGGCTCGAAGAAGGACGCCAAGAACAAGGGCAAGCGGAAGTAGCCTCCTACTCCCCACCCTATTACCTACCTGAACCCGCTCGACATCACTGTCTTGAGCGGGTTCTTTATTTTCTCATATTTTTACAATAGCCTATTGACCATCCTCTCAAAACATCGTAGCGTCGATTTTGTTCGATACCGAACCTTATCGTCATACATCCAAAGAGGCACGGTAAATCATGGGAGATCTTGGCGAAATTCGCTGCAGCAATAACACTTGCAGACAATTCCATTCTCCAAAAAAACTTCTACCGAACGGAAAAAGCTACTGCAATTTGTGCAGAAGAAAACACTTTCAAGCGAAATCACCAACACATCGTACACAAACCCTTGCGACGCCAATTGACCTCTACATAGAAGCAGTGAAGCGACTTATCGAACTCAGTATGCCGCTACCATCAGACGTCATCTATACATATGATCCGCTGACACGCCGTGGTCATATCAAAATCGACAGCGAGTCCTTTGGTAGAGCAGAATCACCTTTTAATCCCTGATATTTCTCTCCCCGTTTTGATGACGGGGATTTTGTTATCAAAAAACCACCTAATAGGTGGTTTTTTGCGTGGTACGCCCAGAGGGAATCGAACCCCCATAACCGGTTCCGAAGACCGGGACTTTATCCGTTAAGCTATAGGCGCGTTTAAACGTGCGCAGAGCGTATAGGTTTTTTACGGTTTCATCAAGCGAGATGATTGACAAAATAACATTTTATTGTTAATGACAGTAAGCAATTTTGCACCTTTGAAAGGAACCACATGTCAGTAGAACGTGTCTCTCAAATGCCTCTGCATGCCGCAACGATCTATACGAAAGAAGCGTTTGATCAATACGTGTCAGAAGCACGATCGCGCCCTGATTATCAAGAACCTTTCGCTTTTGCGATAGGTATCGCAACGTTAGACGAGAGTGGCGTCGTCATCGACATGTGGCATCCTACCATCAACACAACGATTGACGGGGTTTTGCAAAACAAAGGCTCAGCCGTCGTTTTTGCAGATGCCGTTGGTTATAAGGGTGGCAATAAGTGCTATATCTTGAATTATGCGGATACGCTCACCATTGGTGCGCGTTTTCATCCCTTCATCAAGGATGATATCCGCAACACGATTCAACAACACCCAAATATCGATGCAGCTTTTAAAGCGAGTCTTGTGCTTTTGTATCAAGACGACCAAAAAGATTATATCTACAAACCAACGCTGACTCTGCTGAGCGACATTGATGACAGCACTGCTTCGCTAGCAGATAGATGGCTAGTAGAGAGAATCAAAAATAACGATACTACAGACAAACCTCTTGTTGATCTATCGCTGTATAAGAGCTCTCCAAGTAGAGACCTCTACAAAAAACTCAAAGGCTGATTTTTATCCGTCATTCCACACGCCATGCCTTACATGGCGTTTTCTATTTCCAAAATCCCGTGATATAGCTGGTTGTATTTGCTTGATCGTTTGTATAATCCGTTGAAATTTTCTGTTGAGAAAGATGCCAAGTTGGATTCTTTAAAGCACGGAGTAGCAATGATACCTGAACACCGCTATCAATATAATCATCAGAAGCTGTGGCAAAAATGTAGCATTATTTTCGTCTAATGCCTTAAGTGTTATTTGATCATTAATGAGTGCCTGCTCTTTATCAAGGTAATGCGACATGTCAGCCGAGATCAATACCATTGTTTTAGAATCTTGAAGCACCTTTTCTAGCCACTTAATAAAAAGATCTGCGTCTTCCTCGGATATACGTCCTTTTACTGTTACTGGCAGGATTTCCACGTCAGGAAACTCATGCGCGTAAAATGGAATAAGGGCCGCAATGCCATGCTCCTTTAAAAAAACCGCTTGTTCAAAACCCATAACAGGAACTTCTTGGCGTAATTGATTTAACAATATTTCATTTGTTTTTATCGTAACGCTGCTGGTTTCATAACTTGGATTTGCCGTTGTTATCGAATGCGCTCCACGATAAAAATGATCAGGCGAAATAATCACGATCGTCTCAATGTCTGGACGACATTTTTTTAATAGTCGTGCACTTTGCGCGATTAAGTCCGCGGCCAACGCGTGATGATTTACGATCCCCGCACGAAATGAATAACACTCCATCAATGGGGCATTCGTAGCAAACGCTTGTCGAACACGATCTTCTGCAACAAATGGTTTTGTCTGTACAACAAAAGGTTTTTCTATCGCTTCATCAAAAGCAAATTGATAAGGAATAACGCCTTGTTTCTGCGAAGCACTCTTTTTTGGCGCTTGAGGCAAGAATTGGAGCATCACAATAACCGCGACCACCAAGGCCGCGGTTATACATGCGATAATGATTTTTCGTGTTTTGCTCATTCTTATTCAACAGTGATTATTTCATTGTTGCCCATCGTTGTAATGGATGGTGCATTGAGATGCTGCATACGTGGTGCTTCAGCTGTATAGCTACCACGGCTAAAGATACGTGCTGTATACTCAATTTTTTGTGGTTTTTCTGTTTTACAAACTACGAAATCTGCATTTGTCGCCGTTCCTTTTGTGAGATAGTACGTACCGTAATTCTCCCATGAGAAGACGGCGCGCATATTTGCTGGTAAGTAATCACGCACCGTATAACAACCGTCTTGTGTATTTTTCTCCCAGCTTGCCTCGAGCGTAATTTTTACACGGTCTCCTTCGCTCCATGGTCTCGAGCTTATACCGTCGGCGTGTGTATATGTACGCTTAATCGATAAGCCAGGCGTGCTTGGTATATTGCCTGCGACGTTTCTAACATAAGAAATATCGACTGGACCATTAACCGATGTAATAACAAGATTCTTCATCTCTTCTCGCGTAAAGATAAGCTCATGAGCAGATTGTGCATCGTTAAATACCAATTCTTTTTCGTTTGAACCAATAGCGTATTTTAATTGGATGTCGCGATTAACAGCTGTTGCAAGCCCAGCGCTTACAAAACGCGCTTTTGCCAAAACCGGAAACGCTTCATTCGACCAATTTGTCTTTACATAGTTCATGAGCTTCTCAGCACGTGTATCAGCAAGAAGCATAGCGAGCGCCGCAGCGTCAGCAGTGGCTTCAATGTTTTCACTCTTGTTTTCTGAAACTTCGATAGAGAGCAATTGATCATGAACAACGGCTGTACCAAGAATTTGTTCTAATAAGAACCTTGCTGCTTCGCGATTACCCGCCGCTTCCATGCCGCGCGCCAAAACCAAACGTTCACGCACCGTGAGATCTTCTACTGCAGACATACGATCTAGTTCGTAGATCACTGGCTCACCTAAGGCGGCTAAACCAGCGAGTGCACTCATTTGCATTGAGCGAGAAGATCGACGATTGTCGAGTGATGCCCAAAGGGATTGAGCGACGGTCTTTTTATCAAGTAGCTCTGGCGCTGTAGCGGCAATTTCACTCGTGAGTTCAATATCGGTAGAACCGTATTGCTTAAGACGAATAGCTCCGTTGTATTCTACATAGTCCGTAAAGGCTGCCTGGAGTGCTGCATCATCGGCAATACCATCCGTTCTACCAAAGTAGTCTTTTAACCAACGATTTGCTAAGCGTTGCGCAATAACAGCATCCGCACGTGGATAATCTCCCCAAGCCAATTCATAGACCTGGCCAAGATAGGAACCGCGACCATGCGAAACAAAGGTTACCGCTGTCTCTGGTGCATCTGCCTCTGGAAGCGTTGTGCCTGGTGCTGCTTCAATAGACTGCAATTCGTAGTGACGGGCATGCGTATCACTAATGGTAAGCGTACGTTGAATCCCATCCGAACCTTTTGAGGTAATAACTCCGAGCGTTAATACATGAGTCCCTACGGTTGTGTTTTCGATAGCAAAGGTAATAGGTCTTCCTGCTTTGCCCTTAAAGAGTTGTTTCTGGATACCAAGGGTTGGTGCGTCAACCTCAAAAGTAACTTCTTCTTCATCAGTAAGCCCGACGCCAAAAGCACGTAATTTTATCGTTGGTTTATCCGTTGATAAAATATCAGATGGCATCACGATATCGACGAAAATAGGTTTTGTTACGAGCACTTCTCCAGAGCTAAGCCCACCGTCCAAACGATCACTCACACCAGCAACATCAAATTGCCATGTCGTGAGATTATCAGGCGCGACAAATGATACTTCTGCCTTACCGTTATTATCGGTACGAACAGTACCGGAGATAGCCACGTCTTTGAGATTGGTTCGGATATCTGATTTTGCGAGCATAGCTCCCCCTCCACCCATTTCGGCACCACCTGGACCAAAACGTTCTGCGTGTGTTTTTGATTCAATAAGAATCTCGTCAGCAACCCAGCCATACATTTGTTGTAATGGATTGATATAAGAACCACCCCCAAGCGCGAGCAATGCCTTATCAACCGCCGCATAGCTCATCACAACATCACTTACTGGTTCGCCTGTTGTTTTTCGCTTTGCGCTAATATCAACGGTGACATTTTCGCCTGGTGCATACGTCGCTTTTTGAGGCTTAATATCAAACGTGAGCTCGTTGTTTACGCTCGCATAACTTACGCCTCCACGCACTGTCTCAAATGCACCATCACGGAATGTTACCGCAATAATTTGTGCATTTGGTGTAAGACGCTCTTCTAATCTGAAGTCGAGCTTTGGTGAATTTTGTACCGTGGTTTTTACAATACCGCGACTTGCCAGCACAAAGAGGACGCCTGGCGTATTTGCCGTATCAAGCGGATCGTTACCCATGTGATAGGTCGCCGTAATCTCTTCGTTTAATTCGTAACCTGCATCGCGCATTTCACCATCGATCATGTACTGACGCTGTGGTGCCGAGAATCGTAGTTCTGGATACACATTGTCTAAACGGTCCGGATAAGACGTATCATACATTCTCGAGATATAGCGCTCATCGCGTGCAACCTGACCTCTTTCATCAAGCGCGTCTACGTAAAAGCTATAGTGTCTATCTGCACGCATTTCTGTTTTAAACGTTGCAATGCCATTTGTATTTGTTACTAGCGATAAGACAATTGGATCATCATTAAGCTGCTCATACGTATACGTAGGCTCGTTGAGTTTTGTGATTGGATTGTAGTAGGAGCCATTTTCTTTCTTTACATAGTATTTTGGATAGGCGGTTACTTTGACCGCTTGCGATAGCTTGCGATCACGACCAAGGTTTGGTGATTGTAAATCGTTTGCCCAAACAGAGATGGTTCCGCTTGCCGCCGTATCAACAATATCAACGTCTAGATTAATACCTACACGAGAACGGTAAAGTTCAACCGTAAACATTGTTTCTTGATCAGCCTCTTCTCCAACGGTAGGACGAATATACACAAAGGCCGTTACGTTTTGATTGCAAGAATTCGTATCTTTTGGCGTGATGGCATCACAAGCAACGTATTGGGTAGGAATCTGTACCGTAGCATTACCATTAAGATCAGTGATGACTTGGCCATGATACGTCATACCCGTAGCCTCAACATCAACTTGCAAGGTGGTATTTGCAATAGGAGTGCCGTCAAAGAATCTCGCTCTTACAGGAGCCGTGACCGTATCTCCCATATAGTATCGATCCTGCTCAGGTAATGCCTCTATAGAGTAACTTGGCTTGATAAACTCTCTTACTTCTACGCCTTGTGTTGCGATAACTTCATTACCGTCACGAACGACTTCTACGTTGTAATTACCTTGCGCAAGATCTGACCATTTTAGGTCTGCTGTAAAACGACCTGTTGCATCTGGGGTTGCCTGAACTTCTTGATAGACCTTAAGACCACCCGTACGAAGATCGTAAAGCTGATCGCCTTTTGTGATGCGTACGGTTACGTCATGCAGACCTACTTTTGCCTCACGATCACGCGCAATACCAAATACCTTCATTTCATCACTTGTACGATAAAGCGCACGCTCTGCACGAATAAAGGCCATGGTGCGATTATGTATCGTCGTTGGATAACCAGGACGAACAAAATCAAGATAGGAGTAGTAACTTTGTTGCAAAGCGATAACGATAGCGTCTTTGCCATCTCCTAGCGTTAGCAATGCAAACGGCATCGCTTGTCCCAAGCTTCTCGTCGTATCTGTAAACGATGATGGAGTTGCAAGACGTGCAACACCTGTTTCGTCTGTGATGACACGCTCGTGGTCTTTTTGGATTGGTAATGCGCCGAGCGGGCGATTTGTGACTGAGTTTATTGCCCAAACATAGATGCCGTCTTTATCTACGGTTGTGTACGCCGCAATATCCGCTACTTGGAGAAGCGTCCAAGATGCCTTGCTGTTCTCAACATCTTTTGGTTCAAAGCGTACCAAGTAAAAGCCTTTATCGATTTTTGGTAAAACAATTTCTGGTGAACCGAGCTTATTATTTGTGACGTTCGCTTCAAGATCAAACGAAAGTGTCTTGTTTGCTTTTTCGTATGGATCGTTGCTTTCTTTTGTCGCATAGGCAAATCCAGGCACAGAAAGCTTTTGCTCCATGAGTGATTTTGCGACATCTTGTGTAATTGCATAACCACTTACTTTTATCGCGTTTAGCTTATCGTCACGGTAACCTAAATCAATGGTAACATCTTTATTTGATGCGCTATAGACGGTTTCTGGTACCTCGGCACGAATTTGGCGACGGTATTCTCCTGGCTTATTCGTGCTCGTTTCAAAACGAATCACCGCATCTTCGTCCATGTGTTCTTCTGAACCTGTAGGAGCAAATGTTTTTTCGAGACGAACCTCGTATAAGGTTCCGAGCGTTAATGGCTCAGTCGGGATAAAGGCTAATGTACGGCCGTAAATCTCAAAACGTCCTTTTACTGCTGGAGTAATAGTGAACTGAGAGCCTGTCGGAGCTTCGAACCCACTTTGGGTAAATTTAAACTCAATACCTGTATTCATCGGAACATTGCTAGCACCCGTCGCTGGGATCGATGAGACCATTTTAAAGGTCTCTTTTGTTTGCATTGCCCAAGAAAATTCACGAGCGATCGGCATCGACTCATCAACAACCGTAGCAATACTCACTTTATAAACCGTGCCTTCTTCTAATGCCTCTTTTGGCAGAATGCGATATTCATTGTCATTTGTCTTTTCAAGTTCGTATTGAATGGGAGGAGAAATACGCAAAGCGTCTTTTAGATCTTGTTCTTGCAGTACTATTTTTGATTCGATTTTAAAAGCTGATTCCGTATCAACGCCTTGAGCATCTTGTTTTTCAGCGGATAACGAAAATGCATCCTGCGCATGCGCTGCAGAAATATGCAGAGCACGAATGGCTTTTTCGCCAGTAGGAAGATCTTTTGTTACGACAAAAAAGGCGAATACCGCTAAGGCACCAGCTAAGGCAAAGCCTCCCCAAGCAAAAAACGGTGCGCGCGAGGTCTTTTCTTGAGTAATAGCTTTCTTTTCAGGGACATTTTTTGGCATAAGGGTTTTTTCTGCGTGTTCTATAAGCATGGCCCGTTGTCGGTCCTTAATATCTTTTGCGAGGACATCTGAGCGTTCAGATGACGCTCGTTTGAGCTCTTGCGATACCTTCTCCAATGCTGGAGGAAGCATGTCATTGCGTTCAGGTTGTTGTTGCATATCGTGTTATATAACGGTCTCGTAACCGACCTAGGGCGCGGTAAGCCAGCACCGAGGCATGATTGGATGAAATGTCGAGCACTTCCGCTATTTCATCCGGTTCTAAACCGGCGTAAAAACGAAGGTCTAGCACTTGCTGATCTCGTGGTGATAAATCCTTTATCAGTTCGAGTAGCTTTTCTTTCTCTATAGAGATCTCGGCATGCCATGAAGGCGAGGTGATTTCGGATGGGAGCTCCCAGCCGTCCTCACCATCAAAGACGTACTGTTCACGATTATTTGTTTTGCGCCAATGATCTGTGAGCGTATTTGTTGCTGCTCGATAGAGATAGGCGCCTATTGAGATACCTCTCCACTCTAAGTGAGGAACCTGTTCGATAAACTTAATAAAGACTTTCGAAACCAGATCTTCTGCGGTCTCTTGATGCCCACAACGGCGCAATAAGAAACCATACAACTTGTCAGCGTATAGATCATAAATCTCACCAATGGCTTGTGGATTGGATTTGGCCCGCATAAGGAGCTGTTGCTCGTCGACACCCACATTGGGTGATCGTGTATTACTCATAACGGTCGATCATAGGATTAATGACAGGAGTATAGCACTAATGACAGGATTACTGAACACGAAAGTTACCCAATATACGATAACTCTATTCTCATGCTCCTACATACAGTCTATACTAGCTTTATGTCTACTATTTCAACCACAAAGTTTGCGCTCGGAGCATTATCCGCAGTACTTATTGTGACGGGCTGGGGCTGCCAAAAAAGAACCGTGCCTACCGTACCGCCACAGACCAATCAGCCCATCGTCCCCTCTGAAGCGAGCCGTTCGGAGAATTATGCCCTCGTACCACTAAAGCAAGACCTTCAAGTTGCGCCTTCGTCGAGCAGCGCTCTCGGAGCCACTACAACAATACCTACTACCGGAAATTCTTATTATGAAGAATTCGCGCCATCAAAACTTCAGTTAGCCCTTGGCGAACAACGACCAATTATCTTGTATTTTTTTGCTCCTTGGGATGAGGCTACTCTTGCAAATGATCGTCGTATTGCAACCTGGATTAATGGAGATATTCGAGGACTACGTGGAATGCGAGTAAATTTTGATAATGAAGCGACCCTTCGAAAGACCTACGATGTAACGGGCGTAAACACCGCCATCTTTATCGGAACAGACGGCAAAGAAAAAATGCGACTTACCGGCTCGTTGGATGAAGAGAAGTTTCGCTCAGCGCTGACACTTATTGCTCAACAATAAACCATGCTAGAAGCGTTCATTGCCTTTGCGGCAGGCATCGTAACAATAGCAAGTCCTTGTACCTTGCCACTTTTACCGATTGTTTTTGGCATTGCAGCAAATGGTAAACACCCTCATCGACCCTATGCGATCGTTGGCGGTTTTGTGAGCACAAAAGTCATTTCAATACTTGCTATTGCAACGCTTGGATCGTTTTTAGGCATCTCATCTGGCACATGGCGTACAGTTGCGGCTCTCTTTTTTGGCTTTTTTGGTATTCTTTCACTTTTACCAACTCTGGGTGCACTCGTGTTTAATAGACTGAAGCTTGCCTTCGCAAAAGCAAGTCCAAACGACCTCATTAGCAAAACAGATCTTGGTAGCGCCTTTTTCGCTGGTGGTGCTCTCGCACTTGTTTGGGCACCATGCGCTGGGCCTGCGCTTGGCTCTATCGCTGTTCTTATCGCTTCAAGTCAAAGCATCGTACGTGGCGCATTTCTCTTAACGATTTTTGCTCTTGGCGTCGGTGTACCAATGCTCCTTATTGCAAAAAGCGGAGCAAAAGCATCAGAAAAACTCGCGCAAGTCATGAAGAGCATCCCGTGGATTCAACGCGTATTTGGTCTACTCCTTATTTTGGTTGCTTTTGTTATCTTTACCCATGCTGACATCGTCTTTCAAAACTGGATCTTAGAACATGCACCAGATTGGTATGCTTCTGGCAATTGGAGACTCTAACCTATGAAGACCACTCGAGTACCAAGAGCTATACTCATTGATGTGATTCCTCCTTCTATGGATGTGATTGCAGCTGAGCGCCGACTTACTGAACTCACATCGTTACTCAATACGTTTGGTGGTATTTTGGTCGTTAAAATGATTCAACGTCGGCAAACACCTGATTACAAAACCTATGTTGGAACCGGCAAAGTGGATGAACTTATTGAACTAGCAAAAGCAGAAAAAGCAGAACTTCTTGTCGTGAACAACCTTCTAAAACCAGGACAAGTCTATAATCTGCAAGAGCGTTTTCGCAAAGCAAAATCTACTGCCGCTGTATGGGATCGTGTTGATCTGATTTTAAAGATCTTTGATAAGCATGCGACCACCGCAGAAGCAAAGCTCCAAATCAAGCTCGCGGCACTCAAACATATGGGTCCGCGCATTTACGGGATGGGTTTTGAAATGATGCAACAAAAAGGTGGTACCTCAACGCGTGGTGGACAAGGTGAAACAAACACTGAGCTCATGAAGCGCCATGTGTTTAAAGAAGAACAACACGCACGCAAAGAATTAGAAAAAATCGCCATCTCGAGAGCAGGGCATCGCGCACGAAGAGAACGTTTAGGTCTAAAAACGGTATCTGTTATTGGTTATACCAATGCCGGTAAGTCCTCACTCACAAATGCTCTTACGCAAAAAGGCGCTTATGTAGCTAATGCGCTTTTTGCTACGTTAGATACACGCGTAGGAAAGATTTGGTATCCAAGCGAAGATGGAGCCGGCAAAGGCAAAGAGCTGCTTGTTTCAGATACCATTGGCTTTATACAAGATCTCCCACCAGAGCTTATTGATGCCTTTCGATCTACACTTGATGAGACGGTTGATGCGGATCTCTTGCTCCATGTTATTGATGTGGCTGATGAACATGTCCACGAAAAAATTGCCGAGGTTGAGGCCATTTTAGAACAACTCAAGGTTCATGAGATTCCTAAGATCTACGTCTTTAACAAAATCGATCTTCTTAAAAAGATTCCAAAGATAGCATTAAAAAAACAGTATAAAGAATATACCCCTCTCTTTGTCTCGTCTAAAACAGGCGAGGGACTTGATGCGTTAAAAACACTATTACAAAAAAAGCTTCTTGCTGATTGACAGCGCAAAAAAGAACCTGATAGAAAGGAAAGCGGAGGCTACAATGGACATTCGTTATTTTAGCAAAACACTCCAGGGCGCTGCATTACCGCTCCCTGCTCAATCCTTAATTTTGCTTGGACCTTCAAATTTTCAGCGACACGTCTCTCCGTATGTAGCTCTAAATAAGCATCCTCGCGTACATGATGAAACATTGTTTTGTGATGAACTTGGACTGATACTGCATCAGAATTCACTCAATAAAAACATTAACATTCCGTGCATATTTAGCGATGCTCTACGCATCCCTTATGACAGCTTTGACGTACTCTTCAGATATGCCGTGCTCTTCGGCCGTTATGCAGAAGTTCCGCTAACTGTCCTAAGTCAGTCAGAATATCTCTGGATCGCCCTTTTGCAAGACATATTACCGCACCTTTCGGTAACCATTCAATTTCAATCTCAATGTATCTACTGTCTTTATATCCGCTACAACGGACAAGAATCTAAACCCGTTACACTCAATACCCTTCAAGCCTCTTGGCTTTTTGGTCAATAACCTCCAGTTTATGGAGGTTTTTCTTTCTTGACGTGCAACGAAGTTCGGCATAACGTCGTTTAGACAGGAGGGTCATCATGTCCAATGACTATCAGAAACCGTTCTTTCTCGAAGTACCTTCACATTTTTTTCGCTGCACCGATGAACTACATAATGTGCGCGACAACCTATTGATAGAGGTGGCTAGTAACGCTGACAGCTTCATGATCAGAGGTCCGGCACTCCTCTCAAAAGGCTTTCATATTCGCTTCTCAAACCGATCAAAAGCGAAGAGCGCTAGCTTACATCTCATGATATCCATCGAACCAAGAATAATTTTTGATTTTGATGAAGCTGAGATTAACACCGCCTATCTAGAGCTATTGCAAGACATAGAAAACGAAGATGACTATACAGCAAATCAGATATGCTGCACCGTAGCACTACGTGAATTGTTTGAGCATCAACGTCTCGCACTCAGGCTTGATATGAAGCACCGTCGGCTCTACGCGCACATGAACAGGAGGCATTACGATCCGTCCTTTGTTGAACTTGAGGCATTTCAGATGCGTTGGCTTGCGATGCAAAAACCCACTCAACAAACTTCATCGTCTGTCCGACGAAAGCAAAAATAATGAGTGATGATTGCTATATTGAATTCATCTCTCATGAATACGATTTGCGAGAGAATCGATTCATTATCCCCATCCAAAAACAGAAACTCTTCGGGGTAAAAACAAAGACAAAAAGAATATCCTTTTGGAGAATATTCACTTGTTTGTCTTTGCGCCCACGCGAGAAGTTACTCAAACGCTTGAATGGGAATATAAAACCAAGTCACCGCTCAAACACACGGTCAACCACAACTACACAGCTTTGCGATGTAAATCCACCACTCCAGACTACCTTGATTTCTTGAGACTAGGTAAGGATGATTTAGCCAAGCTGTACAATGTGTATGACGCCTTAATGTGCAATGGCATTCATTGTGGCATCGAAACCATCAAAGGGATTCCGTACTTTTGTCTTTATCAATTCAAAGCACGTTTAACCGCGTGGCCATTAAGTCCGATAAAGCTCGCTTGGCTCACCTACATCTACTGATGGGGTGGGTCTTTTCTTTTGCTCCAAAATAGCCATGATAGCCTTATGCAAACGATTCAAGAAGGAATTCAGCTTATTGCAACCGAAGTAGCAAAACTTCAGGCCGTATCAGGATGGACAGGATCGCCTCGAGCGCTGCTTGTGGGTGGCTATGTTCGTGACATGCTCCTTGAAGTAGAGACAGATGATGCCGATATCGAGATCTATGGCCTAGAACCTCAAAGACTAGAAGAACTCTTGCAACGATTATTTGTTGGGCGTGTACACCTTGTTGGTCGTCAATTTGGTGTATTTCATATCCCCTGCTCAAACGGAACTCTTGATGTTGCTATACCGAGACGCGAATCAAAAATCGCTGCCGGTCATCGTGGTTTTGAAGTTACGGGTGACCCGACCATGTCTTTTGAAGACGCGGCGCGTCGTCGTGATTTTACGATGAATGCTATTTTCCAGGATCCTCTTACAAAAAAGCTCATCGACCCTTATAACGGGCAAGAGGCTATTCGCTTGCGACAGCTACGCGTCGTAAATACGCAGACCTTTATCGAGGATCCATTGCGCCTTTATCGTGCGGCTCAATTTGTTGCGCGTTTCGGTCTAGATATCGAAGGCGAGACCCTCGAATTACTAAAAACCATGAATAAAAATGGTAGTTTAGATGAGTTACCGTCAGAGCGTATTACCGATGAATTAAAAAAACTTCTCCTCTCCGATAAGCCTTCACTTGGCTTCGAAATGCTTAAGACCACAGGCGTTATTGATCGTTATCATCCTGAACTCGCCAAACTTAAAGAGACTCCCCAAGAACCTGAGTGGCATCCAGAAGGTGACGTATGGATTCACACAATGATGGTTATTGATCAAGCGGCGCTACTGTCTACACGTGACAATCTTACGCCGTCACAAAAACTCCAGTGTGTTCTTGGTGCGCTTTGTCATGACCTTGGCAAGGCATTGACCACCGCTCCGCAAGAAAAAGATGGCATCATACGCATGCGATCACTCGGTCACGAAAAAGCCGGCGTCGAACCAACACGAACATTATTAAGCCGTTTTACTTTTGGTGAAGACGTAAATCTTTTTTGCGAATATGTCGCGCACTATCACTTACAACCAACCGCGCTTTTTCGTGAATGGGAAAAAGGCAATCTTTCAGAAGGCGGATATGAAAATGCCGTTCGTAAATTTTTAAAAAAGATTTTACCTTATGACTGGAAAATCTTTTTACTTTGTTGTGAGGCCGACTATCGTGGACGAACATTGCCAGATATAGAAAATGATCCGTTTGAAATTGGTAAAAAATTTTATGATACCGTCCAAACATTTAACCTCGATGCTGCTGCTAAAACACTTCTTGTCACCGGCGAGGAGCTGATTCAACTTGGTGTACAACCAGGTAAACACTTAGGTAATTTACTACGCACCGTTGAGAATGAACGTGATAGCGGACGCATTAAAACAAAAGAAGAAGCGCTCGCGTTTCTTCAACAAGAAGGCTTATTATGACGTATAAAACATCTTTACTTGAGGCGCCATTTAAAGACGGATTGATTCGCGGCACCATTACTGAACGAACTCCCCCTACCCCCTCTTTTACTAAAGAGGGGGCTGAACACAAATTAAAGACACTCGTTTGCGTTCATGGGTTTGAGTGGCCGGCAAGCATTGATCAAAAATTTCGTGTCCTTGCCGAAGAATTACCGAAGCACGGTTATCGCGTGATTCGTTTTGATTATCGCGGCAATGGATTATCTGACGGAAAGTTTCGTGACACACGTATTGCAACCATGCTCGAAGATCTTTCTTTGGTTCTCGATCATGTTGCACCAGACGAAAATGTTGAGATCGCAAGTTACAGCATCGGTACAGCCATCACATCGTTGTACTGGAAAAATAATCCATCACGTATCGGAAAGATTATTTTCTTTGGTGCAGCTTTTGATCATGCGAGCATCAGTCGTTTTGTAACGCTGAAACGCGCGCTGCTTACTCTCCCTTTCGTTCGATTCACCCCGCGCGCTCTCTCGTAGAGAGGGTTGCTTGGCGATTCAAACAATGTGCCCTGATTGATAAGATTTTGAAAAACCGTTTCATCCAACAAAATTCTCACATGAGATTTCTTCAGATTTTTATCGTGACCTTCTTGATCTCAATGTAAATCCGATTGCTGAGACCATTCCGCAAGAACAACGCGCTCTTGTGCACGGTGATCGAGATCATTCTTCGCCGCGTCAAAATGTCACCGCTACCTTTGAAAACGAGATTGTGGTGAAAAACGGTGACCATCACCTAGAAAAACCAGCCTTTATTGAACAGTGGTTGCCGTTTGTGAAGAGGTTTTTGGGTATTTAATAGTAAGGGCTTTTCTTTTTCTTTAAAAAAGACTACTCTCCGGCCATGAAGATTTTTACGTGGCGCCAAAGAGTCTGGGTCATTTTGACAAATCTCGTCATGATTGGCGTATTTGCCGGCATTGGCTATTGGCTTGATGTAAAGTTCGACAAGAAACCCCTCTTTTTGATTCTTGGTGTTCTTACCTCATTTCCATTAGGACAGTGGATCTTGATTAAAATCCTCAAAAGCGAGCATACTAACGGCCGATAAATCGCCAAACCCTATGTTAAATATCCAACTCCCCTCCGAAGTCCTCTTCAATATCGGACCTCTGCCTGTCACAAATAGCATGCTAGCAACAACTGCGATTACGCTTTTTGTGGCTATTTTTGCTGTTTGGTTTCGTTATACGTTAAAGATTGTGCCACGTCGTGCACAAACGACGATGGAAGTTGTTCATGGGTTTTGGATCAAACAAGCCACGGCGGCTTTTGGCTCAGAAGAGCTCGCAAAAAAGATGCTCCCGATGTTCTTTACCTTGTTTATTTTGCTAACATTAGCCAATCAATTTGCTTTAATCCCTCTTGCTGGATCTGTGTTCTTCGGTAGCGTGCCAGCTTTTAGAACGCCAACCTCAGATCTTTCTCATACGATTGCCCTTGCGATTGCGGTAATTGCTTTTGCACATATCGTAGCTTTTACCGCACATCCTCTACAGCATCTCGGAAATTACATTAAAATAAAACCCCTTTTGCAAGTTCGCTCGCTAAAGGACTTTGGTAATGCCTTGATTGAGGTCTTTTTAGGTCTTATGGACATTATTGGCGAGATCGCCAAGGTCCTTTCGCTCTCTGGTCGTCTCTTTGGAAATATTTTTGCCGGGGATGTGATGGTGGTTGTTATTGCTTCTTTGGCTGCGGCAACCTATTATTTTGTGCCAATTCCTTTCATTTTTCTTAGTCTTTTCTCTGGTTTTGTTCAGGCCGCGGTGTTCACCATGCTCTCGATGCTCTTCATTGCCGGTACCGCTGGAACAGCGCTACAAGAGAGGGCGAGTAAATAGTTGACGTTTTCTCGCAAAAAAGCCACAATCTTGTGGCTTTTTTATTTATTTTTATTGTATTATCTCTATGGACATCGTATCCGCTAAAGTTATCGCTGCAGGTATTTGTATGGGTCTTGGTGCTATTGGTCCTGCTATTGGTGAAGGTATGGTTGCATCAAAGGCTATGGAAGCTATTGGTCGTAACCCAGCAGTAGGTGACAAGATCATCCCAAACATGATCGTTGCTATGGCTATTACCGAATCAACCGGTATTTACGCTTTGGTTATTTCATTGATCATTCTTTTCGCCGTCTAACGCGAGGCGCGCCATACCTCTATGGAAGCTTTGCAAAAACTCGGCATTGATGGCGCCAGCATTCTTTTCTACTTGGTGAACTATGGTGTTTTGTTTTTTATCTTAAACAAATTCGTCATACGTCCGCTCACGAAGACAATGGATGAGCGCAGCAATCAAATCCGCACAAACCTTCAAGAAGCTGAGCAGCTACGCATCGACTTTCAAACAGAGATGGCGCGTAAGACTGCCGAAGCAAGTGATCGTGATCAACAATTAAATCACGACCTCACAGCAATTCGTGAAAACGCTGAAAAACAAGCACAGCATTTGTTGAAAGAGGCGGAAAAACAACGCGAACAACTCCTCGCGAAAACAAATGAGGATATTGCCGGGATGAAAGATCGTCTTTTATCTGACATCGAGCGTGATCTTCTTGGTCGCATCGAAAGCATTGTTCGCCACGTGCTTGATGAGACACGCACGGACGAAAAAACCGTACAATCGAGCGTAAAGAATGCTTGGGACAAACTCAAACAATCTTCGAAGCTATGATCTCGCAACGTGTTCGTGATGAACTCTTCACCTTTTTAACAGAAGACTTCAACATTTTTCTCAATACGGTTGATGCATCATTCTTCGCAAGCTCACCTCGTCGTCGTCAACAAGCACTTGATCTTTTTACCGAAAAACACTCAACGGCTATTAAGATTACGGTAAAACTTTTTATCACCGGCAGCTATCACGAATTAAGTACAAGACTTTATCGTTTAGCAAAAGCCTTTGGTAAGCCAAAACTCCTTATCATTCAAAGTGCGGCAACGCCTTCGACAGAACAGCGTGACGGCATGATTCATGCCCTTACAGAAAAATATCCGAAAGCGATTATTCAACAGCGTGTATCACCAGAACTGTATGGCGGTATGCGACTCTTCTTAGACGGTACGCTTTTGGATGAAACGTGGAACGGTACCCTAGGTAAACTGATGCAATCGATTCAACAACGTCTCTATGTCTCGTAACTCTCTACAATCCCTTATCACCGCTATCGATCAATCGCTTTCGCAAGACAAGCGTGAATCGACACCAGTACAAAGCGGGCTCATCCGTTCTACCAAGGACGGCATTATTGAAATAATCGCTTTGCCAGGCTTATCCCTCGGCGAAGTGCTTCAGATTGAAGAAGCTGATGCGAAAGCATTGGTGATGAATATCGAAGCTGATGGCGGTCTTGCCGTGGTCTTAAACAATAGCCAGCGCGTAAAAGAAGGTCAGGCCATTAAACAAACGGGCTCAACACTTTCTATCCCTGTTGGTGATGAAATGCTCGGCCGCGTTGTTGACTCTCTTGGTCAAGCAATCGATGAAGGCAAGCCTATTTCTACCAAACATCTTCGTCCTATCGAGCAAATTGCTCCAGACGTAATGTCTCGTTCTCCTGTTGAGACACCTGTGCAAACAGGCATCTTAGCGATTGATGCGCTTATCCCTGTTGGTCGTGGTCAGCGCGAGTTGATTATCGGTGATCGTCAGACGGGTAAAACAACCATTGCTATTGATACCATCATCAACCAAAAAGATCAGAACATGATTTGTGTGTACGTTGCCATTGGTCAACGTGATAGCAAAACGGCTGAAGTTGTTCGTACGCTTCGTGAACACGGCGCACTCGACTATACGGTAGTTGTGTCTTCAAGCGCATCGTCTCCGGCGATTATGCAATTCTTGTCACCATATTCTGGCTGTGCAATTGCTGAACATTTCTTACATCAAGGCAAAGACGTGCTTATTGTCTACGATGATCTCTCAAAACATGCTGTTGCTTATCGTGAATTGTCACTCTTGCTTCGTACGCCACCTGGTCGTGAAGCCTATCCTGGTGATGTCTTCTACTTGCACTCACGTCTCTTAGAACGCGCCGTCAAGCTTGATGAAAAACTTGGCGGAGGCTCAATCACCGCTCTTCCAATTGTCGAAACGCAGGCTGGAGATGTCTCGGCATATATTCCAACAAATGTGATCTCGATTACTGATGGTCAAATCTTCTTGGATACGACCTTGTTCTATCGTGGTATTCGTCCTGCTATTAACGTCGGTATCTCGGTCTCACGTGTTGGTTCTGCGGCACAGACCAATATCATGAAGAAAACATCGGGTACAACGAAACTTGATCTTGCACAATTTAATGAGTTGGCTGCCTTCTCACAATTTGCGAGTGAGCTCGATGACGCAACCAAAAAGCAACTCACCCGCGGACAACGCACGGTAGAAGCGCTTAAACAAAAAGCCCATAAGCCTCTCTCGCTTTGGAAAGAAGTCGCAACCCTCTGGGCAGCAAAAGAAGGCGCGCTCGACAATGTAGAGCCACAAGAAGTACGTAAATTTATTGAACTCTTCTTGATCCATCTTGAAACGCACGAAGCAGAACTCGTAAAAACCATTCAAGAAGGACAAAAGTTAACGGACGAAGTTGCTGATGCGCTCAAAGGAGCTATCAAACGCTTCTTCCAAGCAAACTAGTCTATGGCATCGCTCATCGAAGTCCGTAAAAAAATCCAATCGGTACAAAATACCAAGAAGATCACACAAGCCATGCAATTGGTTGCCGCCAGTCGCATGAAAGGATTTCAGCGTAAAGCTCTGAGCTCTCGTGCCTATGCCACCGACTTGCTGCAACTCCTTCAATCAAGACAAGAAGCGCTAAGCGAAAGTCCTTACGGAGAAGATCGTAAAGAAGGTAAGACGCTTTTTGTCTTACTCTCATCCGACAAAGGCCTTTGTGGGGCATTAAATGCAAAGCTTTTTCGCGCCTTTCTCCAAAGCCCAGCTTGGAAGGCAACACCTCGCGATCAACAACTTGTTATCACGATCGGTCGCAAAGCGGCAGAAGCTGCACGTAATGAAGGCATTCAAGTTATCGAAGCCTTTGAAGGTATTAAAGAAACCTTTGAACCGCTCGTTGCCCTAGAACTTGTGAAGAGCATCATGGCTTACTGGGATGACAAAAGCTGTAAGGCTATTCACCTCATTGCTCCAGAGTATGTTAATCCGTTTGTCTTCAATACAACGGTTAAACAATATCTCCCCTTTACTGATGAGATGCTCAAAAGCCACGCTCTTCCTCAACAAGACGCCGTCTCTACACGGGATCATCTCTACGAGCCTTCACAAGAACGTGTTATCGAAGCCCTAACGTTACAAGTGATTCAGTCACTCATGACCCAATCATTTTTCGAACTAAAGGCCAGTGAATATTCAAGTCGTATGGTTGCCATGAAAAATGCAACTGAATCGGCCGGTGAACAAGTTCGATCGCTTACCACCGTTTACAATAAAGCGCGCCAAGCCTCTATCACTCAGCAACTTGCTGAGCTCGCTGGAGCCATTAGCGCCATGGAACAATCCACACTATGAAACAAGCAACAGGAACCGTCGTTCGCGCCGTGGGCGTGGTCGTCGATGTCGCCTTTACGGACGCCATCCCGAACATCTACTCCGCCGTCACGACGCAAATCAATGGAGAGACTTGCATCCTCGAAGTCCAATCACATGTCGGCGATAATATCGTTCGCTGTGTTGCCATGTCTTCAACGGATGGCATCAAAGCAGGTCAAGAAGTTACTGATACCGGTGCCCCAATCCAAACACCAGTTGGTGAAGCGGTCTTGGGTCGCGTGCTCAACGTAACAGGTCAAATCATCGATGGCGGTAAACCATTACCAGCAAAAACAGAAACACGTTCAATCCATGCAAAGCCTCCAACGTTTGCAGAACAACGTGGTAGCGTCGAGCTTTTTGAGACTGGCATTAAGGTTGTTGATTTACTCGTCCCATTTATTAAGGGTGGTAAGACAGCGCTTTTTGGTGGTGCTGGTGTTGGTAAAACCGTTATCATGCAAGAGCTGATTCACAATGTTGCCATGTCCTATGGTGGCTACTCAGTATTTGCAGGTGTCGGTGAGCGTTCACGCGAAGGCAATGATCTTATTCGTGAAATGAAAGAATCTGGTGTTATCGACAAAGTCTCTATGGTCTTTGGCCAAATGAACGAACCGCCAGGTGCACGTTTACGCGTTGGTTTTACAGGTCTTACGATCGCTGAAAACTTTCGCGACCAAGGCAAAGACATCTTGCTCTTCGTAGATAATATCTTCCGCTTTACGCAAGCTGGTGCTGAGGTTTCTGCCCTTCTTGGTCGTTTGCCATCTGCGGTAGGCTATCAACCAACACTCGCTACTGAGATGGCGGCTCTTCAGGAGCGTATTACAACAACTCGTAAGGGCTCCATTACTTCGGTGCAGGCGGTGTATGTGCCAGCGGATGATTTGACTGACCCTGCTCCTGCAACAACTTTTGCCCACTTGGATGCAACGATTACGCTTTCGCGTAAGCAAGCTTCGATGGGTCTTTATCCTGCTGTTGATCCGCTTGATTCAAGCTCAACAGCTCTTACCGAGGCTATCGTTGGCAAAGATCATTATGACGTTGCTAACCGCGTACAACGCACTCTTCAACGCTATAAAGAACTTCAAGATGTGATCTCGATTCTTGGTATGGATGAACTTTCAGAAGAAGATAAGCTCACCGTTTATCGCGCACGTAAGATTCAGAAATTCTTAACACAAAACTTTCACGTTGCAGAACAGTTTACCGGCACTCCTGGTCAATTTGTAAAACGTGAAGACACCGTGAAGGGCTTTGGCACTATTTTAAATGGTGACTGTGATCATATCGCAGAACAGCATTTCTATATGGCGGGCACGATCGAAGAAGTTTATGAACGACATGCAGCTGATACTTCGAACGCCTAACGAGATTGTCTACGAAGGTCCAGCAAGTGTCATTACCGGTGTGAGTGAACTCGGGGCCTTTCAGATCTACCCCGGTCACATGGCGATGACAGCGACACTCTCCTTTGCACCGATTGAGATCCGTCACGGCAATAGCACCGAAACGTACTATGTCCGTCAGGGTGTTCTCAATACAGACCCTTCAACCAATCAAACCCACCTTCTTGCCTACTCTTGTGAGCAAGCTCGTGATGCGGACATCAATAGCCTTAGCGAGTATCGAGACTTTGTTCTCGCTCAACTCGACAATGAGGCAAATCTCAATGATTATCAGGTGAAATTCTTAAAAGAAACCTCTGAGTCTATCAATGCGATGATTACGCATATCAAACAATAGCGCCCTCTGGGCGTTATTGTTTTACTTGCCTACTTTGCTCTAAAAGACTAGCCTATCTGCATATGATGAAAACCTACGAAGCAAAAACCTTTGCTCTTGAAGAGCTCGAAGGCCTCAGCGCAAAACAAATCGAAGAACACCTTAAGCTCTATGCGGGCTATGTCAAAAATACTAACGCTCTCATCGAGAAAATTGAGACGCATAAGAAAAATTCTGAGTCGATGATGATCGAGCTTTCAGAGCTCACGCGTCGCATGGGCTTTGAATGGAATGGCATGCGTCTCCACGAAATCTATTTTTCACAATTTGAAAAAGGTGGAGAATCAGCAACAGCACTTCAAGACGCTCTCGCAGCTCAATACGGCTCATTTGAAGCCTGGAAGCAGCAAGTAACGGCTACCGGCATGATGCGTGGCATTGGCTGGGTCTTACTTATTAACGACAAAGAATCAGGCAATCTCCACACGATTTGGGTAAGTGATCACGAATACGGCCATCTCGCAGGTACGGACATCCTCTTTGCAATGGATGTTTGGGAGCACGCTTATACCGTTGACTACACTCCAACTCAACGCGGAGCCTATATCGAGGCTTTTTGGAAGAATCTCAATTGGAGCAAAGTAGAGGCTCGTTACTCCCGTTAAATAACGGGCATCAAAGTATACTGTCATAAAAACGGCTTCGGCCGTTTTTTAAGTATAACCACACACTCTACTATGAAATACACACCAAAAATCGCTTTACTTAGCCTCCTTGCAGCGACTCTGCTCGTAGGTACTGCTACCGCCGCATATATGCGCCTTAATACCACAAATCCTAGCAAAGCCGACGGAATCCCTTTTTCCATCGAACAACGCTCTGAAGTGCTAGCAGAAAATGACTTTCGTTCGCTATTACCAGAAAACCTTACCATCCAAGAAGTGCTTAGGGTTTCTGACTCTATACACATTGTCATTGCTTATACTCCACTTTCTGATGACGGTAACTATCACACCACGTTAAGCTTGTGGCGCGTAGATAAAGACAAAAATATCGCTGAGAATATCCACGAGTTTAGAAGCGATGTACCTGATGGACTCACAACAACTATTGAACGAAGCTTTAGCCGTAACGAATATATTCTTACCATCGATGAAGCGTGGGAAGGAATCCGTATTGTTGAGCGTATTACGCTTGATAAAGAAGGAAATATCGTTACGATTATTTCGCAATCATCGGACATGGAATTTACCGTAAAGAGCAAAAATCATAGCTATACCGTTAAACCACAAGGTGAAACATGTCATGGCTCTAAATCACAGGCTCTTACAACACAGTCCGTCATCACGAAGCTCTTGGTTAACGATGAAGTTATTACCCTTAATAAACCTTACACGGTAAACTGTTCATTATCAGAAATGTACGGCGAGCAATGGGGCATACTCTTTACGGACATCCATGTGAGTTCACTGGATTACTATAAGGAACGCTATATCTATATTCCTCTCTATAAGAGCGATCAAACTCTTAGCTTCGTACTCAAGCAAGATGGATCGATGGTGATTCACAAATAATGAAAACACTGCTCAACCGAGCAGTGTTTTTTATGTTACAATGTTCACATGTATTCGATGTACTTTCGCTCATTAAAAGAAGAAGCCCTAACCGAAATAAAGACGCATAAGAGCGGTGTTTGGATTCGTTCAGAAAATCCAGATAAAAAAGAGCTCGCTAAGCTTGTTTCTCAGTTTGATTTGGAACCCGGTCATCTGCACGATGCGACAGATCCGCTTGAGGTACCACGTCTTGAGGTAGAAGATAAAACCGTATATCTTTTTACTCGTATCCCTGTAAAAGATGACGGCACAGCGGTGACCGTTCCGATCCTTATTGCCTATACTACTGACAATATCGTGACTGTCAGTAATAGAAAACTTACGTCTATCGACCAATGGATCAGTCGTGACAAGACTATTATCACCACTCAACGTACAAAACTTTTATTGCAGATCCTTCAGCACATTAATACCGCTTTCGTTACTCATGTAAATACCATCGCGCGTCAGATTCGCGCCATTAGTTTACAACTCCATACGGCCGACATTAAAAACCGTGAGATTAGTCAGCTCGTTGCCTATGAAGGAGTCTTACAAGACTTCATGTCATCCCTTATCCCAACGAATGCAATACTTACACAGATACTTTCAGGTCGCATTATCAAGCTTTACGAAGAAGATAAGGATTTTGTCGAAGATCTTGTCTTGAGCACAAATCAACTTGTCGAGTTATGTAGAGCCAATCTCAAAACAATTGTCTCGCTTCGCGAAGCCACGGCAACCATCATGACGAATAACTTGAATCGTGTGATTAAACTCCTTACGTCTTTAACGGTTATTTTGATGATTCCAAATCTCATTACTGGTCTTTATGGGATGAATGTAAAACTACCTTTCGACCAACATCCGCTCGCCTTCTTTATTGTCTTTGGGACCATTGTTACATCTACCGTCTTTACCTTCTATATCTTTCTCCGTAACAGATGGCTTTAGGCTTGCCCCTAGCCAAAATGTCCATTTTCGTTTAGACTCCCTCTATACCTATGAAAGACATTTCTCCTATTTTACGTTCTCTTGGCCTTGCTGAGAGCGATGTAACCACCTATTTAAACGCACTTCAGAACGGTCCTAGCACCGTTGTTGACCTTGCTAAACGCACCGGGCTCTCACGTCAGGCTGTCTATCTTTCAATTGACGCCATGACCGAGCGCAGCCTCATGTCGAGTATCCAACGTGGTAAAAAGCGTTACTTTACGGCAGAGCCCCCAACAAAGCTTCTTGCACACGCAAAAAGACAAGCGCAAAAAGTTGATGAATATATCGCTGATTTAGAAAAAGCAATTCCACAACTCGAGCTTCAAGTTGCCGGCGAAAGACCTATTGTACGCCTTTATGAAGGTAAGGAGAGCGTCCGTGTTCACTTAGAAGAAGTTAGCAAAACACGCGCTAAGGATATTTATGAGTTCTCAGATCTTGATGCATTGAGCACGATACTTGTAAACAATGAGAGAGACCCAATAAAAAAAGCTATACAAGATCGAAAGCACACTGTCCACTCACTGTACCGCGTAGCAAGTACCGGAGCCAAGAAACCTCACTACGACTATTTACCTAGCTCGATAGAATCATTTAAATCTAATATCACTGTTTTTGGAAACACTCTTATCCTCACAACTCTGAGCGGTAAAATGCACTCTATAGCTATAGACGACAAACACCTTGCTGAAAGCCTTAAAATCCTCATCAAGTACGCTAAAAAAGGGGTGAAATAAAAACAATTAAAGAAGCCCGCCGAGTGTACAGACATCCTAAGTAGGGTATCGTACATTTGGCGGGCTCCAGGAAGTAGTCCAATTACCTATCACTGTAGTTCAGTGTCTGGTAAAAGGACTTTTTATGTTTCACACATGCTCTCCCCCTTTGTGAGGAGGGTATCAGTCGAACTTACAGTGCCGCCAAGCACGCTACTTAATGGATGTTTCATCCTAGAACTTACGTTCATGCGCGCACCTATTGGCGTGCTCCCGGTGCCGACTGATAACCGAAAGCACATACTATCTATATCATAATATCGATATTTTGTCAATATTATAGTTTACGTAAATATGGCTATTTTTTGTAAAAAAGGCTAAGGTTCGCCACATCTTATGTCCGTTCTCCTTCATACCGAAGGTCTTTCGAAGACCCTGGGTGCTCGCGTGCTTTTTCACGAGGGTACTTTTGCCATATATGAAGGACTAAAAATAGGCCTTATTGGCCGAAATGGCGCCGGTAAAACGACCCTTATGAAAATGCTGGCTGGTGTAGAAAAACCAGATTCAGGTACTATCGTTGTCCATCCAGGAACCCGAGTCGCCTACCTCTCGCAGCATGTTGCCTTTAAAGGCGATGAAACCGTTTTACATTATCTAGAGCGCATTTCTTACAAAGCTGAATGGGAGTGTTCAAAAATAGCAGGTGCTTTTGACCTTAAAAAAGAGAAGCTCCATGTACCCGTGTCATCACTCTCTGGTGGTTGGCAAATGCGCGTTCAGCTCGCTGGGCTTTTGCTTCATGATCCAAATCTCCTTCTTCTTGATGAACCAACTAACTATCTTGATGTACAAACCCAGCTTCTTCTTGAAGAGTTTTTACGTAACTGGAATGGCGCTGTTTTAGTCATCTCGCACGATCGTTCTTTTTTGATGAACGTTTGTGATCACACCATGGAGATTGATCAAGGCGACATCACACTCTACGATGGCGACGTAAATACGTATGAAGCGTTTAAAGAAGAGCGGCTTGCTTTCAATATCAAATTCAATCAAAAAATTGATCAGCAAAAAAAGCATCTGATGGATTTTGTCACACGTTTTGGTGCAAAAGCGACGAAAGCAACACAAGCCCAATCAAAGCTCAAACAAATTCGTAAATTAAAACCGGTTGAAATCAAGCAAAGATTAAAAAGTACAAATATCCGCATTCAATCAACAGATCCGCGAAAAACGTTTGCGGTAAAAGCGAAAGACCTCGTTGTTGGATATGACGATCGAATCATTGCTCGTGATGGAAATTTTGAAATTGATCGTGGTCAAAAAGTCGCGATTCTCGGTGAAAATGGCGCAGGTAAATCCACTCTTCTTAAAACACTTGGCGGAACGCTCGAGAAAATTGATGGCACATTTACTTGGAATAACCGTATTGAAATCGCTTACTACGATCAGTTTTCTGCAGCAACACTTCATCCAAAAGACACGATTGGAGACTATCTCAAACGACAAGCAGGCTATCTTGAAGCTGAAGATGTTTTGCGTATGGCTGGTGCCTTTTTATTTAAGCTCGAAGATCTTGATAAAACCGTCAGCGTTTTATCAGGAGGCGAAAGAGCGCGTCTCGTACTCGCTGGTATTCTTTTGAAAGCTCCTGATGCTCTTCTCCTTGATGAACCAACGAACCATTTAGACTTGGAAACCGTTGAAACATTGGCGGATGCTCTTCATCGCTGGAACGGCACCGTGCTCTTTATTAGTCATAGCCGTAGTTTTGTTAATCTTCTTGCGACGCGTATTCTTGAGGTAAAGGACAAAGCTATTCGCAACTTTCCTGGTACATACGAAGAGTATCTTTATGCACTGAGTCTTGAAGCAGGCATTCCACAAGAAAAACAAGACGACGATGTTATTACAGAAACCGTAAATAAAAAAGAACGTCACGAAAAACGCAAAGAACTTTTACGCAATGTCCAAAAACTTGAAAAGCAATTAGAAGATCTCGAGCTAGAAAGAGAAATACTCATGAAGTCTATTCTCACTGACCCTACCAAAATAGATGTTGAGCGCGACCGCCGATTACAAACACTCGCTACAATTATCACCCATACAGAAAGCGAATGGCTTAAGACCCAAGAAGAGGTACAAAAGATTGAAGAACGTCCATAAGACGTTCTTTTTCGTGCTATAATGCACCCATGAAACGATTGGTTGGCGTATCGCTTATAGTATTCTTTGTATTGCTTTTAACGCTACGATTACCGGCAACAGAAGAAGTAGTAGAGCAACTCCCAGCAACAAAGCCAACCATACAGAAAACACTTATCCCTATTAATGATCAGCCTGAGTTCTACATTGATTATGGACTATCCTTTATTAAGCAGGATCAACCAATGATTGACTCTAAAATACTACTTGTCCCTCATCACCTGCTCCCCGTTAAACAAATTGGTGAAGCATTTGCGTCGGCGCCAAATGAAAAACGCGTTATTCTGCTAGCACCAGATCATTTTTCTGGTTGTCCAACTTTTGTCTGTACAACCGAAGCTGACTTCTCCTATCAAGCAATCACGATACCTACAGTAGCCGCAGAACAATCTCCTATCACGAAATCAGATTTTCTCTTCACACGAGAGCATGCTATCCGTGGACTGCTGCCTTTTCTTAAAAAGCGTTGGCCTGAATCTGAACTCATTCCCATTACTATTAAAGCAGATGCTGACGTTGAAACGATTGATCGTCTCGCTCAATGGATACTCACCGAACTCCAACGAGGCGATACCTATCTCGTTGCAACCATTGATCTTTCACACTATCTCCCTGCTTATCTTGCCGATATTCATGACCTCGTCACCATCCGAGATCTGCTGACACCAGACCCAGAGCGCTGGAAACCAATGGAAATTGATAATCCGCCTATCGCTAGGATTGTCCAAACGCTCTCGAGAGACCTAGGTCTTAAAGGTAGCGTTCAAAGCCATACCAATTCATTGCGCTTGGTCCAATCTAAAAAAGAACGCGAGGGCACAAGCCATGTGATTATTCGTTATTCAAACGAAGGCGAAGTACCAGAAGAAGTTTCAACCATTCTTTACACTGACCCAAGTCGAAAGATCTACAGCATAGAAGACCGTTATTATTGGGGGTTTGATCAAATAATCACAACGTCGACAAAACAAGATTGGGCTGAGGTTATTACCCCAACGACCACCACACGTATCGATCTACCCTTTGAACGAATCGATGGATTAAATAAACCTGTCATCGATAGCGTACAAGCTCGTTAACATCAGTATATTAAGCTACACTTACCTATAATTATGAAAATTTCTCCAACAATAAAAAATGCCATTCTTATGGCGGGAGGGGCTGTCTTGCTTGTCAGCCTTGTGATGAACGGTGTTTTGTATAATCAAACAAAACAACTCGTTGATCAAATCAAAACTACGGTAACGCAATCAACTCCTGTGGCTTCTAAACCCATCCCTCAACAGCCACTGACAGATGAGAATACGGATGAACCAGAAGAGATAGAACATATTGTTCTTGATATTGATTGGCAAAAGCCTGTGCCGCTTTCGGAAGAGATGATTTTTAAATATCGCCTTAGAGATATGCCCTGGGACCAAGGCTTATATGGTATTGATTCTAATTTTGGACAAATTAGTGGTGTCGTAAAAAATGCTCAATACCTTAACTGGAATTTTGTTGTTATGCGCAGCGAGCCTGGTATGGGAGGCTATAATTATTCATATGCATTAATCCCTCCCAATGATAATGCGAATCAAGAACCAGTGTTGCTACCTATGTTAAAGAATGGTGGTTCTACGGAAGACTATGAGAATAGATCCTACTTCGAGATACCAAACCAAAGCGCTACTTTACCGGGTGGCAAAGTCGTTTCAGTACACGATTCATATTTTTCCTGGGATTTAAACACTGCTTTTTCCGGTTTAATCATGAAAACAATGAAGACGAAAGAAGGATACACTGTGAGTCTGACTGATAAAGGCTACTATTTTATTGAATATCCAGGTGGTATTTTCACTACGTACTTTGAAGAACCGATTAGGGATAATGACCGTAGCGATGATTCTCTTCAGTTACAAAGTGCAGGAATTCAAAAAAATCTCTTATTCGTTCCAGGTAGCTTAGCTCCCTATGAAATCGGTGGCTGTGGTGGCCCTGCGACGGTCGTCTTTATCGATTCTTCCTCAAACAAGAATGCTGCAGAAAGCACATTCAAAAGTAGTGAACTTAAAGCGATCAGAACGGGCACAGGATCCACAGTATACCGCGTAACAAATCTTCAGCACCCGGCTTACGAACGTGCTTATGAACAATGGTATCTACCGTCATGGAAAGACGGCCTAAAACCAACTTACGAAGAGTTTCTAAAAATGAATGACCTACCGTTTTTCCTCTTTAAAGATTCTGTTGGTACTTGGACGATGTATACCGCTGCTGGCATTGGATCTTTTGCTGAGTGTGGTAAGCCCGTTATCTACCTCTATCCTCCACAAGAAACCGAAGTACACGTTAAGCTCCCTACGAGTATCGATGTAACCGTCTCTGAACCTACCTATCCAAAAAACGGCTGGACGACCGTAGCGAAACCTAATGGAGATCTCACCATGTCTGACGGAAGCCGTTACACCTCACTTTTTTGGGAAGGCTATGGAGCTACCTATAAAACACCAACAACAGGCTTTATTGTTAAAGGACAAGACGTAGAATCATTCTTGAACACCACACTGCGTAACTACGGGTTAAATGATCAAGAAACAAAAGAATTTAGTGAGTTCTGGGTGCCGATCATGAAAGAGTACCCAACCACGCGTGTTTCCTTTATCACTGATGAATGGGATCAAAATGTACCTCTAGATGTAACACCAAAGCCGGATACTACGATTAGACTCTTTATGGACTGGTCTCCGGTAAGCGCAGATGCGACCATCGAAAAACCTAAGGAAGTTACTACTGCAAAACGATCAGGATTCACTCTGGTTGAATGGGGCGGTCTTCTCAGAAGATAATCATAAAACCCTCCGATCGGAGGGTTTTATGATGGTGGGACCAGATGGAGTCGAACCATCGACCGGTCGTGTATAAGACGACTGCTCTAACCAACTGAGCTATGGTCCCTAATGTGGCCCTACGGTACGCTTTTTGCTCCGAGTGATCAATCCCCTTGTTTATTGGCTTACCATGGACAAAAAAGCCAATTTCGGCTAGTATCGCCGCATGCCAAAGACCTCCCCGACACTCAAATGGACTGTCACAGAAGACCAAGTTGATATGCGCTTGGATCACTTCTTGACTCAAGAAACGGATAAGACCCGTTCGTCTTTGCAAAACGCGATTAAAAAAGGCCTCGTTACGGTAAGCGGTCAAAAACCGACGGTGCACCGCTTTTTACGTTTAGGTGACGAAATTATTTTTACACCAGAAGTAAAACCAACCGCCCTTGAACGCGCCGAAGAAAAAGTAAAAAACCCAGAACTACGCTTGCCAACGCTTGCGAGCATTTTAATTGATACACATCCAGATTATTACGTTATCAACAAACCAGCGGGACTCATGGTTCACCCTGATAATCGTGGCGAAGGTGACACCTTGGTTGATGTTATTTTGACGGCAGAACCAGAGATCGTAAAAGTTGGTGAAGATCCATCACGTCCTGGTATTGTGCATCGTCTTGATAAAGATGTAAGCGGCCTCATGCTTATCGCTCGTACGCAAAAAGGCTTTGATGCTCTTAAAGACGAGTTTGCGCAACGTAATGTAAAGAAAACCTATATCGTTCTCGTACACGGAGCACTTCCACACGATGAAGACGATATCAAATTTCGTATCGCACGCTCGACAAGCAAGGCTCGTATGGCGGCACTCCCCCAAAATGACAGCGAGGGTAAGGCCGCTTGGACACACTATCGCGTCTTAGAACGCTTTCGTGTTGCAACATTAGCGGAGGTAGAAATTTTAAGTGGTCGCACGCACCAAATTCGTGCTCATATGCACGCCCTTGGATGCCCTGTTATTGGCGACGGTCTCTATACCATTAAAAAAACCGAGTTTGATCGCACAAAGAGTCCAAAACTTCTTCTGCAAAGTGTTGGGATTCAATTTACTGATCCCGAGACAGGAGAAAGAAAAAGCTATACTATAGAACGTGACCCTGCTTTTGCGCAGGTGATGGCCGATCTCCCACGTTAATCTATGTCTCGCACCTCGCTCTTTCTTATTGCTGGTAATTCAGCCACAGGCAAATCAACGCTTGTAAAAACATTGTTGAAAAAATCAAATCTTGAGCTTGCTCGATGCATCACAACCACAACACGCCCCATGCGTCGTGGTGAAGTTCAAGATAGTTCTTACCACTTTATTTCAAACGAACGCTTTCAGTCATTAATAAAGAAACAAGCTTTTGTTGAATATGCCACCGTTTTTGGGCATTGCTACGGAACACAAAAAGCTGATTTAGAAAAACTTCTAAAAGCAAAGAAAAACGTACTTCTTATTTTAGACAAGGTCGGTATTAAATCCGTGTTAGAAATCTATCCTGAGGCGATGCTCATCATGCTTACAGCAAAGCGTGAAACCATTAAGAATCGTCTCATAAAACGTGGCACTGATCCAAAAGAGATTCGAGATCGGCTCTCCCATTTGAAAGAAGAAAAAGAGCTCCTACCTTTAGCAGATCTCGTTATCGCAACCGATCAAACAACACCAAGACAAGTAGCGGGACAAGTAGACGCGTTTATTCATCATATTGTTACGTAAGTAAACAGCCATGCAAATGCATGGCTGTTTTTTGACCCTACGGGTATACTGTCAATCATATGATGAAACGAATGACTCTTGCATGGCTCACGGCTTTTGTACTCCCGTTATCGGTACAAGCAGCAACCATTCCAGTTGATCCAAACCTTTCGACTTCTGGCGCTGATAAACTTGAGGTAAAAGCTGATGGCATAGACAGTGCTCGCATCTCAATCAACTTAAAAAATACAAATTTTGGCTCTGTAGAAGGCGCTGTTGTATCGTTAACATCTTCACGTGGACCAATTGATGATATTTCTCCCGAAGAAACAACGACATCACTAAGCGGTCGCGCTAGTTTTACGGTAAAGTCACTAAAAAACGGCACGTCTGTTTTACCCCTAGCTATAACGGCACCGTTTTTAACAAGCCAGTCACCATTATTTTTAAAGACGGTTTAAATCTCGCGTTATCCGTAGGATCGCTCATCAAAATCCCTGATGATAATAACGTAAATACTTTGAGTGATACCGCCGTTTACTACTATGCTTCAAATGGTAAACGTTACGTATTTGCTAACGAAAAAGTCTTCTTTAGTTGGTATCCAAGTTTTTCGGATGTGCAGACCATCACTCTCGAACAAATGTCACTTATCCCTATTGGAGGTAATGTCACCTATCGTCCTGGTTCAAAGCTCGTTAAGTTTCAAACCGATGTTAAGACATACCTACCAACAAAAGGCGGTGTCTTGCGCTGGGTAACATCTGAGCAGGTTGCACGACAATGGTTTGGTGAAAATTGGAATACTCATGTTGATGATATCTCAGAAGCCTTCTTCGTTAATTATCGTATGGGTGAACCAATTGCCCATGAGCTCGATGTAAGCCCCGAAGGATTACGTGCTCAAGTCACAACTATTGATAAAGATCTAGGATTCTAAGCAAACAAAAAAACCCTCGGTGTTAAGACCGAGGGTTTTTTGATATTACGCTTTTGCTGGTTTGAGCTTGATGTCTTTTACATCTTTCAAACGCTTCTTGTTGTGACGTACAAAAGAGATGTCGTTTTTCGTGACTCTTGCCTTACGTACGAGCTCAATCTTTGAGATAGAAGGGAGGTTGAGTGGGAAGATCTTTTCAACGCCAACACGTTCAGCAATTTTGCGAACGGTCATTGTTTTGTGACCAGAGCCACCAACAGCAATAACAAGGCCTTCGTAGACCTGGATACGCTCACGTTCTGCGCCAGCTTTTGTGACGTCTTTGATCTTCTGGTGCACGCGAATCGTCATACCTGTCTCAATTTGAGAGGTATGGATCTCTGCAGGAAGGATAAGGGTTTCAGCCATATGATTGCGAGAAGACTAGCGAATTTGACGAAAGAGGTCAAGTCCTGCGTAAGACTTGGCGTAAATATGGGGCTGTTTTGCTTGTTTTGGACTTTGCGACCTCTTCGGGGGTCCCTTGGGCCATAATCTGGCCTCCGCGTAGACCTCCGTCTGGGCCCATATCGATCATCCAATCTGCCGCCTTCATGATATCGGTATTATGCTCAATAACGAGCACGGTATTACCTTTGTCCACCAATGCCTGTAAAACCTGCAAAAGACGCTGCATATCCTCGAAATGAAGGCCTGTTGTTGGCTCGTCTAGGATATAGAGGGTTTTACCCGTAGAACGCCGTGAGAGCTCCGTTGAGAGCTTTACACGCTGTGCCTCGCCCCCAGAGAGGGTCGTGGCTGATTGCCCAAGACGTACATAACCCAAGCCAACCTCTTCAAGTACGGCAATCTTGTCATAAATAGCCGGTTGATCGAGAAAGAAGCGCTTCGCCTCTTCTACGGTCATATGCAAAATATCCGCGATGGTTTTGCCGCGATAACGCACCTCGAGTGCTTCGGCATTATAGCGTTGACCATGACATTCATGACATTCAACATACACATCCGGCATAAATTGCATGGAGATTTGAATACTCCCGTCACCTGAACAAGCCTCACAACGTCCACCACCTTTTACATTAAAAGAAAACTTACCCGCATCAAAACCTCTAGCCTTTGCTTCGGGCATCTCGGTAAACAAATCACGAATAGCCGTAAAGACACCCGTATATGTCGCTGGGTTTGAGCGAGGTGTGCGTCCTATAGGTGATTGGTCAACCGTTACGACTTTGTCGATATACTCCATCCCATCAATACGCTTATGCTCTGCGATGGGATCTTTTGTATTATAGAAGTGACTCGATAAGGCACGGCCAAGAATATCGAGAATCAATGTCGACTTACCAGACCCAGAAACACCAGAGATACAAACGAGCTTACCTAGCGGAATCTGACAATCAACATTTTTAAGATGGTAAGCCGAAGCTCCCTTGATCGTGAGATGCTTTCCATTGCCCTTTCGGCGTTTCGCTGGCGCTTCAATCCCATGCTTACCTGCAAGATATTGACCTGTTTTTGAGTCTTTTGCTTTTTTTATCTGAGCCAAAGTACCTTCTGCGATGATATGTCCACCGTACTCGCCTGCTCCAGGACCAATATCAACAATCCAATCAGCGGCTTTCATGACTTCTTCGTCATGCTCTACGACAATCACGGTATTTCCGAGATCACGTAAACGTTTAATCGTGCCTATCAGTTTATCATTATCACGAGGATGCAACCCAATAGACGGCTCATCTAAAATATAAATCACTCCAGATAGTTCGCTCCCTAGTTGTGCCGCAAGTCTTACGCGTTGAGACTCCCCGCCTGATAGAGACATGGACGAACGATCGAGCGTTAGATAATCCAAACCAACATCAAGTAAATGCTTGAGTCGTTTTGTGACTTCGGTTGAAACTTGCTTCATGACGGCGCGCTCATGCGGTAATAAGTCGATCTTTTTTTCGTTTTTGACAAAGAGTTCAAAAAACGTTTGAAGCTCATCAAGTGGCATCGTAACCAAATCTGCAATGCGCTTATTCATGAGCGACACCGAAAGCGCTGTGCGACATAAGCGTGCGCCTTTACAATCAGGACACGTAAGCACGCGCATATAGGTCTCTAACTCTTTTTGTAAATATTCAGAATCGGTTTCGCGATGCTTTGTTTCGAGCATTGCGAGCACACCCTCAAAAACAAATTCTTTTTCTCCTACTTCAAAATGTTCTTCGCCCGTTCCATAAAAAAGCACTTTTATTGCCTTTGCGGAAAACGTCTGGATAGCATCATTGATGCTGAATCCGTATTTTTTACCCACCTCTTCTATAAGTTTGAGCTGAGTACTTTGATTACCCGCCATACGTGCCCAAGGCTTAATAGCACCTTGCGCGATGGTAAGTTTTTTATTTGGGATAACAAGTTCAGGCTCTAAAACAAGCTTCGTCCCTAGACCTGTACAAGCAGGGCAAGCACCGTGAGGTGAATTAAACGAAAATAATCTTGGCTCAATTGGCGGCAGCGATAATTCACACACTGAACAAAAAAGTGAACATGAGAGTAATTGCTCATCACCATTTTCTTCATTCAGAAAGATGAGGGTACCGTTCGCTAATTCAACCGCCTGCTTTACCGCTAAAAGCGCTACATCAATGACAAGCGACGAACTTTTATCAAATCGCCCGGTGATCACCTCGATGGTGTGCTCTTTTGTCTTATCTATTTTTGTTTTACTAAGCTCAGCGATATCAACCAAGGTTCCGTCAAAACGCACTTCTTGAAAACCTCGTTGCTTGAGCGATTGCAAAACCACTTTATGCTCACCTTTTTTTTCGCGAATAACTGGCGCGAGTACTGTGATCGGATGTTTCTTTACACGCTTCATCAAATCTTCTGCCATCGCTTGTGGAGATTGTTCACTTACAAGTGCATCACATTTTGGACAATGCGGTCGTCCGGCACGCGCAAAAAGCACGCGTAAAAAATCATACATCTCCGTGGTTGTACCTACAGTAGAGCGTGGATTATTAGATGTTGTTTTTGATCAATGGCGATGGTTGGAGACAAGCCTTCGATTGCATCGAGATCTGGCTTGTCCTGCATCTCCATAAACTGACGCGCATACGAAGACATACTCTCCATATAACGACGCTGACCCTCTGCATGAATCGTATCGAAAGCGAGTGATGATTTACCAGAGCCTGAAAGTCCGGTCATCACGATGAAGGCGTTTTTCGGTAAATCGAGTGAGACGTTTTTAAATTATGAACGCGTGCTCCTCGTACCGAAAGGACATGTTGTTTGTGTGCTTTGGCCTTTGGCATGTTGGCGCGAGGCTAGCACTTATGACCTTTCTTATCAAGGGTCACGGCGCACCACCAGTACAAGTGTTCCCTACGATCAAATTTAAATTCAAGAACCTGCTGCTGGGGGTTAGGCATGCGCCGATATATTTTGCTTCAGGGTCAGAGATGGCGTTAAGCTCAGTAATGCGACCGCCTTTACAAAATACGCATTTATTACTATCAGTGGCGCATTGTCTTGGGTAGATGCTATTCCCCGATCTAAAACAAGGCGATGACGGAAGTGAAACAGACGATACCTCCGTTTCCGCAGTAAGACAAATTTTTGTCGTACCCCCCTTGGCCCATTGCAAATACTATCAGGCTCAGTGCTCGGATCTTCGCATTCTGGCTGGATAGTGCACTTAGCATCTTCAGGCACAACCCAATTGACCTCTACCAGTCTTGGAACTTGAAGTTTTTCAACCGATCCTCGGCATAAGGCAAAATCATGGTCTGAGTTTGGCGTAAGCAAATCTTCGATAACAGTGCCAGCATTTCGATAGCCAGAAACACAATCAGCGCTGCCACCGCTTGGCGTCACGCACTGATCGTTACTTGTACAAGGTGAACCAACTGGATTATTTGTTGTCTTAATACAAAGTTTCCAGCTATTTGACTCACAGACTAGGCCAGATTCACCTTTGCAATCATCATCAGTACCACAAGGCGCTAAAAATGTTCCATCTGAACACTCTTTGATCGTTTGACCAGAAGCAAGCCCTGTCGGTTCGCCATCACTACCGAACAATGAACTACTCCAAAATGAGGCACGTTGTTCCGTCGATCGAACAAAACGAGTCTCAAGGCATTTTTGACCACTGCTACAATCGGTATCCGTTGAACAATTTGATACAGCGTTACGACGAGAGTTACTACCGCTATAGCCAAAGTTCGCAGTGAATTCCCGACATATAATGTCATCTGGAGGACTTGTGAACTGCAATACCGTTGTCGCTGGATTAATAGTATTTAAAATGACATACGCACCCAATACTAAACCATCCCAACAATACCGTTTTTAATAATGTCTTTGCCATCACTAACACCAAGCGGTGTAGCGGATACGAGGTAACGAAAACCACCATACGTAACCATCACGATAGCGACCACTAAGACAATCGAAGTGAGGTAACGATAAACAACGTTAATATATTCGGTGAGACCGTTTACTTGAGAAACGCCTCCGATAGAAATACCAAGCGTGACCGGAAATACAGGGTTTGTATCCTCACAACGTGCAGCAATTGAACGATTAACGTCTTCTTGTGTACGACCAAGGGTATCTGTGACAGGCGCTGTGCTACCTGTATTTGTATTATCATTTTCAGTAGGAGAAGTAATTCCGTAACGGCATTCTCTATCAGCTGGGTTGCCTCCATCTAAAGCGCCCTTAATTAAAGGCCCTATGCACTGGGTTAAAGCTGCGTATCCGCCGTCAACAAAGTGTGCCTGGTAACGATCAAGTGGATAATCGATTCCTTTGTTTAAGCCTTGATACCACTTCACTCCTAAACTAGGTAAAGTGCTTTGTTGGATTTGAGAAGTTGCTCTATGCGTATTAAGCGTGATCGAGCCATTCGTACTTGGCTGACCATTAGACCACATAGTGCCAATCCAAACGATATTATTCGTCTTTTGCTTTATTGTATTCACAAAAGAAGCCAAACTTGTTTGAAGATTATCTCCACAGTCATTTGCCTGACAAACATTGCCATTAGCACTTGCACACCCACAGTCATTACCACCAAGAAAAACAACAACTCCATATACAGGCTCAGAAATACTGTTAAACCCATCCCGAGATAAATGGCCGCCTGCACCCAAGAAAGAACGCGTTTCTTCGCCACTATGTGTTATCGTTTTAATTACACGGAACCCTTGTGATTCTAAGTATGTTTTCATCGGAGCCTTAAATCCATCTCCTTGACTATCACCGATGATGACAATGTTTTTTGTCTGCTGCGCGTGCACAAAAGATAATGGCACGCTAGAAAAAAGCGCGAGCAGTGAAAGAGTTGCCGCTATACGGCGAAAAAGAGCGTTCATAGTTTTGTTTTTGGTAGAGTGTTTTGTTTTTCTAACCATTTGATGATCGAATCAAAAGCCTCACGATCAAGTGAGCCTTGTACGCGATGACCGTTTAAGAAAAAGGTAGGCGTCCCTTGTACACCTGATTGCAATCCGAGGGCGATATCTGTTTCTACGGCAGTACGTGTACGACCTGATGTAAGGCATTCTTCAAAGAGTAGTGGTGCAACACCAGCCTCTTGAGCATAACGAGTTAAATCTTTATCGCTAAACAATTGATTGAGAAAAAGCTTATCGTGATAACTCCAAAACTTGTCTTTATCAATTTGTTGTACGCAACGCGCAGCCATCGCAGCTTTCGTTGCGCCTGGATGTAGGTATTCGATTGGAAAATCTCTCACGATCAAACGCACTTCGTCTGGTTTATCGGTAACAAGCTGGCGCACATGCTCGAAAGATTGCTTACAAAACGGGCAGCCATAATCTAAAAATTCAACAATTACCACTGGAGCATCCATAGAACCAACCGAAGGAGCGTCATCAGATTGCAAGCGTAATAAGTCTGACTTGCTCACATTTGGTGATACGGCGCGATTACTGACACTCGAACCAAAGGTCCGGTCAAAGACAGGATCAATATCTCCATTGCGTATACCCGAATAAAAATCAAAAACCTGACGTGTAAATGCAAGCACACCAACGACCAATAATAAAAGAAAAAGCCATCCTATCGTTTTAGGTAGACTGAGACGGGGCTTAGATTTTAAAGGGAGCTCAGCCATATTAACTCCATTATATCACGTTGACGTAATACCTGTCTTGCGTTAACGTGAGCGCCGATATGAGACAAACTATTCTCGCTATTGTCATGATCACCCTCTCGATCGTCTTGACGATCTTGATTCTTCTTCAGCAAAGAGGCTCTGGCCTTGGTGCTGCTTTTGGCGGTGATTCGAGTGTTTTTCGTACAAAACGTGGTCTTGAGAAGGTCATTTTCTATAGCACTATCGGTGTAGCGGTATTGTTCTTCGGTGTTGCCATTCTCAACCTCGTTCTCGCTTAATTTGACCGCCCTTCGTTTTGAAGGGTTTTTCGCTTACAATTGACCTTATGCCTATGACGTTCTTCGATCGATTGAAACGCGCGTGGCAGCAGGTCTTTTTTTGGCAAAAGACTGATAGCTCCACCGCAGAGATTGCATCCCATGCACATGATGACCATGCGCTTGTTCTTGCCGTAACAAAAACCAAGTCCACAAAAGGACTTAAGCAGTTACGATTTGTTAATAAAGTACTAAGCGACAAAGAGAAAAGACTATTCTGGATCGCCTTTTTACTCGCTATCCTTTCTCTTGGAGCTCTTATAACGGAGATTATTCGTCATAATACCGTCACTAGCCCAAGCGTTGGTGGCACCTATGTCGAAGCACTTGTTGGATCACCAAAGCTCGTGAATCCACTATTTGCGCCAGCAAATGACGTTGATCGTGATCTATCATCACTTATTTTCTCTAGCCTCTTTCGTGTTGGTCCTGAATTACAACCAATGCCTGAGCTTGCCGAAAGCTACCAGTGGTTAGATGACGGCAAAACATTACAAGTCGTCTTACGTAAAGACGCGCGTTTTCATGACGGCGAAACCGTAGATGCTGACGATGTGATCTTTACCGTTGCCGCCGCAAAAAACACTGCTTGGCGTTCACCTGTAAGCGCTCTCTTAAAGGATGTGCAAACCGTGCGTGTAGATGACTTTACGGTGCAATTTCAGCTACCCGAAGCTCGTCCAACATTTCTTTTAGATCTCACCTTCGGCATTTTGCCAGAGCATCTTTGGAATGATATTCAAGATGCAAATGCACAATTAGCTGATCTTAATATACGACCTATCGGTAGTGGACCCTATCGCGTAACGGCATTTACTCGCGATAGCAAAGGGGCTGTTCTTCATTATGATCTTGAGCGCTTTGATGCGTTTTACGGGATCAAGCCAGCGATTGAGCATATCCGTTTTCGTTTTTACCCTGATCGAAAAACAGCCATCGATGCGTTAAAACAACAACAAGTAAACGGTTTAGCTTTTGTACCATGGGGTGATGTTAAATCACTCAATACATCCAAGATTCACACAGCTCAACTCGAGCTCCCGCAAGAAACGGTTGTCTTCTTTAATACAAAGATAGTCTTTTGCAGGATGCAAAAATTCGTGAAGCTCTCATGAAAGCGATTCAACCTTCTGAGATCCTTGGTCTTCTTCAAGCGCCTTCAATGCTTGTAAATGGCCCTTATCCTTTATAAATAGCGCATCTTCAACACAAACCCTGACCTTGATAAAGCGCGTCAGATGCTCAATGATGCAGGATGGATTCTCACCGAAGGCGCTTCGATACGTACACTTAAAACAAAAGATACAAACGCTTCGTCGACACCTCAAGAGCTTACGCTTCGAATTAATGTTCCAGAACAGCCAGACCTGCAAAAAGTTGCTGAGGCCCTACAGCGTTTCTGGTCTCTTGCTGGTGCCAAAGTTGAAATCAATGTCAGCGATGTCCGTGAGATTGTCGCCAACCGAAATCACCAAGTCTACGTTACAAATATTCAGATTTCACCTAACCAAGACATGAAGCCATTTTGGAGCAGCACAGCAGCAACGGAGCCGGATATAATTTTGCCAACCTAGCAGATCGCGATATCGACGCTGCATTGATCGCCATCGATCAGGCAACGAGCACCGAAGCTATTGCTATAGCTCAACAACATTTTTCCGATAAGCTTCAGAGTAAATTTGCCGCCTACTTCTTGCTACGACCTTCGTATGCTTATGCAATATCGAGTGACATTAAAGGCGTGACAAATGAAAAAATCTCTCGTCCGTCAGATCGTTTTCAATCGATCAATCAATGGTTCATCAAAACCCATTGGACTTGGAAATAATGCCTATAAAACCACCGCTTAATACGGTGGTTTTTGAACAAAGATCCGATGTGTGAATGACGAGGTCACTCAAACACATCGGATTTTAAGAAAGAAGGTGCGGACTATTCGCCGCGTGCGTCCTGATAATACTTACGCATTCTCATAAGGAACGGCACATATTTTGCTGAAGGAGTAGCTCTACCGCCTTCACAGCAATCGCCATAGGCTCAATATCTGGTGAAGCCGCGATGTAAAGCATGTCTGCGATACGCTTTGCCAACTCTTCCTTCTTGATCTGTGTTCTCACCCATTTAGCGCATACGTTCAGAACACGAAGACGCGCTTCTGTTTCAGTGAGCAGCCTTAGCTCCATCGCACAATCGATGATGTGCTTATGCAGTCCAAGAGCAAAGTACGGACTTTCGGAGTCGTGCAAAGACGAATCCTTCATCACAGACCAATACAATCTGTTGCTCGATACTCTGCTTTTTCAAGCAATCTTCCATAACTGCATCGAATTTCACTGGATCATCTTGTAAAATCCTTCTGAGAACGGCCTTTACTTTCTTGAGATCTTTTTCCAGGCTTTGTTGCTTGGATATGTGACCCTGCATGGTACCCAGGCTCACTTCAGATATGTCCACGGTTCCTCCAACCTGCCAAAGGCGAAATCGTCTCACAAGCCGTGAGAGGGCCGACTATCTCATAATATGATACATGCGTCAAGCAGCACTCTTTTGGCTCAAGACGTAAAGATCAATTTTTTCAATGAGCTGATCTCTCTTTTCGAGAGTGCTTAACTTTACGCTATACAGAGCCTTTTTTAGGTCTGTTAGCGCCTCTAAAATCTCTTTTTGCGATGGATCGTTAGACACTCTTTTCACAAGCGCTTCATATTCATCGTTAAGATCATATTTCTTGAGAAGATCTATGATCCCTTTATGCTACGAACATTTTTAACGCTTGTGCTGTTGAAGTCTCTTTGTTCACGTTAAACCCTTGTGACAACGCGGTCCACAATTGGATGCGTACTGGGCATACTATTGAAATTGTATTATTTGTCAAGTAAGCACACCTCATTATTTTGCTAATATTAGCGTAATATTTGTCTTATCCACTTGACGGGACCTGTTGTTTCTGTGATAGCTTGTCCTCGTTGAACGCTTTTCGTCTCTCATTGAACTCACTCAATGGGGGACGAAAGTCGTGACAACCTCGAACAAGTAAATAGAACAATAAGCTCTTTTCTTTTTTGCTGGCTGACCGATTCTGAATATTTACCATTTTATGGAACCAAACAATACATCGGGTTCAAGCGCTGCGGCGCCGTCAAACCCAACCCCACGTCCGCAAACGCCACGTGGTCCACGCCCTCCTTTTAAACCAAGGACTGGCGCAAATTATAATACCCGCGATAGCCTTAAATCAGGCTTCGCAAAAGAAGAAGGCTATAAAGGTCGCGGCACAAGCGATAAAAACGAAGTCAAACGCGCTAACCGCCGTCGCGGACCTTTGAGCATGATTCAACCGCTACCACGCATGGGTGCGTATAAGCACAATCCTCAACGTAAAACCGGTAGTGATACTGACGCGCTTCATGCTGAGGGTACTCGCTTAAAAGTCACCGTTGTTGGTGGTAACGAAGAGATTGGTCGTAACTGTACGCTTCTTGAGTATGGTGATGACATTATTATTATCGATCTTGGTCTTCAGTTTCCTGATGACGACATGCCTGGTGTTGATTACATCATTCCAAATCTTTCTTCGCTAAAAGGCAGAGAGAAGAATGTTCGTGGTGTTATTATCACCCATGGTCACTATGATCATATCGGTGGTGTGCCACACATTGTCCCAATGCTCGGTAACCCACCGGTTTTTGCAACCGATCTTACGTGCGGCATTATCGCAAAACGACAAGAAGATCATAAAGATAAGCCTCGCTTAAATCTTTTTTCTGTCACCTCTGATGACGTGCTTCAACTTGGAGCTTTTAAAGTCGAGTTTTTTGGTGTTGCGCACTCCGTACCATCATCCCTCGGTGTTATCGTAAATACCCCAGCTGGTATCATCGTCCACACGGGTGACTTTAAACTCGAAGAAGGTCCTGGTGCACAGTCCAAGCAAGACACAGAAAAAATTAAAGCTCTTGGTGATCGCAATGTTCTTGCGCTCATGTGTGACTCGACCAATGCTTCTAAGCCAGGTCGTCAAATGCCCGAGATCGAGATTCAAAACAATATCGACGAGATTATTAAAAACGCGAAAGGCCGTATTATTATCGGTACCTTTGCCTCAATGATTGCTCGTGTTCAACAGATTATTAAAGCCTGTGAACGTAGTGGCCGTAAAGTCGCTATCGAAGGCTTCTCCATGAAGTCCAATGTCATGATTGCCCAACAACTTGGCTATATGGACATCGGTAAGAGCACGCTTATTGATGCTCGTGATATCGATAAATATCCTCGCGAAAAAACAGCGGTTGTCTGTACAGGTGCACAAGGCGAAGAACGCGCAGCGCTTATGCGTATCGCAAACCACGAGCACCAAAACATTAATCTTGTTGCAGGTGATACGGTGGTTTTTTCTTCGTCGATCATTCCTGGCAACGAACGCTCCGTACAACGTGTGAAAGATACTCTTTGCCGCGAAGGCGCTGAGGTTGTTCACTATAAGATGATGGACGTTCACGCTGGTGGCCATGCTCAACAAGATGATCTTGTAGAAATGCATGCGATGATTAAACCAAAGTACTTGATCCCTATCGAAGGGCATTACTCATTCTTGGTTGATCATGCAAAAGTCGCTATCGCAAATGGCTTTAACCCAAATAATATCTTTATCGCTGACAATGGTCAGGTGATGGAATTTGATCATAAAGGCAACGGAATGCTTACCAATAAAAAAATCGATACCAACTACATCTTTGTTGATGGTCTCGGTGTTGGTAATACAAATCAAATTGTCTTGCGTGATCGTCAGCATCTTGCTGGTGATGGTGTCGTGATCTTGGTAGCTGTTATTGATGGCCGTACCGGCAATCTCGAAGCGATGCCAGATATCATCTCTCGTGGCTTTACCTACATGAAAGAACAACAAGAACTTGTTGCTCAGAGCCGTGCAAAAGCTGCGGCGATTGTAAAAACAACATCTGAAAAAAGCACCGGTCCACTCGACATGACCTATCTCAAAGATAAGCTTCGTGACGAAATGGGTGAATTCCTCTACGTAAAAACCCAATTACGTCCGATGGTGATCCCCGTGCTCATCGAGGTATAAAAAGATCCCCTTCGGGGGATTTTTTATTTACTTTTTATCATTGGTGAGCTAATCTCGCCACATGAAAGAGATGCTATTTTCGGGAGTAAAACCGACTTCTATCCCAACCTTGGGTAATTATATTGGTGCGTTTAAGCAATGGATGACCTTGCAGCATCAATACCCGTCTATCTTTTGTATTGTGGATTCTCATGCGATTACCGTACCGCAAGATCCTAAAACACTACGTAAGCTCACTTTAGACGTTGCTGCGGCTTATATTGCTGTTGGTCTTGATCCTGAAAAAACGATTATCTTTATCCAGAGCGAAGTCGCTGAACATGCAGAGCTCGCTTGGATCCTTGGTTGTTCTACGCGTATGGGTGAGCTTTCACGCATGACTCAATTTAAAGACAAATCTCAAAAAGAAGGCGCCGAAGGTGCTGGCGTAGGTCTATTTACCTATCCGGTTTTAATGGCGGCAGATATTTTGCTCTATGACACAACGGTTGTTCCTGTTGGTGAAGATCAGGTACAGCATGTAGAGCTCACCCGTGATATCGCTCAACGCTTTAACTCAACCTACGAAGAAGACGAGTTCTATGAGCAAACCTTCATTTTGCCAAAAGCGCTTGTTCAAGAACAAGGTGCGCGCATCATGAGCTTGCAAGATCCTTTAAAGAAAATGAGCAAGAGCGATGAATCAAAAATTGGTACTATTCTTCTTGATGATGACGCTGAAACGATCACCAAAAAAATCATGAAGGCCGTAACCGATAATGACGGCATCGTAAAATACGACCCAGAAACAAAACCAGCCATCGCCAATCTCATGACGATCTATCACCACATGACGGATAAATCTATGGCCGAGATCGAGCAAGAATTTGCCGGAAAGGGCTATGGAGATTTTAAGAAAGCTGTCGCTGAGAGCGTTGTTACCGTGCTTGCACCCATTACAAAACGCATTAATGAACTACGCGAAAATCCTGCTGAGTTAAATGCTATTCTTGATGAGGGTGCTAACAAGGCTCGCATGATTGCAAAAGCGAAACTTGAACGCGTAAAAAAGAAAGTTGGATTAGGGCGATAAAAAACAAATACCCCGTACCAGGTTGGTACGGGGTTTGTTTTAGGCTGCCTTCGTGGCAAACAGAATGAACAATTTTACTTTGCCGTCGTACTCGGGACACAGGTTCCAAGGAACTCCGACAATACGAGAATGATGAGCGATGATGCTCGATTTTTGCAAGATACGCTTTTCACCTTTTGATGAATAATAGATGCGCTTCTTATCTGTACGGCTGAACGTATTTAGTAACCCCGCTCTGATCGAGGCAATAATCGCTTCTCTGCCGCCATACGGGGCATCAAGACTGACCTTTGTCGAAAGATTGCACATAAGACTCTTGTAGACGCCTTCGGCACGCTCTACCGCCTTTGACCTAAGAGCATAACGCTCACGCAGATATAACGGCATAGAGCGTATGGCCATAAAGACCTTAGATTGAGCGATAAGATCTGAATCTTGCTCGTCACTGCAGAGCTCGCGCCATTCGCCAAAACCTCTGCGTCCGTCGCCTTCGGTAATACCTCCCGCTTCAAAGACTGAGATAATGGGGATGATTTCGTCCACGACACCGAGACGCTCAGCTTCGAGCAGCATACAGCCCGCTTCGACCGAAATTGGGAGCAGAGCGATGCGTCCGCCTTTTTTCGTTACCTTGCCTGATGGGCTTAGGCATCCGAGCGCCTGTAGCGTTCTTTCGGCGTCCCTTACCAAATACTCAGGAGGCTGGTGAAAAAAGATGATGTCATACATACGGTGACCAACCATAGCAAGCTTCAACGCGATTTGCTCGAGCTTGGTGCACATGATTGCAGGGATAGGATACTCGTGTCGATCGCCTTCAGGAGCATGATCGATGTAGTAGCCAAGCTTGGTACGCCCGGCTCGTCCTCGACGCTGCTCGGCATCTGCAAGCGAAATTACCGCTTCATAGAGGCCGGTGACACCACCTTCGACGTAAGCTCGGTTCTCCAGACCCGAATCAATAACCGCATCGATATCGTCGATCGTAATCGACGTTTGCGCGACTGAAGTAGCAATGATGCACTTAGGTCGATCATAGTGCTTGAAGCAGCGCTGTTGTTTACGTGCGTCAAGCTCGGCATGCAGGGGTAGAATAACGGCATCTATGCGGTGCTCGCTATTAAGCTCCTCCATCAACTGTTGGATTTCGCGCTTTCCAGGTACAAAGACCAAAACGTTTTTACCTTGTTTGAGCAAAGCATTAGCGTCATGAGCGATAGAAGCGCCTTTTTTGATCTTCTTCACCAAGTGATTACGCCCCGTCACCGTCACAACAGGTGCATCATCAAAGTATTCTGAGAGCCGCGCAGCATCGAGCGTCGCGCTCATGATAACGATCTTGATCTGATGACCTTCGATGATAGCTCGATGCGCCAGAGCGATCAGCGCTTCAATATGAGTGTTCCATTCATGCACTTCGTCGATGACGAGTACATCAAAATGAGAATTGTGCCCCATGAGTTCGCGCATCACAACGAGTCCGTCGGTAGCGAACAAAAGACGCGTTTTTGCGCTAGAAAGTTTGTCATCACGCGTGCGCACGCCAATTGTTTCACCCAGTGACTCGCCGTATTCAGCAGCCACGAATTCAGCGACTGAAAAGGCTGCTAAGCGACGTGGCTGAGCCACTACGACCCGAAAGCCATAATCGAGCAGATACCGCGGCACCTGAGTCGACTTACCACTCCCCGTTTCAGCGACAATGATCGTTACTGAATTGTCGAGGATGGTCTGCATGATTCGATCACGTTGTTTTGTAATGGGAAGGTACACAGCTCACCTCCTATGGTTCAAGATTGAACAGAGCTACCTCAACGTTTTTGGGGGATTTTGTCAATATATTCTACTTCGTCTTTCTCACAAATGTACCGTCCCAACCCTCTCCCGGAGGATTCGCTTCATATTCGCTACAGCGCTCGAAAAAGAGCTTAGCTGGCAAATCGGACGGATAAAGCTCTAAGTACTCGTTAAAGAGCCTCTTAGCCTCTGAGAATTGGCTTTGGTAGTACATTGTCAATGCATCTGAGTAACGAACAACGCGTTCTTTTTCAAGGTCGGTTGCTTGATCCATCTTTTCTACGATTTCATGAATTTTTACCGGTTCGGTTTTGCCCTTCACAGCAACCTGGTCTAATTCGCGTTGGAGATATTCGCCCTGTAATTCATCTAAGGTATTCTTTGTGACGATGATTTCTGATCCATAATCTTTACATAAGCTTTCGGTACGTGAAGCAAGATTTACGCTGTCTCCGATGACGGTATAATCATGACGTAGTGACGAGCCGATATTGCCAACCACCATCTCTCCGGTATTCATCCCAATACCAACACGTAATTGAACGCCATTTGGAAAAAGTTTTTGTTCGTTCATTTCATGCAAACGCTTTTTCATCGCTAAAGCACATCGAACAGCTCGAAGCGCATGATCGGTTTGATCCATTGGTGCATTCCAAAAAGCCATGACCGCGTCACCAATATATTTATCAAGTACTCCCCCTTCGGCAAAAACAATTTTCGTCATCTCATCGAGATACATATTTAATACTTCGACGAGTTGCTCTGGACTGAGCCCTTCAGAAAGCGTGGTAAATCCGCGTAGATCAGAAAATAATACGGTCATGCGTCGACGCTCTCCCCCAAGACGGATTTTTGATGGGTCCTTCATTAACGATTCAACGACACTTGGCGATACATATCGTCCAAAAATTTGTTTGATTTCGGTTTTGTCTTGCTCGGATGCAACGAAACGATAGACAGATGCGCCCATATAAGCGGCGATCACAGCAACGACCGGCCAAAAGAGGCCAAGTAAAATTCCTTTATCGAATAATAAAAATCCCGCGGTAATATACCCGAAAATAATGACAATAAGTGCGATCACGCTATAACGAGGGCGTAATAAAAAGGCAGAAAAACCAATAAGAAGAATGCCCATCAATAAACTTAACGCATTTGCGATAAATGACGCATCTTTCAGCCAAAGTCTCGTAAGTAATGTATCTGCAATAGAAGCATGAATCTCTACACCGCTCATAGGAATACCTCCTGATGTTGGGACGAGTTGTTCATCATGCAAATCTCTCGCTGTTGCGCCGACAAAAACAATCTTGTCTTTTACAACACTTAAGTCTGCTGAGCCCTGAAGAATATCGGCAGCTGATAGTCTCGGTAATACACCGGGTTGTCCTGGGTAATTGATAATGAACCGTTTTGAACGATCTGTTGGGATCTCATTTAGCGCCGGTACAAGCCGTGCAATACGTAAGGCTTCTGCAGCAAAGCCATAGATTTGTGAGCCGTCTTTTTCATTTACGGATACGGGTAAACGACGTGCGACATTATCAGAGTCCAAAGGGAGATTTGTAAAACCTGATGCTGATGCTACACCGAGTATACTTGAGATCGGTTTAACAGATTGCCCTTCTTGGACATACTGACCATCTTGAATAACAACGTTTGATAATTCTATAGGCAAAACAACATTGCCCGCTTGTTGAATCGCACGAGCAAGTTCTGCATCACTTTCTGGGGTTGAGTTCTCAGGAAAATTAATATCCAAAGCAATGACTCTTGCTCCTGCATTTGAAAGTCTACGAACAAGTTCGGCATGAACGGATCTATCCCAAGGCCAACGACCAATACGAGATAAGGAGGCGTCATCAATAGCAACAACGAGTAGACGACTATCTGGTTCTCGGTGAAGAAAAATAGCGTCTGTTAATCTTGAGGATGCTGTGTGGAAAAGTCCAAGCGCATCAACAGAAATCACACAGAGCGCACAGACAATAAGCATGCCGGCAAGCGACAATAAACGTTGTTTCATGCTCCTATGGTCAGGCGTAGAACGTTTTTTGTCAAAAGCGCACCTCAACAGTAACCGAACCTGTATATGTCTGATTTTCTAGCTGACATTTTGCAGTGATAACAGCCGAACCAGCATTTGCTAAAGCACTGAAGAATTGTTTGTCGATTTGGCCAAATCCTTCTGGCGCAGAACTAAAACGACATTGCGTTGTAATATCACTGCGTTCACCATCGTCACGAATAGCGTACGCTCGCAGTGAAATTGTTTGACCAAATGATAAGCCTGTAGAACTTGGAATAACGCTGATACGCGTAATGGTGGTTGTTGTTGATGTTGGCGCTGTTGGCGCAGTCGATGTCACCACGGTAGGTAGCGTAGACGTGGTGGATGACACGGTAAGAGTACCGTCTACAGTAGACGTGGTCATCGAAACGCCTACGATTGAGTTATCCTCTATATCACGGCTAGCCAAGGTTATAATCTCTTGCAAAGTTAGCGTTTGAGATCGTAGTTTTGACCAAATCTCACCAAAAACACTCGCTTGACTCTCCGTCCAACGTGGACGTAATTGATCCATATCATTTGCAACATTATTGAGCCCCTGAAGACTTACGGATGCCGCGAGTGCCGCTTCTTCGTAACGTTTTTGTTCTAGTGCTTGTCTTGATTCATTCATTCGTGAATGAAGTGATAATAAGCGCAGCGCTAAGCTTTCAGTCTCATCACGTGACAGAGTAAGGCGCCAATCTTCAAGTTGTTGTTTAATGCGATACGATCCATGACGGTCATCAATATCCGCAAAAATCCAATATCCAAGATACAGTCCTTTGCGAAGTGTATCTTTATATCGAGCGTCTTTTTCTATGCGCTCCTTCCAGCGGTATTCTTCATCGAGAAATGCTTTTGAGGCTGTGCCAGATTTATTATCATCCGCCAATTGACGCATCTCTAATAAGCGAGTGACGATGCGCTGCAACTCTACCGTCTCATTATTTTTATTTAGACGTTGATGCAACCATCGTGACGGTGCTCGTAACCATGCAATAAAAGATGCTTCACCTTTTGTCCAAGTTATTAACGCTGCTCGCACTTCGCTTGACTGCTGCGTTTGGTTTGTTGGGTCTATCCAAGCAGTGAGCGCATCCCCATGATCAATTTCTGTATAACTTTGCAACTCTTGAGGGAGCGGCTCAATGGTACCAATACGCCAAAAACCCCATCCTAATAACAGGGCGACAATCATACCCACCAACCAACGCTTCATAAAGCAGTTATACTAAAGAAAAGGAAAAACAGCTATACTCTAAGCATGAAATGGATCTTGGGGCTTTTTCTTGCCCTCTTGCCGCTCCAAGTATCGGCCACGACGTTTTTTCCTGAAGATAAAACGTTATTGAATAGCTATTCTCATGAGAGTCAGTTTCTTATGGACGAAAGCATTGTTATCGAACAGCCCGTGCAAGGTGATGTTTTTTGTATGGGACTGAACGTAACCATTGATGCACCCGTTTATGGAGATGTGCTTTGCGCTGCAAAAACGATCTCTATCAACGCACCAGTGACGGGCGATATTCGCCTTATTGCACTTAACACAACGGTTTCAGCGGATGTACAGCAAAGAGCAACGATCATTAGCTCTACGCTAAATATAAATACCGGCGCTAGACTACACTCTGAGTGGTACGTCTGGTCCAAAAAGTTGTTTCACAACTTTTTCCTGATCAAGAACGGTTTATACAATTAAAACCTCTCTTTGGTTTTAAAACGGCGTTATCAAAACAAGACTACCTCTACAGACTCTTCCAGAGATATCTTATTTCAATCGCATCTGCACTTACTTTCGCTTTTATTCTTAGCGCTATTTTTCCGAAACGGATCGAAGATGCTTATGAGCAAATCATCGTCAAAAACGTTATACCTTGCTTTGGGGGCATGGCTCGCAATGGGTATCCCTGTTTTGGCGCTCTTATGTATCTTTACTATTATTGGTATTCCTATTGGCTTTGCATTACTTGCGATCTGGTTAGCTTTTGTTTATTCGGCACAACTCTTGGCTGGTGGATTATTAGGTCATGTACTCGCACAACATTTTCAGCCGAGTAAAAGGCGCATGCTACTTTTATCGCCCGGCATTGGGATTCCGCTTTTATGGCTATTCTTTTACATTCCATTTATCGGATGGCTATTTCGTCTCATCGCTATTTGTATAGGATTTGCCGGCATGTGGTATGGAGCTGAGTCGCTCATGAAACGTCGTGTAAAAGTCCCATGGCGCACATAAAAAACACCTCGAGACTATCGAGGTGTTTTTTATGTGCGAGATAAGACGATAAGCCGAGTTCTGTCACCCGATACTCTTGCCAATAACGGGGGATGACTATCTCTCTGGGATGCTGGTTGCCCATCACCTCAAGCGAACGACCATACTTTGGTCTTACGACCTCAGAATTTGTTCTTGCACCAGGAAGGGTTTGCCGCGAACCACTGTTACCAATGGCCGAGAAGGCTGGCAGCAATTCTTGCGAAAAACCACCCGACTTCACTTTTCACCTTTCATCCACTTACGTGGACTAGTATTGTCTCTGTGGCACTTTCCCTCGGTTTACTCCTCGATTGCTCTCGAAGCTATATCCGGGCGGTCATTAGCCGCTTCCGCCTTCACTCACCTTGCGATGAGATCGGTGCTCGGACTTTCCTCCCCAACGTAAACGTTAGGGCAGTCATCTGTCTTACCTAGCGGGCGAATACTAGATTATTTTGCTTGTTTTGTCTACTTTCATCCATCGCGCGAATCATCTCCCTCATTCCCTCTTCTTTATTTAAAGAAGAGGGAGGTCTAACTCAAGCCGCTCCTTTAGGGAGGGTAGGTACCCCGTTGGATCCTTTTACTGTTTGACGAAGTAGCGAATATTGTGGAACGGGGTATATCATGCGCTACTTACCCTATAACAAAGCACTTAGAAAGCGTTCACAAGAAATGAGAAAAGTTCCTACCAAGGCTGAGAAACACTTTTGGAATGTCGTATTACCCAAGAGTAAGCTTGGTCACTATCGCTGGAATCGGCAAAAACCATTACTTCAGTTTATTGTAGATTTTTATTATGCAGAATTGAAGCTCGTTATTGAAATTGATGGCGACATTCATCAGCTTCAATGTGACTATGATCGGTCGAGAGACGAAGTGTTAGCTTCGTACAATTTACAAACCATACGATTTACCAATGAAACAGTGTTAAATGATTGCAGTAAATGTATTTTAGCGTTGAATGATTTCCTCCTTTAAATAAAGGAGGAACACAAGGTGGATTTGCTACCAACTCCCTCCGCCTCCTCCACCTCCACCGCCGCCGGAGCCGCCTCCCGAAAAGCCAGAACCACCGGATCCTGATGACGAAGGCGCTGCATAGGAGCTCGACATGTCAGACTCCATGGCATGAACCGTATTTACAAAAGAACCTACGTTAAAATTATTGTACCCTTGTACATACTCAGGCGAAGGCACTTGCATGTCTTTAAATTGGTTCGCCCATTTCTTTTCTACTCCAAACAAGACAGCCGCTGGCAAAAAACGTGCAAACTGTTCTGGTTTTTTTTCAGGCGCATCAGTAAATGCTAAGCGCTTTTCTTCTGTTACGGAGAGAAAAGTTTTAAAGCCTTTGATTTCTTCTCGAACAATAGCACCTTTACGCGTCACGCGCGGCATATAATGCGCAAAAAACATCATAATGATACCGCTTATAATCGAGCTCACTATCATGAGAGAACCAAGAAAAGCTGTGAGTGTCATCATCATAATAACGGGTACAGCAAATGCAGCGGTATACCATAACCCTCTTACGATGCCTGGACGCTTATCGTAATAGCCATCATTTACTAATTGTTTAACCGTTAACTCACGAGCTTTCGAAACAGCAATATAGAGATCGTCAACACGTTTGTCTGTGTCCACTCGATCGCCTTCGGAAAAAACCCCGTCAAAAAGCGTTCGTTCTGCATCATTCATACCACTATCTGCCTTTCGATCTTTGACCAAAAACATTTTTTTGTTTTTCTCACCTTCGTATTCAACGTGCATATATCCTCTACGCGCTAAATCTAATAGCGCTGCCGTTACTGCGCGAGAGGTAACAGATTCATCTAGCAACCCTGACATTTGTAATACGTTTAATTTATATGGTTCTTCGTATTGAGCAATGATTGTTCCTCGGCCTTTTGGATCTCGTCCTTTAAACCACCAGATGCCATACATCACAAAGAAAACAACAAACGGCGTTGCAGCCCAAGCATTATCAACCATCCAAAATAGAATTTTATCACTTGTACTTACCGGTAATACTGACTCTAGTGGAAATCGAAATGCCACCGTTAACCCTTCGCGAGCAGAGAGAGGTTTCGTTAATCGCGTCTCATAAACATCACCTGTTTTCGTTATCGAACAGGCTTTTTGTGTTGATCCATAGACACCGGTAAAACAAGTAGAATCTACCTGCTTCAACCGGACCACGCATGGTAAGCGATGATGAAAGGATGGGTACATTCCAACCGTTACCTGTCACATTCCAATACCATTCAACAACATCTTCGTCCGGAAAGTCGTTAAGCGCACGATTGACGTTATATCGAATAACATAGGTATGCTTACCCGTTATCGTCTTATCACCTTCACCGATTTTTAGATTTGTTTCATTTGGATTTTTTGTTTTTGTGTAGATAGCTTTATTACCATCTTGGGTAACGCTTACGAGGTCTAACAATAGATAATATCTTCCGCCATTACGATCATAGCCCGTTGGGATATAACGATAGATCCCATGTCTAAATTGTGAACCAAAATCATATTCGATCGTTTCTTCTACGGTGATACGACGATCTTTATTGATTGTAGCAACAACATCAAAACGTGTGATTTGTTCTGGGCGAAGGGTTTGAGCGCCTACCCATTGTGGCAACGCTAACATCAACAAAAAGACACTCGTATAGAGCCAACGATACAGATACTTCATAGTAGCTAGATGGTAGAACGTTATATCTATCGAGGGCAACTTAAAACCCCGAAGATAGCGGGGTTTAAGAAAGTGATGTCGCATTTTTAGGAGTGCGGGCGATATTTGCAAGGCTGCTTGGATGCAGCCAACGAGAAGCTTGTTGAAGCAACTGGATCGTAATGTGAGTTGTTACCAGCATCGCTGAATGACAATAATAACATCGTTATTTTCACTTGGTTGAAGTAAATACCAGTGCATGAACAGGGCGGATGTCAACATTGTGCAATGCGCCAAAGGTAACACAGCAAAGCGTTGCGAACACTGCGTTGTTTTGGTGTGTCTAAAAGGTGCATGGAGAACCTCCGTACAGCGCCATATGGTCTGCCTCGCCAAGAAAATTGTCAATAGATATGAAATCACCCCCAGCTTAGTTAAGCCGAGGGCGTCAGAATAAGCTCAATCCGGTGAAGGATACATTGAGAGCCAGTAGAATATGAACAAAGAGCTTGTTTGCCTCGCTCAATGCTATACAACAAAGCGATGGCCGTTATATGAAAAAGCGTGAGAGCGGTGGTGACGGTGACCCGAATACTATCACTATCTCAAGAGGGCTGATTTTTTTAGCGATTGAAATTCCACAAAGAATAGGTGAGCCTATCAGCGCGCAAAGCAGTGATAAGCAAACGACACCAATCAAACACCTTTCACTTCGTGTCGTAACGCACAGGTTAGAGAACTTTTTCTTCATTGCTAACACCTCCCGGATAGTAGGACAGCTGCAGACAATGAGTAGGTAATAATACGTTATATCGTACGATCGTCAAGTTAACCGGCTAATTATAGATTCAGAGACAAAATACCAATAAACAGTTACACTACCACGTATGTTCTCTGCAAAAATAAAGCGCTTACTTACCGAGAATCAGGTACTCGTTATTCTTCTCGGAGTTATCTTGGGCATTACTCTCCCCTCGCAGCTAAACTTTATCAATGCGTACTCTACGCAATTACTGATATTAGTCTTCTTTTTTCTAGCTTAAGACTTTCGCTAGATGAGGTGGTGGGCTATACGCCAAAGATTGGCGCATGACGTTATTTGCAAGCATCTACATGCTCATTGTGATGCCGTTTGCGTTGTTTTTTTCAGCCTCTTTTTTACCCACAGAATGGTCAGTGGCACTGCTTATTTTAGGCGCGATGCCTACGGGTACCACTATTGCGCTCATGGCAGAGAATTTTTTGGAGGTAAAACATCGCCTCGCTCTTGTTATTACAACCATTCACCTCATTACTTGCGCCGCTCACTATTCCGTTTGTAAGCAAGGTAGCTATTGGTACTACGGTAGAAATTGATACGGCACGCATGTTTATCTCTCTCTTTCTTACTATTGTTGCCCCGTTTGCCCTTGGGGTTCTTGTTCAAAAGCGGTGCCAAAACAAATAAAAAGCGTGATGCCCTTTGGCGTAATATCTCGGTCATTGCTTTTGGCTTTCTTATCACGGGTATTGTCGCGGATTCTGCTGGCGAAGGTATTACGTTTACTCTCACCGATGGTGGTATCATGCTTTTTGCGATGGCGCTTCTTGGAGCGCTCACGTGGGGTGGATATTATATCGCTACCTGGCGACAGCCGTCAGAGCGCGTTACGATCGCACTTTGTATGCTTTATATGAACAATACGCTCGCGCTCTTTGTTGGCGATAAGTTCTTTCGTGAGCTAGGTATTGTTCCAAAACAGGTGCTCTTACTCTTGGTGGTTAATGCATTGCTACCCGCCGTTAAAATAGCCGCTCAACATGTCACAAAAACCTAAAAACCCTTTCTTTCGTTCGCTCATCGATAACCCTACCACTCCTATGCAAAAAGTTTTCATTGCGCGGCCTATACCAGAACCAGCGCTCTCACTTCTTAAAAAGCAAAAAGAATGTTACGGTAGATATCTATGAGAGAGATGAGATTATTCCTCGCAAAGAACTCCTTAAACGCATTAAAGGCGTTGATGCCGTACTCCCCATTCTCACAGACCGTATTGATAAAGAATTTTTTTTTGATGCGGCAGGCCCTCAATTAAAAATCGTGGCGAATTACGCGATCGGATTTGATAATGTTGATCTAAAAGAGGCAAGAAGCGAGGGATTATTATTACGAATACTCCTGTAGAAGAAGCAGCCGAGTCCGTTGCTGAGCATACAATCGGATTGCTCATCGTGCTCGCTCATCGCATGATTGAGGCGGATGCCTATGCTCGCGCAGAAAAATACCAAAGGCTGGTCCCTAATCATTTTATGGGCTATGACCTACGCGGTAAGACACACTTGGTCTTATTGGACTTGGTCGTATTGGTAAGCTTGTTGCCGAGCATGCGGTACAAGGCTTTGGTATGAAGGTTGTCTATACTGACATGAAGCGTGACAAAGATTTTGAAAAACAATTTGGCGCAAAATATCTTTCTAAAGAAAAAACTTCTTCAAACGTCTGACGCCATTTCATTGCACGTGCCTCTACTCCCCTCGACAAAGCACCTTATTGATACAGCTGAGTTTTCGCAGATGAAAAAACGGCTCTTCTTATCAATACCTCAAGAGGCCCGGTTGTTCGAGAGAAGGCGCTGTTACGCGCATTGCGCACTGGTCGCATTGGTGGTGCTGGACTCGATGTCTTTGAATGTGAGCCTGCCATAGATTGTGATCTCACGGATAAGCTAGAACTTAAGTCTTTTAAGAACGTTGTACTTAACGCCGCACACGGCTAGCGCTACAATAGAAGCACGATCCGCCATGTCAAAAATGGCTGCAGAAAACATCATCGCTGTGCTCAAAGGCAAGCCGCCACTAAGTCCAGCAAAATAACCCTTAAAACACTCTCTTCTTTGACGAAGAGGGTGTTTTTTGCTTAGATCTTCGTTATTTGCTCTTTTCACACCCTAAGAGGACTCATGAGAAATGAACGGAATGCAAACGAACCTATTCAGTTGCTAAAAGATCGGCGGCGGATTGGCGGGCTCACTCAACAAGAAACCGTAGAAGCCATCATAGAATATCAATCCTCGCGATGACGCCAGTCGCAAACGAGATCTCGAAGAGCTTGTTATCTCGACGCATTTACCTGGGGCATTACTGAGAATCATAAAGCCGCATCATCAGTATGCAGCACGAAGAACTCCTTTCCTCGTCTATTTTGCGATGAAAAAAGCAATGAACCGTTTTAATCCAAAAAAGAATACGACATTTCTTACATACCTGCGTTTGTGGATGAGAAATGAGTTACAGAGAAATCGTACGGATGAAGAGTTTCGTCTCTACAGACAACCATTCGAAAGAAATGCTCTCTATCTAGCATGCAAATCCATCGATGCGCAGCTACACAATCATTGGGGACATACCCTCCATCACTGATATCCATCAGGAGGGTGTTCGTAGAAAAAACCCATTATTTGTAAATAAGCATGGCATCATCTCAATAAAAGGTCTTGCCGACCTCATCGCTGAGATGGAAATACCGATCATGTCCCTTCAGACAGAGCGGCACAATGAGTATGAATATCTGTCATCACATACGTCTCTAAGCCCTTCTTCAAGAGCGCTCATCCATGAGCTACATGCAAATGCAAAAGGCCTTTTGAAGACTATCTGTCATTTCTTGTCAGCCAACTTGGTTTTATGGAAGCCGATCTCTGCCTCGAATATCTTTTTATTGGAAAAAACCTACAAAGACGCAGGCTCAATACACCAGCTCTCAAGAGAGCGTGTACGTAAGATTATCTCGGTGCAAATACCCGAATGTTTTTCTGAACTGGGCTGGCATTCACCAAGCATTCTTTCTGAGCTCGCTGCAATCACTTTGCTCACGTATGAGTTTTGTGGAGATACACCCAGTCCAATCTTGGAACGGCTATCGAACCTAAACCACGAGCTCACCGAAGTAAGCCTTTTCGACGTTTACCGATAACGTAGACTATCTATCCGTCTTTCATCGATTGAGAGAAACCATAGCCAAAATAGACGGTATGAGCCTATCATCTTTAAGCGTAGCAAAAGCACTCCCTATCGCTCTGCCAAAGAGCGATACGAGATAGCGTGTCGCTCTCAAGATCTACCGTCACAACTGAAGACGACACAAGATCTGCTTCAAGCGCTTCGCGTGACGCAGCTTCATGACGAACCCCCAAGATCAACGACTTTTTCCATTTGGAAGAGAGACGTTATATCTTCTGTATTCTGATACGCATTCTCGAACGTCTATTGATGACCTTCTGAGCAAAGCGCATAGACAAGGCGACATCATCCTTTATCGTAACGCCATTCAAGGCGAGGCGATCAAGTTTTGGCCCTCTCCGGCATCTCCTGTTCTTGCGACCACAGAACACAAGCCTTCGGCAGATTCGGCCCTTTTCCTTTCCGGTAAGGTTAACGCCTCCTTCTAGGGTATTTCATCACCATCAGCGTCAACAACGTCTGATCGCCTAAAACTATTGCCCCATCTGCTTGATGGGGCTTTTCGTTGCCAGAATGCGCCAAGCGTACTACGCTATCTATAGTATGAAACGTTATTCATTTACAAAGCTCTTGCTTTCGCTTTCTGCGGTTGCCTTATTTGGTATTGGCTGCAATACAACAGCGCCCATTAAGACCCCTCCAGAAACAACAGCGGCGACACAAACAACATCCTCAACAGCAACAACAGCGACTCCTTCACCTACAGAAAATACTGTTGTGATCGATGACACTTGGGATTCTTATTCGAGTAAGTCAGGTTTTACTTTTCAATATCCAACAAAAGGACGCCTTACTCCAGAATGGTCCATTGATAATTTTGCCACCAACGATGCAAAGGTCTTGGATGGTTGTTATTTAGATGGATCTAGTGAACGAGATGGCTCTCGCACAAAGATAAAGATCGATAATACCGAGTTCTGTGTAACAAGAACGGCTGACCCAGGCGCAGGACAAGTTTACTATGCGGATAATTATGCTTTCGAGAACGGTCGAAGTATCACCGTCATCACTTTTGTAAAACATTTTGCCAATGGATCAAATTTTGAACGAGAAGCTTGCCACGGAAAAACAGTTGTTCCAGTTGGCGCAAATGATTGCGCCTTATTTGAAGAAGGTGACTATATCAATCTATTAGACTCTGTTATAAAAACATTTAGTAAAGAATAGTTCGTTCGTAAAAAAATCGATTGAATATCAAACGCGCTCGATAGCTTCGAGCGCGTTTATCGTTCAGATTATTTTTTGTTCATAGGTGAGATGAACGGTAATGGTTGAGATGGGTACATTATGAACCCTGTCTTCAGCATGGGGCGGATCAGCACGAAAGTCCGTAACAATACCGCCCGCCATATCAACGACCTTATGACCATAGATATTAAACGCATTTAGAAGCCAATGCTCTAATACATCAGGAATCCCACTAAAGGAGACTACGTGATATCCCGTGAGGACTTCTTTGTCACAGGATGACCGAAGTTAAACATCTGCACCATCAGCTTCGGCACAGCTTTTAATGCCGTTTCTGGTGAAGCGAGTTTAAGAAGGGCGCGATAGGCACCCGTCAGATCACGATTCGCCTGCCATTCGGTACGATGTTTGAGATACGTCTTAACCGGTTTTTTTGAAACACTGGCTTCAATAGGTAGGAGCATAGGCACCCACATCACGTCATACATGGCGCTATCCAAGAATCGCTGCGACATAAAGGCGTGAAGATCTGTGTCTACCGCTGAACCGCTTCTAGGAGTCTTGGATATCCTCCATCTACTTCGCTATCAAAATAGCTTCTTGTGCCTGTATACAGGGTGCCTTTGGCAAGAAAGTTCGAGGTCATACCAACTCCTTTCTAAGGTACTTTTTAGACGTTAGCGTCCATCAGCCTGATTGTCCATATAAAAAAAATACCCTGGCAAAAGCCAGGGTATTTTTATCTAATGTTCTATCTTAGAGATTTTGATCAATACTCTCTAAAAGTTTTTCTGCCTTGTGTTTACCACCGAGACCAAAGGCAATACCTCCTGCGAGGGAGAACATCACCACAATGCCGGACAATACGATTTGGATCAAGCTCGTAGCGATACCGAGCTGCACTAAAGCCGCCATCAAGGTAAAGATGACAATCGACCACTTAGCGAGACCAGAGAGAAAACCTGCAAAGCCTGAAGCGACTTTAGATGCTTCGACGCCTTTTTTTACAAGGTCTTGTACAAACTTACCTACAATCAAGCCTACACGGCTGGGATGATAATAGCCACAATGACATTAGGGATATAGAGCGCGATTTGCTGCAAGAAGTTGGTTACTTGCGTAAGCTCAAGCACATCTACAACGGCAATAAAGACAACGATGTTCAAGAACCATTTTACTACCCAAGAAACAAGACCAGAGAACGAAAACCCTAAACCATAAGATTCTAACTCTTTTTAACGCCGATCTTTTCTAAAGCATTATCAATCTTTGTGTATCTCAATACCGCTCGCACGGCTCTTGCCACAAGAGAAGCAATAAAAAGACCAATAAGTAATGCGAGTAGTGCGCCAATAATTTTTGGTGTATAGGAGATAAATTGGCTCATCATCCCTTGCCCGGATGCGGTAAGCGCTTCACTCCATGAGGTAAAATAGTTCATAGGTATGTGGTAAATTATTGTATTTAAATGAATTACTTACCTAACCTTAGCACAAAAAACAAAAAACGTCCTGTTTTAGGACGTTTTTTGGTGGTGGACCGTGTCGGATTCGAACCGACGACCCCCTGCTTGCAAAGCAGGTGCTCTAGCCAACTGAGCTAACAGCCCTTAACCAGATATACTTGTTCAAATCGATTGATAAGCACCAAATGTATCGTGGGCGCAATTTAACAGATAGCAAGAAACATTGCAATATCCTTGACGGTAAACCTATATTTTAGTAGCATTCTCGTCCCTCAAATACAGGTGTACCTTGTTTGCACAATCAACCTACCCCGTAGCACATTCTTCTGAAAACTCACCCGTCCGTTGCCTCTACTCAAAGGAGCTCAGCTCCCCAGTACAACGGGTCTATTTTTTCAAAACTGACACGGACGGCGTCTATCTCAGCTTTTCGCGATATCTCATCACACAGCCAAAGGAACAATGGCTGATACGTATCATTCGAGTTAAGCCAGATATTCACGTCATCGGGCGTTTTACTCTGGGCGTGAGTGATTTGAAGTTTGAAAACCAGATTAGCTTTAACTTGCCAATCTCAACGAACGGAATGCGCCAACATAAATGCTACCAGCTAGAAGGCGTATCGTTCATCGATTAGGATCTCACCCGCAGACACTCTCTGCGGGTTTGACATTTTTTGGTGTTTTTCACCAAAAGCACTATAATAGGTATACTATGATGAACAATTTACTTTGTAAGACAGACTGCCATGGCAAATGTCGCCAATGGGGTCTCCTTATTCTTCGCGTGGTTATTGGTGCGATTTTTATTTCGCATGGTTATGGCAAGCTAACTGGCTCGCCTTCACTTGAGATGTTCTCAGGCATGCTTGGTGGAATCGGCGTTCCGGCTCCAATGTTCTTTGCCTGGGTCGTTGCATTAACTGAATTTTTGGGTGGTATTGCTCTTGTGCTTGGTATCTTTGTTAAGCCAGCAGCATATCTATTGGCTTTTGTAATGTTTATCGCCCTCTGGAGAGTTAAAGGCTTTGCTATCTTCTCCAAAGGCGAAATTGATTTTGCCCTTCTTGGTGCAACACTCGCCATTGCTATGATGGGATCTGGTAAATTTGGTGTAGCTCATCGTGCTTGTGGTTGCTGCAAAGACGGTGTCTGCTCAGCAGAGAAAGCTGACGAAATGAAAAAGGCCTAAATTTAAAAACTATAAAAACACCTCCGGTTTTATCGGAGGTGTTTTTAGATATTACGTATTCTTTGAATCAAGGTGTACATCTTTTTTTGCAATGGTAAATCCCAGGTTCCTGCATACCGTACAAGTTCACCTCCCCAACCGGATTTAAAACGTGTGATACCTTTCCAACTTGGTTTATAGAAAAGGTCTTCTTCACTCTCTGGATTACATCCCCACAAGTCATACCAATGCTTCCCTTCTGACTTTGCTGCTTTGATAGCTTCAAGATGAAGCGCAAATGGAGCCATTACTTCTCGTTGCTCAGAAGACGAAGCTCCAAAAGATAGGTGATTGTATCTTCACTTACAGTCTCTATAGACGCTGCAAGCAATACCCCTTCTTTTTCTGCTAATCGTAAACGAATAAGCCCACTTGGCGCTAATTCTTGAAAGAGCTTTTTTACATAGCTGGAGCTTAGTGGCTTAAAGCCATCGCGTTTTGCTGTTTCTTCTTCTAGTTCTATGTAGCGATCAATATCTTGTGCGTTGCCTACACGCACCTTTACTCCGTGTCGCTCCGCAAGGCGGGCATTGTAGCGTGTTTTGCTATGCATTCCTGCAAGTAACTCTTCTTCTGTTTGTGTGAGATCTATAAGTCTAGTGACTGCCGGTTGATAAGAGCGTCTAGGTACTAAGCCCAACTCTTTGTAGTCTTCTTCGGGCATTCTTGGTTCGATACGTAAAAAAGTGGCATCGACAAAATAATCTCGTAATTGAGTGATTGCCTGTTTACATTGTTCTGATGTTGCACTCGTTAATTCAAAAGGACCATAAGGAAGCATCCAATAATTGAGTGCAAAAAATGTTGCTTGCTGTATTGCTTGTGCAGCAAATAACCTTGTTCCATCTTCATGTATAAAAACGATGCGTTTTACTTTTTTTCCTAATGATTCTTGAGCCTCTCCCCACTTCCAAGACCACAAAAACGATTGGTGCTCTTTTGGTAAAAGCGCCGTCCACTCTGATTCAGTAGCGATTTCTTTCCAGGGCATAGTTATTTTACGAGAAGCTTAAGAGCATAGCGTACTTTGTCTGATGGATCCGTGATGCTATCAGGAATATGCTTGCACACCTCTTTTGCTTGAGAGGCTGAGTAACCCAATCCAATAAGCGCTTGCGCAACTTCTTGATCGGCAGATGATTCATCTTCTTTAGAAACGAGCTGCCCTTTAAGCTCAAGAATAATTTTTTGCGCTGTTTTTGTTCCTACTCCAGGCACTGAAGTTAAAAAGGATAAGTTGCCTGCCATAATGGCCGTCTGCACCTGATCAGCAGAGCCGGTAGAAAGAATCGTGAGAGCCGCCTTTGGTCCAACGCCTGAGATACTTAATAGCTTCTCAAAAAGCTCAAGGTCACTTAAATGCAAAAAACCAAATAAGTCTCTTTGGTCCTCGCGAACATGGTCATGGATATAAAGAAAAGCGTTTTGCTTGCCCGAAAGATCAGAAGAAACCGTAGAGCTGATACGGATACGATATCCTACGCCGTTTACCTCAAGAATCATCCAATCGATGCTTTTTTCTATTATTTCTCCACGTAATGATCCGATCATATGCCCTGATGGTAAGGGGGAAACCCGTTTGGAGCAAGCATTGACCATTTCTTGTCACTCTCTTGCTCGTTTGAGAGACTACTTAAGGTTCCTTCACATACGAGGGAGAGAAAGAAGGTAATTGTGAGCAAAGAACAGCCAATAGGCAGTCTTATCGTTGTCGTAGGCAAGCGTGGCGCCGGCGTCTCAACCGAACTCTGCTATCTGTCGCATGCCATGAACGGAAGAGAATATTACACGGTTACAGCTACGGCTAAACCGATGAACAATCCTCACGTACCTAATGCGAACCATCAGAGCATCCCAGCAATGGGCCTTAACGGTGAGTCTGCTCCTCTCTGGAGTTTTCTCGAAGAGAATATGCATGGCAAACAAGTATGGCTGATCATTGACTCTGCCGAGTGCTTCAAGAACCAAGACGATGCTTTTGATACCATTAACGCCATTCGAGAAAAAGGGCACCATGTGCTTATCGGTGGTCTAGATGGCACGCTCCTTATTGAGAAGCTTGTCATGGTTGCTCAACACATCCACCCAAACAATGTCCGCATCGTGAGGCCTCTGTGCCTCAAGCATGGGCTCTTTCATGAGGCATGCTCATGAGCCAGCTTCGCCGTGGGCATCTTTCCGTTATCGCCGGCCCTATGGGCTCTGGCAAATCCATAAGAATGATTGAGGCTATCTCGCTGGCCAAGATACGCAAGCTACGTGTATGCGCCGTAAAACCCACTCTTGATACGAGAGATGGATCAACGATCAAAACACGCCTCGCTATTGAACCGATTCCCGCAATTGGGATATCTACGCCAGAAGATTTGCTTCTGGCGACACAAGAAGCTGATTTCGTCGCCATCGATGAAGCACAATTTCTCGATGCATCGATCCTTCCTGCCATTCAAGACCTTCTGAAAAGAGGTGTTGAAATCGTCGCCGGTGGTCTTGATACCGACTTCTTGGGCAGACCTTATGGCATCATGCCGCAGCTTCTGGCGATGGCAGACGATGTCACTAAGATGAAGGCCGTTTGCACACTATGCTCAAAAAAGCTTGCGACGCGTACAAACTTTACTTTTCACCCTCAGGGTGAGGATGAGTCATTCGAATTATTCGCTTATCGTCGTCAAAAACTAGAAGATTTTCTCAGCGGTAAGTCGCATGAGCTTGTTGGTGATATGGGCGCCTACGAACCCCGATGTCCTGATCACCACTTTTCTCCCTCCTTTTGATCAACCGCCCTACAAGAAACCCCACTCTCTCGAGTGGGGTTTGATCTATCTTTTTTATTCTTCGTCTGTCGTGACTTCTCCGTGCTCGACAAATGTTACCGAGCTTACGAGATCACCATCTTCTTTAAAGCGCATGAGACGGACACCTTGTGTGTCACGGCTAAGCTCAGGCACGGACTTGAACGGCGTTCGAACGACGATACCTTTTTTGGAGATCATCACGAGATCACGTTCATCCTCTTTGCTTGAGATATAAGCGTTTACAACACCACCCGTTTTTGCACTGACTTTTGCTGTACGAATACCAGATCCGCCACGGCCTTGTGCGCGATATTCGCTCACATCGGTGCGTTTACCCATACCGTTTTGTGTAATAACGAAGAGCGCGAGCTCACCTTTGTCTGCAAGCTTTGGATTAATGACATCCATTGCCACAACATAGTCTTTGCCTTTGAGAGTGATACCACGAACACCGGCGGCTGTGCGACCCATTGAGCGAACACCGTCTTCGTTAAAGCGAATACTTTGACCTTCGCGAGTAACGAGCGAGATATCATCCTTACCGCTTGATGGCTTTACCCAGACAAGCTCGTCTGATTCATGAAGTGTAATCGCGATAAGACCGGATCGTCTTACATTGGAGAATTCTTCGATACCAGATTTTTTAATTGTTCCTTGACGCGTGACCATCACAAGATGTTTTGAACCATCGATATCATCCATTGGCAAGGTGACGGTGACCTTTTCGCCTGGAGCAAGTTGCAAGAAGTTTACAATTGCTTGTCCTTTAGATGTACGTGTTGCTTGTGGTAACTCGTAGGCTTTAAGACGGAAGACGCGACCACGACTCGTAAAGAACATGATTTCGGTATGCGTATTTGTTGTAAACATGGTACGCACAGCATCTTCTTCTTTTGTGGCAACACCAACGATACCCTTACCGCCACGATGTTGAGCTTTAAATGTATCCGGAGGTAATCGCTTGATGTACCCATCGTCGGTAAGCATGATCAGACACTGTTCTTGTGGCACAAGATCCTCCATAGAAAACTCTCCAACAGGACCAGGGATGATGAGCGTACGACGTGCGTCACCAAACTTGTCGCGCAAGCCTTCGACTTCGGCTTTAATGATATTTAACATCTTTTTTACGGATGCAAGAATCGATTCAAGTTCATCAATAATTTTCTTTTTCTCTTCCCATTCTTGTTCAACTTTTAAACGCTCAAGGTTTGCGAGTTGTTGCAAACGCATATCGAGAATCGCTTGTGACTGGATTTCTGAAAGCTTAAACTTGGACATCAAATTTGATTTTGCCTCATCCTTGTCTTTGGATTTTTTAATCGTTGCGATGATTTCATCGATATGCAAAAGCGCAATACGCAAACCTTCTAAGATATGAATACGTTCTTTTGCGCGGTCAAGATCGTATTGCGTACGACGACGCACCACTTCTTTGCGATGAGAGATGTATTCTTCAAGAATGTGTTTAAGCGTCAAAATACGTGGCTGAATACCATCAATCAAACAAAGTGAGTTTACGTGAAACGCCTCTTGGAGCTGTGTAAACTTAAAGAGCTGATTGAGAACTTTCTTTGGATAGGAATCTTTTTTGAGATCAATCACCATGCGAATACCCTCTTTGTTGGATTCGTCACGAAGATCACGAATGCCTTCGATACGCTTTTCTGTCACAAGCTCAGCCATCTTTTCGAGAAGATTTGCTTTGTTTACTTGGTAAGGCAATTCACTCACGATAATTTGAAAATTACCTGCTTTTTCTTCTATAATTTCTGTTTTTGCACGCATGACGATACCGCCACGGCCTGTTGCATAGGCCTGCATGATGGCGTTTTTGTCATAAATAATACCACCGGTAGGAAAATCAGGACCAGGGATAATAGCAACAAGCTCTTCGATGGTGAGGTCGCCGTTTTCGATAAGCGCGATAATACCGTTACAAACCTCCGTAAGGTTATGTGGCGGAATATTCGTTGCCATACCTACAGCAATACCGAGTGTACCGTTTAAAACAAGATTAGGAAGTTTGCCCGGTAATACACGCGGCTCATCATGTGAACCGTCGTAGTTTGGACGAAAATCAACGGTATTTTTATCGATATCAAAAAGCATTTCTTCGGCAATCGGTGAGAGCTTGGCTTCTGTATAACGATAGGCAGCAGCAGAGTCACCATCTACCGAACCAAAGTTACCTTGACCACGCACAAGTGGATAGCGCAAAGAAAACTCTTGCACCATACGCACCATTGCTTCGTAAACCGATGAATCACCATGAGGGTGATACTTACCAAGCACGTCACCAACAACCGTTGCTGACTTACGAAACTTTGCGCTTGAACGCAAACCAGAGTTCCACATTGAGTAGAGAATGCGTCGATGAACCGGTTTTAAGCCATCACGGACATCTGGCAAAGCACGGTCAACAATAACGGACATGGCATAGTCCAAAAAGGCCGTCTTTACTTCGTCCACAAGTGGAGCGGATGTGACACCGTGTGGCAACTCTGCTGGTTGCTCGTTGTTGATTTCTTCTTCCATAGTTTTTTTACTGTTGAGTAGTGGTTGGTGACTCGTTGTTCTTTAGCTCTTTTGCTTGCTGTTGAAACAACTGAACGTCGGACTTAACGGATTCGGCAGTGTACCTAATGGTTTCTATCGCCGTATCTGGATTTGATGGTTGTGTTAACCATATCCCTCTGCCAAACGAGAGCAGCCAACCCGTCGTTACCATGAGTGTTGAGGCGGCGATCGCGATCACATAACCTAGGTGTGGTCCACGATCTTGATTGGCTCGAGCCGAGGCATGTGCACGAATGAGCTCGTGCTTTTCTTCGGGTGTAAGTATTTTTGGCTCAAGCGCATCAAAAACATTGCCACGCGCTTTTGGTTTTGAAGCGCGACGCTTTACGACAGATTTTTTTGGCGTCTTCTGTAATGTGCGTGGCATAGTCATGATTAAAACACGTTCACCTAAGGTTAAGCTCGTTCTAAGACGGTTACAACAAGGTCCTCTGATGGGAGATCCTTGCGACTAATCTTGAGCTTATTGGCATTGTTGCGCTCGCAGACAAGTTCTTTGCAGAAAGCATCTGCCGTACCAAGCTCTTCTTTGAGGCCATCTACATGATAGGCGAGTGGCACAACCATACGAGGCTCAACACGAGAGATGGTATCGACAGCTTGTTTTGCGCTCATACGATCTCCGCCACCAACAGGAAGGAGTAAAATATCAATATTTCCTAAAGCTTTTACCTCTTCATCATTTAATGTGCGATTGAGCTGCCCAATAAATCCTATGGACATCCCTTCAACCTCAAAACGATACATAAGATGAAAAGGATATTCGTCCCCTTCTGACTTAAGGGGCATCGCATAAGCAAAGAACCCGTTTACTTCATACTCACCTGGAGTATTGATGGTAAAAGGATCATTTTGAAATGCATCATTAGGAAAACGCGCTTCATCTTGATGAGTAAGCGCTACAATATCTGGAGTAAGTGTACGCGGAAAACGTAATCCGCTGTCATTTGCGTAAGGATCCGTTACAAGAACGGCGTCTTTACCGCCAAAGTTCGCTTCGATGCGAACGCATGAGAGTCCGTGCCAATAAATCTGCATAAGTAAGCCAAGTAATCAACCTTAGTGGTTAGAGACATTATAGCTTATTTACAGGCGAAAATCGAGTTTTCCGTCAAGGGTTAAGCTACTGTGATATACTTAGATCCTATCTATGGAAAATCCCTTTGCAATAGCTCCTATTCTTCCAAAAGCTGAGGTAGAAAGCTGGCAACCCCCCGTTATCCCGCGTCATGAATTTCGCGTCGAGTATGTACGATCTTCGGGTCCTGGTGGACAAAAAGTAAATAAAACATCAAGTGCAGTATTCTTACGCTGGCCAATAAAGCTATCGCAAGCGCTTACGGATGAACAAAAAGACCTCCTTATGGAGAACTTAAAAAATCGCATCAATGATGCGGGTGAGCTTGTATTAAAAGTTCAAGAATTACGCTCACAAAAGCAAAATCTCGAGCGAGCTATTGAAATAGTCCAAGAGCTTGTAGAAAAATCCCTTAAACCGCAAATCGAGCGCAAAGCGACCAAACCGAGCAGAGGGGCAAAAGAGCGCCGTTTAGACGAAAAAAGCAAGAAAGGTGCAATAAAAATGAATCGAAAGTATCAGCCAGGGCGTGACGACTAAAGTAAGTATTTAAATATTGACAAAATCCGTATTTCCTGTAGTATACGGGCTGTCTTGTAACTTCATTAACCCTTGAGGTGATCGTGCAAAGCGCCCTGACAGAAGAAGATTCTGCCACAGTAGAAAAACTGACCTGGATCTATAATCAAACCTATCCGCGTCTCCGCAAGGTGCGCGAAATCGTCACACTAGATATGGATGCACAAATTAGCATCCCGCTTTCTGTAGATACAGATGGCTACGGCACAGCCTATATGATCTATGGACTTCTGAAGTATCTCAAGTGCCCTGATATCCTTTTTTGCCTTACCATCGCAAACGCAAAGCACAGAAGAATTCCACTAGATGCAGAGTGGTTCATTAGATCGATAGAAGAAGATCATCCAAATGAACTAACTCGCTATTATGAAAAATACGCTTCCTGACCCGCTCAACATAATGAGCGGGTTTATTTTTTAACCAAGTAGTTGCTTGATATTAAACTGTGTATCCAAAATCTCTTTGGCTGTAGCATCTTTCGTTTCTTGAACCGGATTATTGTTCGCGTTTTCCCATGCTGCAGGCAATGCAATGGATAGGATACGTGCCGCCTCTGCCTTTAGGGGCGAATTTGCGTTCATCATAAGTCTCTTTAACTCTATCAACAATTGACTACGACTCATGCCTTTCACATTCTCAGTCATGTGGTCACCGTGATGACCCAAGATAATCGTCTTTGTAAGTATGCGTGCATGTATCTCTAGCTCCCAACTTTGTTGTTGTGCTGCTAATGCGCCTATTCGTTTTAATAATGCATCACCTTCTTTTGCTGTTGTCTCTTCGCTGACGAATTTATCCATGATCTTTTCATCAATAAAAATTGTCGTATTAATCAAAGGTACCTTGCCCTCTTTGGGATTATCAAGATATTCTCCAGGTTTTTTAGAGCCAACGTCATACCAATACGCCTTAGCAAAATCTCCTTCAGCCGTTCTCCTTAGACCACGTTTAAGCTTACTAAGATACTCGTCACGATTTGTTGTTGCATCAACACCAACTAAAGCACCTTCGCGGTCATTATCCTCTACTGTGTAGATTAATAAACCGTCTGCGCCATTTACGGTATCGTCGATATCGCAGGAGCCGTAGGGAAATACGCTACCGTCCGCCACATCATAACGTCCATTGAGCGCACCATCTGCTGAAAACACTTCTAATATAGCAAATTCAAGTTGCCTTGGCCCTTCCTTTTTTTTGAGACTAAATCCAACCTTTTTATTTGTATGGTATTTTCTTTCTTCTTGATCAATAGTGATGCGACCTCCTGTATCATCTTGTTTCCAAGGAATCGTTCTATTCGCTATCCACCAGCGCATTATATCCATCTGCTTTTCACGAGAAGGAATTTGCTCATCTTTTTCTGGGCCTCTCTTTGCTGGTTTTTCAGCAGCTTGTGGATCTTTTGGTTTACCTGCTCTTTTGACCACGCTTCCTTGAGTGGCAGCTGATTCTCCTCCTTTTCTTGTTCTTTTGATGACGCTACCGCCTGATCCTTTTGGTTCATCATCGATTTTTCGATCCATTAACATGCCTCGCTCTAATGGGTTTTTCATAATTAAACATATAATACCATACTCCCTTTGTACTTGCCGTTTCGCTGCCATGAAATCCTTGTGTAAATATTTATGTAAACACGATACTTGACATATATACCGTATTATGCTAACTATAGCTGGCGAGATTCACCAACCACCCGAATCTCAAGGAGTTCCATGGAAAAGATTACCGTGTCCGAGGTCCCGAGTCTGAAGAGCGTCCTTACGGCTTTTGGCCGTAACGGCGAGGCGCGTAAGCGCTATCAGAAGGAGCGGCAGCGGTTTATCCGCGAGCTCCGTCAGAACGGTCTCTTTCTCCCGAATGCGATGGCAGACAATGCCCCGCTCGAAGAGATCCAGCGCTGGGCATCCGCTCAGCTGGACCAGCCCGCCGTCGTGGCTCGCCTGCAGAGGTGGCACGACAACGAGGCGCTCTGGAAGGAGATCCTCCTCGTTCTGAAGAGGGTTCACACCCTCGAAGACGAGGCCGGCCACAAGCGGACGCGAGTCCACGGCGGTCGAGAGTCGGAGCGCAAACAGCTCGAAAAAGCGAAGGCGTTCTTGCTCAACCGTGAGCGCACCCTCAAGGGGGCTTACGGGTTTCGCACCAAGCTCGGCGCCCTGCTGAATAAGCAGGAGACCGTATTGGCGGCGGAGTAGGCGTATGGGTTGTGGGTCCCCAAAATGACCCACGCATCGTTCAAACCAAACAAAAAAACCAAAACAAGAGGATAAAGTGAAACAGCAAACAGAAACGAATCTCCGTTCTTTGGCAATGTTCTTGGTGAAGTTGGAGCGCAACGATGCGATCTCTAGCTTGGCCGTGATGCTCACCCTGAGCGCCGTAAGCCTAGCGGCTTATGCGCTAACGGGCGACCACTCCTTCAAGGGTGTGTCGCTGGTACTGGGTGGCCTCGGTTGCTACCTCTTCTGGTACAAAAACCTGAAGCTGGACTACCGAGACGAGTGCGAGAGCAAGGCATCGCCTCGCTACAGCCGGTATCTACCGGTTCTCGCGGTTGGTGTCGTGGCGGCTTACTTTGGGGTAACCCTTTTGAGCCACCTTGGCACCGATCATCTCTTCACCACCTTCACGAAGCTGGCGCATCTTGTGCCGGCTTCTTTTATATCTAAAAAATTTGATTCCCTATTCTCTTGATTTCATTGTTGAACCAGCGATCGCGATAGCAAGTGCATCCGCTGCATCATCTGGTTTTGGAATATCGTCCAATTTTAATATACGTTTTACCATTTCTTGTATCTGATCTTTTTTTGCTCCACCATACCCTGCGGCAGCTTGTTTGATTTGATTTGGTGTTAACTCGATCATTGGAATACCCGCATCTGCAATCGCAAGCAAAATCACTCCTCTCCCCATTCCAACATTGATTGCTGTTTTCGCATTGCTCGAAAAAAACAATTTTTCTACAACAACAAGATCAGGTTTTGCTTTTTCGATAATACGCTTTACTCCGTCACGCGTTTCTTGAAGACGTTGAGTAAAATCATCTTTTGATGAGGTTTGAATACAGCCATGACCAATCCAGCGAAACTCATTTTTTATCACATCAATAACGCCCCAACCCGTTCGGTCAAATCCTGGATCTATTCCGAGAATGCGCATACTACTGTTAAGGCTAGTGGATGAATGATTTATGGTCAACGAAGCGCTGCTCTTGGCAAGGATTTTTTGATAGACTAAAGTCTTGTCACATCTTTGGAGAAAGGAGGTTTTATCGGAACTTACCAGCACTCTGGACATGACCAATGTCGAAAGAAATGGTTTCTACGCCCAGTGGCGCATTGCGTCGGTGGTGCCTAGCGATATTTCAAAAGCGTCAGAGCGCGTTCCGAAGAGCAGGATGTAGATACTTCCAGCACATAATCGAAGTCTTACGGTAACACGTGAGACACGTTGAAAAAAATAAGGGGACTCCCCCTCTGGTCACGTGGATACTCTCCCGTGACCACTTTTATTTCATAGAGGGTTATTCTCAGCAAGTAACAAAAAACACCCCCAAAGGGGTGTTTTTTATTAAGAAGATTATGCTTCTTCTTTTATTTCTTCTTTTTCTTTTTCAACTTTTGTTTCTGGGTCTGCGATATCCTCTTCAGGAGCAGCAACCGGTTCTGGTTCATCACCAGAAAGATCTGCGCCGAAGCCAGTACCTGCAGGTGTTAAACGACCGATAATCACATTTTCTTTTAGACCTTCGAGATGATCGACTTTACCATTTACGGCTGCGTCGATCAGCACGCGAGCTGTTTCCATAAAGGATGCAGCTGACAAGAAGGACTCGGTAGAAAGTGCCACCTTGGTAATACCCATAAACAATGGGCGGAACGTTGCTGTTGTGCCTTTGCCAAGTTCGAGAAGACGTTTGTTCTCGGTTTCAACACGATAGCGATCAACAATTTGCCCTGGTAGGAGCTCGGTGTCACCAGCGTCTTTAACAAGCACACGCAAGAACATTTGACGGATGATCACTTCAATATGCTTTGCATTTAGTTTCTGACCTTGTGATGCATAGATCGCGAGAACCTCTTTAAGAAGGTAACGCATGACCGCATCTTGGTTACGAAGTCTAAAGAGCTCTTGAAGATCAAATTGACCTTCGGTAAGCACATCACCCATAGCAACTTCTTGCCCATCTTTTACGTATAGCGTGTATCCAGAAGGGATTTCTGCCTCCCAAGCATTAATCGCTTGGTAAACAAAACGTAATTTATTTTTAACGATCGACACCACACCCTTGTTTGGAGCTGTGATTTCTTCGCCGTCAGCTTTGACGATAAGTACGGCTCCTTCTTTTACGCTTTGTCCATCTTCTACTTTTACCGTGTCGCGCTTAAGGAAGGCGTGAACCTGTTCTGTCTCGGCCATATGGTCGATAACAAGTGTACGTGTAGCAGAAGCGTTATCAACGAGGCGATCGCCCTTTGCGGTGCGTAACTCGCGTTTTTCGCCTTCAACAATACGTACCTTACCTGCGACTTCAGCCAAGATCGCTTTGCGCTTAGGGATACGTGCTTCGAACAATTCTTCAACACGTGGAAGACCTTGCGTAATATCAGCAGCAGCGACACCACCAGAGTGGAACGTACGCATTGTAAGCTGAGTACCAGGCTCACCAATGGATTGAGCAGCAACGATACCAACAGCTGTGCCAAGTTTTACCATTTGGTTATAAGCAAGATCGTAACCGTAACAGTTCTGACAAAGACCGCGTTTAAGCTTACACGTCATCACTGAACGCACGTTTGCTTCAAGAATTTCTTTGCCTTGTAACTCTTTGACGTGATCCTCGACAATAAGTGTGCCTTTTTTGAGGAGGACTTTTTTGTCTGCGTCTTTGAGATCCTTAAGCAAGATACGACCAAGCAAACGCGTAAGCATTGGCTCACCGATTTCTTCACATTCTTCGTGTGTAATAATAACACCTTCGGTATCACCACATTCTTCTGCGTTAATAATGACATCTTGCGCCACATCAACGAGACGACGGGTAAGGTAACCAGCGTTTGCCGTACGAAGAGCCGTATCCGTAAGACCCTTACGTGTACCGTGAGACGAAATAAAGTACTCAAGCACATCTAGACCTTCGCGGAACGATGAACGAATAGGAAGCTCGATAATGTCACCAGCTGGGTTTGAAACAAGACCTTTCATACCTACCACGTTGGTAAGCTGAGAAGCTGAACCACGAGCACCGGAGTCCATCATGGCAAACACAGCTCCTTCTTTATCAAGCGAGTCTTTTGACATGCGCTGCAACTGATCTTTTACATCTGACCAAATACGAATGATTTGGTTATAGCGTTCTTTTCTCGTAAGAAGACCTTCTTTGTACTGATCTTCGATTTCTTCGACTTTGTCATCACCGCGTTGTAAGATTTCTTGCTTTGGTAAAGCAGGGAGTTCACCCATACCGTACGAGAAACCAGATTTCGTGATGTACAAGAAACCCATCGATTTCACTTCGTCCAAGAAACGCGCAGTACGCTCGAAGCCACGAAGTTCAATGGTGCGATGCACAATTTCACTCAATTGCTTTGTACCGATAACTTCGTTTCTAAAACCAATTTCTTTTGGAAAGAGTTCGTTTAAGAGAACGCGACCGATATTTGTTTCGATGATTGGCTCACCTTGTCTTACGCGTACCTTAATGGTTTCGCGAATATAAAGTTTACCGGTATTGAAGAGATATTTTGCTTCTTCTACTGAGCCAAACATCTTCATCTTTCCGTCTACCGGAGGAAGAGATGTTGTCATGTAGTACGTACCCCAAGCGATATCCTTATCAGGTTTTGCTACAGGCTGACCGGTAGCAGGTTTAAGAAGGTTCTTGGTCGAAAGCATGAGATTCTTTGCCTCCCAACGCGCTTCTTCGGTAAGTGGAATATGAACAGCCATTTGATCACCATCGAAATCGGCGTTAAAGGCAGGACATACCATCGGATGGATTTGAATCGCTTTACCTTCGATAAGCTTTGGCTGGAAGCCTTGAATACCAAGACGATGAAGCGTTGGTGCACGGTTCAAGAGCACAACAGCATCTTCGGCAATTTTTTCGAGAATATCCCAAACTTCTGCGTGATCGGCTTCGATGTAGCGGTTTGCTGAACGAATATTGTGAACGAGTTCACGATTAATCAATTCAGAAATGATAAATGGCTTGAAGAGCTCGAGTGCCATGGTCTTAGGAAGACCACATTGGTGCAATTCGAGATTCGGACCAACGACGATAACTGAACGACCAGAGTAATCGATACGCTTACCGAGCAAGTTTTGACGGAAGCGACCTTGCTTACCCTTCAAAATATCTGCTAGGGATTTAAGCTGACGCTTTTTACCTGTTGGGGCTGTAACCGCTTTTGCAGAACGTGCACTATTATCAATGAGTGAATCTACAGACTCTTGTAACATGCGTTTTTCGTTACGCACGATAACTTCTGGAGCATTCAATTCGAGTAAACGCTTAAGACGGTTATTGCGATTAATAACACGACGATAAAGATCATTGAGATCTGAGGTCGCAAAGCGTCCACCGTCGAGAGCCACCATCGGACGTAGGTCTGGTGGGATCACTGGTAAGACCTTTAAGACCATCCAGGATGGATCAATTTGATTTTGTACGAGTGATTTCAAAAGCTTCAAACGACGCGTAAGTTTATCGTGTTTTGCTTCTGATGCATCTTTAAGTGCTTCGCTGAGATTAGCAACAGTTGCCTGAAGATCAATGGAGCTCAAAAGCGCATTAACAGCTTCTGAACCGATTTTTGCTTCAAAAACATGACCGTACTTTAGCGAAAGTTCGTGATATTCGGTTTCTGTAAGAATCTTAAGAGGTTTAAGATCTTTGAGCTCTTTATCGGCGATATCAAAGTCCGCATCAAGTTCTTCGAGACGGCGCGTTTGTTCTTCTTGCGCTTTGTCCATCTCTTTGTTCAATTTTCCAGCATCCCAGCTTTGCTCGGTTGCTTGCTTTTGAAGACGTTCGCGATTACGTTCGCCTTCTGATTCGATGCCTTTGCGTTTGCCTTTATACTCGGCGCGTACCATTTCTACTGTTTGCTCACGAAGAGTTTCGTCAACAGCCGTGATAATGAATACAGTGAAGTAAATCACTTTTTCGAGTGATTGAATGGACATGTCGAGCACCATACCGATTTTGGATGGCACAGAACGCAAGAACCAAATATGTGTAACAGGCGCTGCAAGCTCAATGTGACCCATACGTTCGCGACGAACGAGTGAGTGCGTGACTTCAACGCCACATTTGTCACAAATAATGCCTTTGTAACGAATCTTCTTATACTTACCACAATAACACTCCCAGTCTTTTGACGGACCGAAAATTTCTTCAGCAAAGAGACCGCTCTTTTCTGGTTTTTGTGTGCGGTAGTTAATGGTCTCCGGTTTGGTGACTTCACCATAAGACCAGCCGCGAATCACCTCAGGAGAGGCGACGCGCAAGCGGATAGAATCAAAGTCCGTGGACTTGATATGTTCCGTGTGGAAATAGGCCATACGTTTTTTTGGTCGATTAGGGTGAGTTAGAATTCAGCTGGAGGCGCAGCATCCCAATTTTCTTCTTCATTTGCTGCTGGCGTTGGACGTGTGCGGAAGTGCTCTGGTTTTGGCGAGCTGTCTTCGAGACGTTCACCGTTTTTAAGCAATTCGACATCAAGACCTAAGCCCTTCAACTCACGAACGAGAACGTTAAAGGATTCTGGCACATTCACCTTTTTAATTGGCTCACCTTTGATAATTGCTTCGTAGGCTTTTGAACGTCCAGGCACATCATCAGATTTAATCGTCAAAATTTCTTGAAGCGTATGTGCAGCACCGTAGGCTTCGAGCGCCCACACTTCCATTTCACCAAAGCGCTGACCACCAAATTGCGCCTTACCACCAAGAGGTTGTTGCGTAATCAATGAGTATGGACCGATAGAACGTTGGTGAATCTTGTCTTCAACCATATGGTTGAGTTTCAACATATAGACCATACCAACCGTTGGATCATGATCATATTTTTCACCGGTACGACCATCATAAAGAGGGATTTGACCGTCTTCTGGGAAGCCGGCGCGAACAAGCTCTTCACGAATCGTTTCTTCTGGAACACCGTCAAACACTGGCGTTGCCACCATATATCCGAGAGCATTTGCTGCTAGACCAAGATGCGTTTCGAGCACCTGACCCAAGTTCATACGAGAAACAACACCAAGCGGCGAAAGAATAATGTCGACAGGAGTACCGTCCTCAAGGAAAGGCATATCTTCGACCTTAACGATACGAGAGATAACACCCTTGTTACCGTGACGACCTGCGAGCTTATCACCAACTTGAATCTTACGAAGATCTGCAACCGAGACAACGATTTGTCGTAAAACACCTGGCTGCAATTTGTCACCGTTATCGCGTGAGAAGACTTTTACATCAACCACTTTGCCTTTTTCGCCGTGCTCAAGATACATAGAAGAATCGCGAACATCGCGTGCCTTCTCACCAAAAATAGCACGAAGAAGTTTTTCTTCTGCAGATAGATCCGTCTCACCCTTTGGCGTGATTTTACCAACAAGAATATCACCGGATTTTACTTCTGCACCGACGCGCACAATACCGTGCTCGTCTAAGTGGCGGAATTTTTCTTCTGAAACGTTTGGAATATCAGACGTCACAACTTCTTCGCCAAGCTTTGTATCACGTACGTCTAAGGTGTGATGCTCAATGTGGATCGAGGTAAAACGATCTTCATGAACAAGACGCTCAGACAAAATAATAGCATCTTCATAGTTATAACCATCCCATGACAAGAACGTCACGAGAAGATTTTGACCAAGAGCGAGCTCACCATGTTGTACGGATGTACCATCAGCGAGAACTTCACCAGCATAAATCTTTTGTCCTTTGTTTACCGTCGGACGGAAGTTTAAACACGTGGAGTGGTTAGAGCGTTGGAACTTTGCGAGTTCATAACGACGAATAGCGCCGTCCTCACCCTGCAATTCAACCAAGTTACCCGAGACACCAACAATCAAACCATCGACAGGAGCGATGATGGCATGACCTGCATCAATAGCCACACGTCGTTCGACACCCGTACCAACAATTGGAGCATCAGGCTTGATACAAGGAACCGCCTGACGTTGCATGTTTGTACCCATGAGAGCGCGGTGACCATCATCATGTTCAACAAACGGAATGAGTGACGTACCAACTGAAAGAATATGCTTGGATGAAACATCAACATAATCAATCTCGTGAACATCAACAATCGTAGGCTCGCCGTTTTTACGCGCAGGCGTACGTTCGTGCATAAACTTACCATTCTTATCGATAGCTGTTGTTGCAGGTGCTGTTGTACCGCGTTCTTCTGTGAACGCGTTCAAGTAAATAATTTCACTTGTTACGGTAGGCACCACTGGCAATTTATCAATCGAAACTTTTGTGAGTTTTTCTGCAAGTTTCTTGTCGACTTCTTCCCCTGCTTTTGCCACTTTTTTGCCTTCGCCGTCATTAATGTCAACGCGCAATACTTCGCCGATAGCATCTTTACCGTCATTTTTTGCCCAGTTTTTTACAAGACGGTATGGCGCTTCGATAAAGCCATATTCGTTGATACGCGAATAACTCGCCATGTGACCTACGAGACCGATGTTTGGACCTTCAGGTGAAGCGATCGGACAAATACGGCCATAGTGAGTGCGATGCACATCACGAACATCAAAGCCCGCACGTTCACGCGTAAGACCACCAGGACCCATCGCGGACAAACGACGCTTATGCTCAAGTTCCGCAAGTGGATTTGTTTGCTCCATGAATTGCGAAAGCTGTGAACTCATGAAGAATTCGCGAATCGCACCAATCACCGGACGTGCATTAATCAACTTTGCTGGGTTGATATCGTTCATGTCCATGGTGGACATACGATCTTTGACGATACGCTCCATACGAGCAAGACCAATGCGGAAACGACTTTGAACAAGCTCACCTACCGCACGCACACGACGATTACCCAAGTGATCAATATCATCGGCTTCGTCTTGTGAGACATTGAGCTGAATCAATTCGCGCAACAAAGCAATTACGTCTTCTTTTGAAAGAATGCGGTTTTCTTCTTTTGCAACAAAGTCATGCTCAGCATTGGCATTAAAGCGCTTGTTGAATTTGTAACGACCTACTGCAGACAAATCATAACGATCGAAGTTAAAGAACATCGAGTGAATGAGTTGTTTTGCATTTTCTGCCGTTGCGAGATCACCAGGTCTGATACGTTTGTAGACTTCGATATACCCTTCTTCTTCGCTAGAAGAAACGTCTTTTGCCAAGGTAGAATCAACGTATTTGTTTAATGGATGGATATCAACATCTTGAAGAGCCTCGCGGATCTGCTCATCTGAACCCAAACCAAAAGCACGCAAAAGCGCTGTTGCTGCAACTTTACGTTTACGATCGATTTTTACCCAAAGCACATTGTTTGCATCGGTCTCAAATTCGAGCCAAGCACCACGTGAAGGGATAATTTTTGCACCATAGTAACGACGGCTATGCATGGTCTCAGCGGTGAAAAAGACACCGGCGGAGCGCACAAGCTGTGTGATCACCACACGTTCGATACCGTTCACGATAAAGGTACCGCGATCGGTCATGAGAGGAAGATCTCCAAGGTATACCTCGGATTCCTTTTCAAAATTAGAACGCTTATTTGTAAGACGAAGTTTTACACGGATAGGAGCCTCGTAGTTAACGTGTTTCTCCTTAGATGTTTTCTCGTCAAACTTTGGTTCGTCGAAATAATAATCAACGAAGGACAATTCGAGATCACGACCGATAAAATCTTTTATCGGTGAGATTTCTTTAAATAAGTCGCGGATACCTTCTTCAAGGAACCAACGATAGGAGGTTTTTTGCACCTCAATCAAATCTGGCAAGGCCATGGCATCGCGTGCCGCCGTAAAATAACGGCGATCGCGGTCCTTTGGCTCTTGTCGCTTAAACGACATCGCTTGTGACATGGGGCGATGAAAAATTTAACGAATTTGCTTACTACAGTGGGGCCGTCGAAAAAAGACAAAGCCGCCAGTGCTGACGGACGTCACTGTAAAATAGAGCAAACCGTATCTTCTGATTTAGGTGAAATCACACCGGAAAGCAGCCAAAATATCAAAACGCCTCCCAACGGGGAAAGGTTGGGAGGATTCTCGATTAAAAGTTGGTGTATAGCATTGCAGTGAAAGGGGATCAATCTTTCACGAAAGCCGTGACAGGAGTCTGCGCAGACACCTGTCAAGCCGCGTGGTTTCGTGCGGATATTAACAAGAAAGAACCGTCAAGTCAAGCGAATGGTTATAACGAACCTTTTTGTCAATTTTGGCTGTAGAAAGTCAAAATTGTGCTTTTTCACTATAGAAATAAAAGCGATTATCCACAGAGTCATTACAGGACCCTTTATTAACGATCGAGTCGTGTTATAGGATGAATAGTGACAACACGTATGTTGACAATAATACTGTTTTAGTATATATTATGCAGGCACATTTCTCATTTTCGGCGAATTGCCAGAAAGAAGGTCCCGTGGAGGAATTGATCATGAAGAACGGTGTGTGGAAGCACAAGCCCCCGACCGAGAAGATCCCCAAGCAGACCATCCGGCATCACGCCACCTTCCGTCGACTGGATATCTGGGAGACCCGTGAAAACGAACGCAACGCGTTCAACGGAGATTCGGCCGAACTTCAGCGGAAAATGATCCGCTTGGAAGATCAGCTCGAGGCTGGATACATGGACGAAGAGTCCATCCTCAAGGCGCTCGAGCGCATCACTCGTGAGATCAAAGATCTGATCAACGAGGGCAATCGGATCCTCTCGAACCAGAGAGGCTACCTTGGTCTCGCGCTGGAACTGGATACCATCTACATCCAACTCCAGACATGGAAGACCTGGATCAAGCCCCTGAAACGCCAACTGCGCAAGCAGAAGGCCACGGTCTTCATCATGAAGATGAAAAAGGCAGAACGCGACCTCGACGTGTTCGACCCCACTCACGCCCCGCAGATGTGGCGCGCCAAGCTGATGCTTCCGCGCAAGCCGGGTCGCTGCGGGTACAAGAGCGCGCACTACTTCATCCCGGGCAAGCACAAGCACACCCGGGTTGAGCGGTCCTTCGTCGAAGAAAGCCGCTACGGCAAGAAGGGCCAGCGCTACAGCGCGGCTCGCAAAGAGCGCGAAGACGAGCGCATGACGCTCATCAGCCAAATGGCCTAGCACTTTTCAACACTGCTGAATCCCCCACTCACTGCTGAGTTGGGGGATTTTGCGTTTTTTAGACACTGTGTTTATGACAATTAAAATATTGACAAATTATTATAAATAAGCTATCTTGTACCGGTACATTTTAGGCGAATGTCGCCAGATTGGAGTCTAATGTCGAGCAACGAGAAGTCCTGGAACGACATGTCGATGGATGAGCCCCTCGATGACGCGGGGTATAACCCCAGTCTATTCGAGGACTTCGACTTCGATGATTTCGACGATCATCATGAGTACGATGATCATTTCGAAGATACCTTCAGGGATGCCTTCGACGAGTTCGAAGACTACCCCAAGGAGACCGCCTCCTACATCGACAAGCTCGAGGAGGAGCGCAAGGACTGGGAGTTCGAGGTCGAAGCATGGGCAGAACAGCTCGAACTTCTCGATCCCACTCTGGATCCGAAGATGTGGCGCGCACGCGAAGGCTGTGGCACCAATTGCTTCAACTTTGTGCCTGGCACGGGCAAGAAGCTTGACGTCCAGTCGTGCCGCAACTACGGTCATCGCTCCGGCTACAAGCCCCGTCTCCGCAATAAGGAGCGGATGCGTGAACGCGAGATCTGGCGCGAACGTCAGCTCGAACAGGCCTTCAGCGCCTGACACTACTACAAGCCCCGCCTCTAACCACATTCTGTGGCTTAGAGGCGGGGCTATTTGTGTTGTGTAAACAATCATCTTGACAGAATGTCGATAATAGGCTATATTCTCACCGTGTTTACCCACGTCGCCGATGGCGAAATGGTCGGTCAGGTTTCGCGCCTGGCTCAATACAAGAACCTTTTGCTCCGTGATCAACTCACGGACGATCCCAAGCTTCGGATGTTGGGCGAGCTCGCACTCGTGACCGACATCACGAAGAAGCTCTTCGCAGAAAAGGGTGCCAATCCACCCTTGAAACTGCTCTACACTCTTCTATCGTTCACGTCTGAGATGGACGAGAATGATGAAGACTGTTGGGTGCAGTGGGAGGAACTCCCCGAAGAGAAGCGTCTTCTCACGGAACTCCGTTGGGATCTCGAGGCCATGGAGCCCAACTCGTGCTACTGCGCGCGTTGCCGTGGTGTCGAGGAAGACGACGTCCCGCCCCTCAAAGTCTTCACGCCTACCGCAGACATGCGCTTGGCGGCGAAGAGGGAGAAAACGCTCCGCAATGGCGGGCGGCGGGTACGGCGGAGCACGAATGAGGACGAGGCTGAAGAGCTGACTCCGAAGCGTAGCCTTCGCGACTTTCGTCGCGGAGCCGACTCCGTTTCCTGGTGAGAAACTGACCCTGTCCCAAACTGTGATCTTCATGGTTTGGGACGGGGTCTTGTAATTTCTGCATACTTTCTCCCTCGATGCCCCCTACCCCTGCCCCTTCTACCTTTGTGGAGGGGGTTTTATGGTAAAAATAAACCCTATATACTTGATTTTTTGTCAAAAATATGCTATACTTATATCGTAATACAGTGACGTATGGATGCACTTTCAACCCATATATTAGACATATAACGCTAATATTAGCCAAATATAATAAATAATCGCTAATGTTATAAAAGAAAAGCATTAACTTGACAGTTTATACGGTACATGGTATAGTAATACGTCGAGGATGAAACAGCCTTACATTTAAAGAGCTAGTCACAGTGGAGAGCTTGGACAGCAATGAACGAACTTACCGGCCATTAGGGCTAGGTGTAGCGATTATTGTTTTGCTCAATTCACTTGTGACGTTATCAACGTCATTTTTTGTTGTCTTGATCGTTTTGGAGGAGGCAAGCAGATGAACGATGTGAGAATCCGGTTTCGACTGGGATCTCTCATCTGCAATCTGTTACGGATTCAACCGCTTCGGCGGATTTGAGCCACTTCTCGTTGGATCTTTATCCGATGAGTCGCCGCCTCTAAAACGATCATCGCAACAGAGAAAGACGGGTGGAGAAGAACCTCACAGGCAACCGAACATGGTGCGTCTGTGAGCGGTAGGCAAAATTAGACTCGGTGGTTTCGACTGCCAACTCTAACATGTAGCCCACCACACGCAGGCAATGCCCTCGGGTATTCGCCCGCCTCTTCTTCAACCGTCTTTCTCTCGTTCACCATCATCCTGCTTTCATTTCTATCTCTGATCCTTTTGCTCCACGAATGCGTTCGTGCCAGCCAAGAGTTGATCGAGAAAGAAATGAGAGCGGGACGTGCGATTTTGCACCTTACAGTCCGCTCCAAAGGCAAAAGATGTCCAAGAAGATCACCCTTTCGATCTGTGCCTTCTTCTTCACCGTCGTCGGCGCGATGCACTTCATCGATGTGCCGAACACCAACGAGGAGGAGATCGCGGCGATCAAGAACGGTCGCATCTGCCACCGCGAGAGGTGCACCTTCCTCAACGGGCCCTTCACGGGATACGTGAGGTACCAAGTGGATGAAACAGGGTTCATCTATGTCTCTAACGGGACAGCGATGAACTGAGAGTCTGAATCCGACATCACGAATACTCGTGCTCTGTCGGACTCCCAATCTTGATCAGAACGAATGTTGTGACCAAGACATGGAGTTACAATCCTGCTCTCACTTTTTTGACCGACATCGCTCGGTACAAAAAGCGAGAGCGGGAACCCCAAGTACAAATTCGTACATTCACACCCGTTCAAAGGAAACTATGACCAAAATCAATTTCGTGCTCGCGTCTAACCACACCAACCTCGCCACTGCCATCGAAGGCAAGGCGAGCGCCACGGTGGAGGCTGAGTTCGGCGACATCACCGTCGCTGGCTCGGTGCTCACCATGGCGCATCACGGCGTCAATGCGGGTAACCGCGCGCCGTGCGCGTACCCCAACGGGTGCGCGGAAGGCGTCGAGGTGGTGGGTTTGTCCCACTTCGACCTCGACACCCTCGGTGGGTGTGCGGCCGTCATCGGTCGCAAGCCGGAGGCCGAGAGCTTCTGGATTCTCTCCGAGTTCGTGGACCTTAATGGTCCGCACAAGCTCGGTGTGAGCGGCGCGTCCGACGAGGACATCCGCCGCCTCAACGCCTTCTGGGCGTGGAGCGAAAAGAACCGAGTGTTCGCCAACCGCGACGGCTCGGTGTCCGACGTGACCGACAAGGTCATCGAGGGCATCGAAGCGCTCGAGAGGATCCTCGCCGACGATGAGCAGATGCTCGTCGCGGGCGACGAGTTCAAGGCGAAGGGCGACAAGCTCAACGCCGAGAGCTTCGTCGAGTACTACGAGGATCTCCTCGTCCGAGTTTCGCCGAGCTTCACCAACCACCTCTACGTCGCCCCCGACGGAAAGGTGGCCAAGGCCGTCATCGCCTTCAACACCCTCAACGGCTCGATCACGATCTCGTTCGCGGATGCGCCCAAGGGCACGAACGCGCGCGACATCGTGCAGAAGCTGTGGGGGCCCGAAGCTGGCGGTCACGCTGGCATCGCTGGCAGCCCGCGTGACAAGCGGTTGAACCTCGATGACCTGAGCGAAGCGCTCAGCGCGACGATGCTCGCGCTCGACGAAATGGACAACATTTCGTAGAGCAACCTGGATCCGACATCACGAATACTCGTGCTCTGTCGGACTCCCAATCTTGATCAGAACGAATGTTGTGACCAAGACATGGAGATAAATCCTGCTCTCACTTTTTTGACCGACATTGCTCGGTACAAAAAGCGAGAGCGGTACGTGCAATCACGCACCTTAAAACACGCTCCGGAGATTATGGAAAATTCCATTTCCCGGTCCGAGGCGCGCCACGTGCTCGCCTCATACATGAACGAGGGTGCCCGGCACCCCCTCTTCACGGAGGCGTGCGCGATCTGTCGCACGACTCCGGAGGCGGTCGAGGCCGCGCGCAAAAGCGTGCGTGGCATCGAGCGCTCGTTCAAGGGAGTGATCCTCACTCCCTTGGGCGGGCGTCGTCGCAACTAGCGACACGACCTCGCACACCTCACTGGATCCGACATCACGAATTCTCGTGCTCTCTCGGACTCCTCCTCTTGTTTATGACATGTCGTCGTAAGCAAGAACGGGAGATATCCCAGAAAGGTTAAGCCGTGGAAACAATAAACTCAAATATCAAACGCGGGCGAGAACTCATCCATGACGCTGGCCGTCTGGGTGGTCTCGTGGAGAGCGGGTTTCCTCAGTCGAGGGATCTCGCAAATAAACTGCGTCGCATCGCCACGAAGAGCGATGACGTGCACAGCTGCATCCTTGCCTACGTTCAGGCACAGGGCAACAAGCTCACGGGCACAGAGCGGCGTGGCTTGCAGATTCTTCTTACTCATGAAGAATTTGCCCAGATCGTGAGCTCAAACTGATGAGCAATCTGAGTAGAGGCGAAAGACAGTCACTCTGATTTCGCTCCCTCAATCCGTCCATGATTCATTCGTGGATGAAGAAGGGAAAAATATCTACGCAGCTACCAACAAGGAGGTTGGTGGCGTCGCGGGTATTTTTGCCCGAAAACAAAACAGGCGTAAGGTCTGAGAAAGTTAAGGTCGTCATGAGCATTGCCATCGCAATAGCCATCGTTCTCATGGAGGAATTCAGTGTGATGATTGGTCAACAGCTGATCATCCAAAGCATGATCGACCGCATCGACAAGGTGCGTCGCCATGCTCTCAATCACATTAACGAGCCGAAAATTCTGCTCGATGAAACGTGGTTGATCCCAACGCATGAGTTGTGCGACGTGCTAGGCGTAGACTCACTGGAAGAGATCCTCTCTTCCAAAATCCGAGGTATTGCGCTCGCACTCGCAGGAAAGAAAGAGTATCATCCTCGTTCGATCGCGGGTGGTGCTGAGCAACTCATGGAGTTGCTCCGACCGGCGGCTGATGAAGAGCAGGCGGAAGATGAACGTAAATTACGCAATCGGATTCTCGGTCTCGCCGCGCGCTATCTGTCAGCATCCGTTGAAGAACGGACAAAGATACTGATTTCTTTGGAGGGCAGTCGAACGCGGGCGCTTAGTGACACTGAGGAGGTAACCGAACTCGTACGACTCAGGATCAACGCTGATCACGAGTATGAGCGAGTCTCAAAACAACTCCGTAAACTTCAGGTAAAAAACGGATCACTCCTGAACCGGAATGTGATCCTCGATGCCTGAGTGAACAAGATCTCACGCTCCACACTCATCTCTACCGAGAAGAGGTACGGAGACTCAAAAACAATTCGCTCGAGAAATACGAAATCAAGAGCAGCAACAGGAGGCCTCATGAGCTACGTTAGCGCCGCGTTCACCGTGGCATACAATCGCACCTGTGAAGATCTGACCGAAGAAACGGTCAAGATCGACACAGCACGTCTCGCTGAAAAGCTCGAAGAGAGCGGCGAGTACGACATGGCCATTCGGCTGCGTCGTTCGTCTCGGCCCCCTGGGCCGAGCAACTAGATGAATCTACTCGGAGGTGTACTATTGCGAACTGCTTTAGTACACCTCCGAGACCCCCTATTACACTAAGCGATATGGAGGAGGCACCTCAACAACTTGTTGGGGAAGACAGGCTATTCCTCGGCTGCGGCTGAGCAATTCTCTCCCCCGTCCCATCACCTCCATATCGCTTCGTGGAATATCGAAGCAACCCTCCTCGGGTTTAGAGGAAAAAACGTTCCTTAAAATCCGCAAAGCGGAAGAAAAAGAAAGAGAAAAAAATGTCCCTCAACTTCAGCATCACCAGGAATCCCAATATCCTTTCGGCGGCAGCCGGTCGTGAGGTGAGTCAGGAGGAGACGAATGACATCGTCGCTCCCCTGGACCACCACTGCGGAGCTCAGTACGAACTTCGCAACAACCGCCTTTTGCGGCGGCTACAGCTCCAGATCTTCGCCTGCTTGTTGCTGGCGAAGGAAGAGATGTTCGACATGAGCGATGAGCTCATCGAAAGCAACGGCCTCGACCCCGTTCTTGCGGGGTTCATGAAGGGGCAGGTCCTCAACCAGCGCAGCACGAAGTTGCTCACCATGGTCGACAACCAGGGCGAGCTCTTCACGCCCCCCATGTTCGTGATGAACATGAACGACCTGACGAAGCCCGGTCGCAAGGATCGTCCGGTCCGCCGTGTGTGGGTGGACGCTCACAACTTCGATCGCGTCACGGCCAGCAATGGCCAGGTCTCGTCGCGACCAAACCGCGTTGGTACGTTCATGCAACGCGTCAACACGCACGGCACCTTCGAGAACGGTGGTGAGCGCGACGCGCTCATCATGGGCTTCAGGCCTGAGTTCGAAGAGCGTCGTGACACGGCCGTCATCACGAGCAAGGATCAGGTTCTGAAGAGCTACATCCTCCTGGTCGTCGGCGCCAACCTCGATCTGCTCATGCAGATCGTGGACATCGCCGGCGACAGCGTCGCGCCGATGTTCTTCGGTGGCGAGGTAGACCCCAAGATGGCCTACTTCGGTCCCGTGGAGGTCCAAGACACGAAGGTGTCGACCGACCCGAAGCTCAAGATGGACGAGATCCGCGAGAAGGTGAAGAGCACGAAGCTGACTCACACCATGGCTCAGGACCTCGAGGGCGTCGTGATCGACGACGAAGACGAGTCGCCCGAGGATAGCTCAGACGACGTGAGCGACGACCTCAGCGCCAGTGATGGCAACGAGGACGAGACCTCCGATGCCTCCTCGACCGAGGAGAGCGATGGTGACATCGCTCCGCCGGTCGCCAACGAGAAGCGGAGCGACGCTCCGCTGACGGCGAAGCAGAAGCGGATGCTCGAGAACAGCGAAGAAGGCAAGACGCCCTCCACTCCTCCCGCCACGACGAAGAAGCCCAAGAAGGCTTCGACGCCTAGGCAGAAGAAGGGGCTCGAAGACCTGGAAAACGTTCAGCTTCCCAGCGCCGAGTGACCTCACCGCTCCGATTAGCAACTGCTAATCGTTGAGCAAAAAAACTGACCCCCAGTGTATACCGTATGGTGTACTCTGGGGGTTTTCGTTTTTCTCTCTTTTTATTGCTGTGTACTTGTCGCTGTTAATGCACGCTCATACATCACACGCCTTACCTCTACCGTCTCTGAACCACGACGACGTTTGGCGGTAATAACCAACATCGTTGTTCCTTGTGGAATACGAATAGTTTGTTCAAAATCCCCGTCAGGCGAAACCGCTGCTGCTGCGCCATTGATCATCACCAATGCACCGACATCCGTTTTACCTTTAATAAATACTTCCGGCTGATCAAGCCTCGCACCATCGATAGGCGTTACAATTTGTAGCTCAGGCGCGCTTGTAATGGTGCGTGCTTGATACACAACATATCCGCCAAGCGCCAAAATAAAGAGAGCAAATCCTGCTGCGGCAAATAAACGTGGCGTAACAAGAAAAGCGCTAGCGGCTACTTTTACCGGTCGAGGTAAAAATTGCGAGGCGTCTTTTTCAATTTTTCGTAACCGTAATCCATCACGGTATTTGTGTAAGTAATAACTCTCGCTTACACCAAAACGCGAGACATACATTTTTAATAATCGCTCTACGTATGCAGGATCTGGTAACTCTGACCAACGTTCGCCTTCGAGCGCACGAATAAAACCAGGGGTCAGCTTTGAAAGCTTGGCTGCTTCTTCGACGCTTAATCCCGCGCGCTCACGTAACTCAATAAGATCTGGACCAAGCGCTGCTGTTCCGTTTACTTTTTTTAAGATAAAAGCCATAGATTAGAATCCTTCTTCGTCACCGTCATCATCTGTATTCATGTCCATCGTCGCTGCGGTAGCGGCAACGGCTGCTGACAATGCTGGATCTTGAGTGCGCGTAAATTCTGCCTGCAAAATCTCACGTGGTTTTGCACCATCTGATGGACCAATGAAGCCCTCTTCTTCTAAGAGGTCGAGAATACGTGCGGCGCGTGCATACCCAACCTTAAGACGACGTTGTAACAATGACGCGGATGCTTTACCAGCGCGTAAAATCTCTTCTTTTGCTAAATCAATTAATGGATCTGAGTCTGCCTCGTCGCTTCCCCCACCTCCAAAAGCAGTAGCATTTGCCGAAGGACGTTCGGTAACTGTGTAATCATAATCAACCGGTTCATAATGTGATTTTACAAACTCAACAACTTTTGCGATTTCAGCTTCTGAGACAAAGGAGCCTTGAATACGCTTAGGCATTGGCAACTCTGCCGTCGACAATAACATATCACCACGACCAAGAAGTTTTTCTGCACCTTGTTGATCAAGAATGGTGCGAGAGTCTGTTGCGGAGGCGACGGCAAAGGCAATACGACCAGGGATATTTGCTTTGATCAAACCCGTAATAACATCAACCGAAGGACGCTGTGTTGCCAGAATCAAGTGAATACCGACTGCGCGTGACATTTGAGCCAAACGTACAATAGGACCTTCAACTTCTGCAGCAGACGTCACCATGAGATCAGCCAACTCATCAATGATGATGACGATATATGGCATCTTTTCTTGAGCATAGCGTTGGTTAAACGTCGCTAAGTCACGGACGCCTTTTTGTGCCAAAAGATCATAACGACGATCCATCTCACGCAATGCCCATTTGAGTGCGTTTACCGTTTCTGGGACCTTGGTGATAACCGGTGTGAGCAAGTGTGGAATACCGTTATAGTTTTGTAACTCAACACGTTTTGGATCAACCATGATGAGTTTTACATCATCAGGACCAAGTCCAAAGAGGTACGACATGATAATCGTATTGAGACAAACAGACTTACCAGAACCTGTTGCACCAGCTACCAGCATATGCGGCATACGGATCAAGTCCGCTACCCATGGCTTGCCTGAAACGTCTTTACCCAAAACAAAGGTAAGTGGGCTTTTACGTTCTTTAAATTCTTTTGAATCGATAAGCTCACGTAAGCCAACTGTAGCGATAGTTTGATTTGGCACTTCGACACCGACCATCGATTTGCCTGGGATCGGTGCTTCGATACGAATAGGATGCGCCGCCAAGGCGAGAGCTAAATCATTATGTAATGCCGTAATTCGCGAAAGCTTAATCCCTTCTGATGGTTTAAAGGCAAATTGCGTCACAGTAGGACCTACTGATACTTCGTTCATCTCAACAGGGATACCAAAGTTTTCGAGCGTGCGACGAATCACTTCGCGATTATGAACAATATCCCCTGCTTGAGGGCGTGAATCACGTTTTTCAAGTAAATCTGGCGTGACTTCGATAAGTGGCTGTCTACGACGTTTTGTCTTTACAGGAGCCGCTTCATCATCTTCTACATCTTCATCCTCCTCTTCGGATTCTTCTTCGTCTGATTCTTCCTCCTCATCACTCTCCTCTTCTTCCTCTTCATCAATAGCCTCCTCCTCTTCTAAGTCGTCGCTTGGCTCTTCTTCGACAGCTTCTTCTGAATCATACAAGTTATAAACCGTCTTATCTGCTTGTTCGCGTGCTTCTGATCTTGCTTTTATCCAGTGGATAATTGGTAAAACCATGGCACGACAAAGCGCCGCGATAGACTTCCAAATTACATCAATAACAAAGAGTAGCTGTTTGAGCGAAACATTAAATCCTAGCAAAAGTGACAAGATAAAGAGTGCAAAAAAGACAATGATTGCTCCAGCACTCCCAAGCATCCCAACAAATGGGTCTGCTAACATCATGCCGAGTTTACCGCCCGCATTCATTAATGCGCTGTCAGCAATAGGCAATGTGCCTTGATCGGCAAACGTAATAACATGAATAAGTGGATTTAATGAAAGAAAAACTAACAAGAATCCAATGACATTACGAAAATGCAGCACAAGACGATCCGGAGCAAGAATGTGATACATCCAAGCAAACAACAAAAAGGGCACAAAAAGCTTATCCCAACCAAAAACATAGGCCATTGCCTCGCTTAAAGCGCGACCAAATGCACCTGCAAAATCAAAAAAACCCAATAACATCAGGGTTGATAATGCAAACAAGAAAACAAACCCGACAGCCTTGCGTGTATCGGGGTCTAACGACAAATCAAGAGATTGCTTCCTTCTTCTGGCCATGGTTGTGCTCATCCTAACACAAAAGGTGTTCAGAGAAAAAGCTCCTTGAACCTTGTCATTTATCGGCACTCCCTGCACTATAATGTTCTATGAGAATCGCTGTTATCGGTACAGGATATGTAGGACTTGTCTCTGGGACCTGTTTTGCTGAAATTGGTCATGATGTTATCTGTCTCGACACCGATGCCGGCAAGATTGAGAAATTAAAAAAAGGAATCATTCCTATTCATGAAGAAAGTTTAGAGGAGATGGTGGTTCGCCACCAAACGCATGGCACACTTTCTTTTACCACCGACTATACCGAAGCACTCACTAATGCAGAAGTGATCTTAATTGCGGTCGGCACGCCCGCATCTTCTGATGGCGCTGCTGATCTTCGATTTGTTTTTCAGGTTGCTGAAGAAATTGGCAAACAGCTCACAGGCTATGCCGTTATCGTTGATAAGTCGACGGTACCCGTTGGAACAGCCGAGCAAGTAAAAACCATCATTGCCAAAAATACCCAACAATCTTTTGATGTTGTTTCAAATCCTGAGATCTTGCGAGAAGGCGTTGCTGTGAACGACTTTATGAATCCTTCTCGCGTTATTATTGGTTCAGATTCAAATAAAGCGACCGCGATCATGCTTGAGCTTTATGCTCCGCTCTCATGCCAGAAACTCGTTATGTCACCACGTTCTGCTGAGCTTACAAAATATGCCGCAAACTCCTTTATCGCCACAAAAATCAGCTATATAAACGAACTCGCACGCTTAGCCGAAAAAGTAGGTGCCTCTATTGAAGAAGTTGCTTTAGGTATTGGCACGGACCCACGTATTGGCATGGGATCACTACGTCCAGGCCCAGGCTGGGGCGGATCGTGTTTTCCAAAAGACGTAAAAGCGCTGATACATATGGCGCATGAGCAAGATATGGATTTACCTATTATCGAGGCGGCACATCATTCAAATATCACCATGCGCGAACATGTGGTAAAACGTCTCGAAAAAGCGCTCGATGGACTTTCAGGTAAAACGATTGGCGTCTTGGGTATTGCGTTTAAAAATAATACCGATGATATTCGTGAATCACCGGCAATTGATATTATGAAACATCTCGTGTTTCGTGGCGCGATGGTTAAAGCGTTTGATCCAATAGCTGCTCGCGGTGAAGATGAACATAATCAGGTCTTCGCGCGAGTTATTTCTCCAGAGGTGGCAGCACAAGATGTAGACGCACTCATTATCGCCACTGAATGGGAAGAATTTAAACAGCTAGATCTCGTAAAGATAGCAGAAGTAATGCGAGGCAAGGTGCTTTTTGACGCACGTAATATGCTACAAGCAAACGATAAGCGTTTAGATGCGTTCGACTACTACCGTATTGGTCACGACAAACTCCAATAATCCATCAAATCTTTTAAGCCTTTTTCAAAATTCATACTCGGCGTCCAGCCGAGTTTTTCTTTTGTCTCGGTGATATCCGCTAACGAATCCGCTGGATCGCCTTTACCTCGTGGGTTTTCGAGATGAATACTCTCCCCTCCCATTGTTTCTGCCACCGTGTTTACGGTAAACGATTGTCCAGACCCAATATTAAATACTTCGCCACCTTTCATCTGTTCTGAGCTCATTGCGGCAATATTTGCTTTCGCGATATCTGTTACATGAATAAAATCACGCGTTTGTTTACCATCACCAAAAATGGACATTGGCTTACCGGCGCGTTTCTGACCAGCAAAAATAGAGATTACATTTACATAAGCACCAACCTCCGCCATGCGAGGGCCGTACGCATTAAAATAACGCAAGCTTACAATCGGTAGATTGAATAGCGTAGAAAACTGCTTTGCATATAACTCCCCAATAAACTTGTGTAATGCGTAGGGATTTAAAGGATCTGCTTTTGCGCTTGTCGTTGTTGGTAGCATTGTTGGATTACCATATACCGCTGCAGATGAACTAAAGACAACACGCTTAACACCCGCGTCACTCGCGGCTTTAAACACATTTAACGTACCATTTACGTTTACTTCGTGTGTCTTTATTGGATCCTCGATTGATAATGTAACGCTCGGGTAAGCTGCAAGATGAAAAACTCCATCAATACCTACAAACGCAGGTTGGATGGCAGAAAGATCACAAATATCCGCTTCAAAAAGTTCTACGCCTTCTGCAAGATTTTCGTGTTTGCCAGTAGAAAAATTATCAAGCACACGAACACGATGACCTTGCTGTAAAAGCTGCTCACAAATATGCGAACCAATAAAACCGGCCCCACCGGTTACGAGATAATGTGACATGAATTGAGTATAAAGATCGCGTTGACAAGCAACAAGTTTCAGATAACGGAGTATATATGACCTTTGCTCAATTTAGCGGGCATCTTTTGCTCGCGTTTTTACTTGGTGTTTCATTTGCCGCCTTTAGTAATGTGCTGATGGTTACCGGTATTTGTTGCTGCTTAGCTCTTTATATATTTCTTTTTCGTATCGAATCTACACACCTTATTGGGTTACTCCTTTGTTGTTGTTTAGGTATTTGGCGATTTGAATCAGCATCACTTGGAGTAAAAAATCTTGTTCCTTTTAAGAGCACGTCTCTTTCAACAAGTGCATGCGTACAAAATACAACGGATATTCCTGTGATCGTTGCTTTGAGGACATCTCTTAGCGACCGCATACAAAAACGATTACCGGGCGACGAAGGAGCATTACTCGCTGGAACACTCTATGGCGAGCGTGGCTTAAGTAGCGAAATGAAGCTCGCATTTCGGAATGCTGGTATGACACATCTCGTTGCTGTAAGTGGGTCAAACCTTTCTATTATTGCTGCTGCATTGTTTTCTCTACTTGGTGGACTCGCTCTACACAAACGATCGATGGTAGGTCTTTTGTTCTGCGTCATTGTGTTGTTTATTCTTTTTGTTGGGTTGCAAGCACCGGTTGTACGCGCTGGCATTATGGCAATACTTTCAGCCGCTGCCCCTCTCACGGGACGTTTTGCAAATGGTCCACGTCTCCTTTTGGTTTCGTGTGCGCTTTTTGTGTTCTTTCGTCCTTGCGCACTCTTCTTTGATCCGGCTTTTGCCTTATCGTTTTTTGCTACCTGGGGACTTATGTCTTATGGAGCAGCGCTTAATAAAAAACTTGAACCCTATTTCAAAATAACCCTACTTCGCTCACTCTTTGCAGAGTCAACTGCTGCATCGCTTATGACCATGCCATATGCGGCTTGGGCATTTGGGCAAGTGAGTTTACTTGGCCTTATAAGCAATCTTTTTGCTGTGCCTATTGTGCCTTGGGCGATGAGTCTTGGCTCGCTTTGTCTACTATTACCCGAATGGACGCATAGTTGCACGGCAGCAAAAGGATCGCTAAGCGCTATGCTTTGGATTGCGAAACTCGCAGACACATTACCTTATGGTGTTTGGCAGAAAGTTCTTTTTCGTACACCGAGTTTATTGATCGTGATGGGCATTCTGATCTTTTATGCACAAAAACTTTCACGTCGTCATGTGGATAACGAGGCGGACGATACTTTCATGTCTCCCCTCGCGTGACAATAATTCATCACGACAGACATATGCATAATGACTAGGTGTTTTTCTTATCTCCTTACATTTTTGTCTGCTTTTTTAATACGCTCTATCGTTAAATAGCGGTCGTGAGACCTCGCAAACACAATAGCAAATCTATTTTTTTACTCATCGCTGGTAGTGCGTGACCTGGGATATAACCGGCCTAGAATCATGCGGCGTCTTGGATACGTCTGGGACGCATATCGTTGCACGAGGAGTAAAAACAAATGATGGAGCACATTATCTATCACCAACCACTCAGCTCTGAAACTTTCAGCGTTGATGTTGTGTCATAATGATGTGTTGACCTCGGTCTCTTCATTTGGTGGTGCCGTGCCGGAGGGTAGCGAACCTGACCCCGCTACCCTCCGACGCGCACAACTGCGGCGTTATTGTCGATATGCTCGTGACTAGTAGCGATCATTTCGGCAATAACGCCATCAAGGAGAATTGTTATGCGTAACCTTTGTTTGTTTATTTCTTGCGCTCTCTTGTTTGTGTTTGGTTGTGAAACTCCAAACGCCGCCACCTTTCGTACTCCCATTCTTGATGGAGATGCAGGTAATACCGACATCCCCGCCTCTTGGGAGGGTGACTGGACCTGGGAAGAAGATGACATCGCTCTGGATCTGGGTGTTGTTTATCATGACACCCCTCAAGACGCAGGGACTCAAGAAGCCCCTATGCAAAACTGTGTGAGCGGCACTCGTTTGGATGGCCAAATGCGTGTATCAGTGAGCTCGGGGCTTATCCCAAACTGCATGCAAGGCCACATCATTCATTTGTGGGGTCCACAAGGTGAAGAATATCTTTCGGAGCCAGATCATACGCTCACAGTTTCAGTGAATGATCCCTGGCAAGGCTGGGTCGCCTTTACCGTAACTTGCGGCGATAGCTGGGAATCCGTTATTGATTGGTCAACGGTTGAAGACAGCGATCTCGTTGGACGCGGTCTACTCGCTGTCACAAGTGACGGTGTTGATCTGACGCCTTATATCAAACTTTGTCCGTCGGCGGTCGACTCAACCATTCTTCAGCCACGGATACCGCTTACATGTGGTTTCGAACCTTGTTAACCTCATATCTCATCTTAAAAGCCCCTCCGTTTACGCCTGTAACGGCGGGGCTTTTCTTCATTCATCCACAGGTAACACTTTACACTCCTTTTCATTCATCCTATCGTATAGAACATAAACAGAACACTTTATCTATGGCCAAAAAAACAACAACCGACGAAAGCTCCGGTAAAAAAGCAGCTATCTCAGGCGCAATCGACCAAATCAAAGAAAAATTTGGCGAAGGCTCCATCATGAAACTTGGTGAGGCACGCAAAATGCAGGTAGAAGCTATCCCAACAGGCTGTCTCTCTATCGATATGGCGCTTGGTGTACTCGGTGTACCGCGTGGACGTATTGTAGAAATCTACGGACCTGAATCATCTGGTAAAACAACGCTCGCTCAACATATTATTGCCGAAGCACAAAAGCGTGGTGGCGTTGCTGCCTTTGTTGATGCAGAACATGCTCTCGATCCAGATTATGCACGTAAAATTGGTGTAGACGTAGACAACCTTCTTATCTCTCAACCAGATAATGGTGAGCAAGCGCTCGACATTGTAGAAACCTTGGTTCGCTCAAATGCTATTGATGTTATCGTTATCGACTCCGTAGCAGCACTTACACCAAAAGCTGAAATTGATGGTGAAATGGGTGATTCGCATATGGGCTTACATGCTCGTTTGATGAGCCAAGCCCTTCGTAAGCTCACAGCTATTGTATCAAGATCAAATACAACGGTTATCTTTATTAACCAAATTCGTATGAAGATTGGCGTGATGTTTGGCAATCCAGAAACAACCACTGGTGGTAATGCGCTTAAGTTCTATTCTTCCTTACGTATTGAGATTCGTCGTGCAGCACAAATCAAACTAGGAGATAAAATTATCGGTAATCACGTAAAGGTAAAAGTTGTTAAAAACAAAGTCGCAGCACCTTTCCGCACCTGTGAATTTGATATCATGTATAACGAAGGCATTTCGCTCGCGGGTGATATCTTGGACGTTGGTACTGAGCTTGGCGTTATTCAAAAATCAGGTCACTCCTACTCATTTAACGGGGAAAAACTGGGTATGGGACGTGAAAACGCCAAAGCAGGATTACGTGAACGCCCAAGCATGATCAAAGAAATTCGCGAAAAAGCCATTGCTATTTGGCAAGCATCAGAAACGGCTGTTCCTGCAAAAGCAGATCCAGACAATGACAGTGATGAGATAGAAGAAGCTCCTCCTGAAGAATAGGCTTAGAAAAAACACTCCGTTGACGGAGTGTTTTGTATTTAGGCGTTTACTCTGAAGTAACACACGTCACCATCTTGCATGACATAGTCTTTACCCTCTACACGCATGAGACCTTTTGCTTTACAGGCACTTTCGCCTCCTTCACGCGCATAGTCTTCGTAAGGAGTTACTTCTACGCGGATAAAGTTTTTCTCAAAATCTGTGTGAATAACAGCAGCTGCTTGTGGGGCTTTTGTACCAACTTTTACTGTCCATGCTCTTGTTTCAACTTCACCTGTGGTGAGATAGGTGATCAAACCAAGCAGTCTATAAGACTCTTTAATAAGTAGATCGAGACCAGATTCTGTTTGTCCTGCCATTTCGAGCAGCTCCTTTTTTTCTTCACCTTCTACATTCATGAGCTCCGATTCTAGCTTTACACATACCGGTACTAATAAACCCTTAAGCCCTTCGACGCGCTGCTTCCAAGAACCGTCTTGTAATTGATCTTCGTTAACGTTTACCACATAAAGCATTGGCTTCATGGTAAGTAAATGTAAATGTTTTAACATTGCCCGTTCATCATCCGTCCATTCAAGTTCGCGTAGCATCACTCCATTGTTTACGTTTTCGATACAACGTTTAACGATCGCAAACTCTAATTCTAGATCTTTTGTTTTACCGCTCTTCATCTGCTTCTCAATTGTCTGAGAACGTTTGGTGAGCTGCTCAAGATCAGCAAGAGCAAGTTCTGTATTAATAGTATCTGCATCACGAACAGGATCAATCGAACCATCGACGTGCAAAATATCGTCGTTTTCAAAAGCACGAACCACTTGAGCGATGGCATCCGTCTCGCGAATATTGGCTAAGAACTTATTGCCGAGACCCTGGCCCTCGGCGGCGCCTTTTACCAAACCTGCAATATCAACAAACTCAATAATAGTAGGAATAATTTTTTTACTACCACTAAGCTTTGATAAAACAGCTAAGCGCTCGTCAGGTACCTCAACAACACCCACATTTGGGTCAATAGTGCAGAATGGATAGTTGGCGCAATCTACCTGTTTTTTGGTGATTGCACTAAACATGGTGGATTTACCGACATTTGGTAGACCGACGATACCGATTTGTAGAGCCATAATGTCGCGGAGCGTAGCGTTTTATGAAAAAAAAGACAAGTTTTTTGTCTTTTTTGCATAAACCTCTTCGTGAGGCCTTTATTGACGAAATGGCTTATTTTTACTAGAATCCGCGCAACTATGCCTACGTCCAAGACCACCCTCCTGCCAAAAGCGCAGGTTCAAATCTCCTTCGAAGTCGAATGGAGCGAAGCTCTTCCGTATCTCGAAGAAGCAGCAAAAGAAATCTCAAAAGCAAAGCCTTTGCCAGGCTTCCGTCCAGGCCATGCAACTTACGAAGACGTAAAACGTACACATGGCGAAATGGCGATTCTTGAGACAGCAATCGAACGCATTGTTCGTGGTGCGTATGTAAAGACTGTTTTGGCAGAAAAGCTAAACACGGTTGGCTCCCCTTCTATTACGATGGATACGCTTACACCAGGTCAAACGATTAAATTTACCACTATTGTTTCAATTGTTCCGACAATCCAAAAACTCGCTGATTACAGTGCTGGAAAAGTCACAAAGAACAAAACAGAAATCAATGACGCCCAGGTAGAAGAAGCGGTTGATCAAATGAGAAAGATGCGTGCTGAAGATCTTAAGGTTGACCGTGCAGCAACGCTCGAAGATATGGTGATGATTGATATGGAGATGTTACACAACAACGTTACTCTCGAAGGCGGTAAAGGTACTGATTATAAAGTCTATCTTAGCGAGCCACACTATATCCCTGGTATGGCTGAACAGCTCGTCGGCGTAAAAGAAGGCGAAGAAAAATCATTTGTTCTTCCTTTTCCTGACAACCATTATCAACAACACTTGGCTGGTAAAGACATTACTTTTAAAACAACGACAAAAGGTGTTTTTGAACGCAAGATGCCAACAGCAAACGATGAGTTTGCAAAAGCTTATGGTCTTGAAAGCATCGCCGAACTACGTTCTAAGCTTAAAGAGAATCTCGTAAACGAAACCGAATCTCGCGCAGCAGAGGCAGCCGAAATTCAAATGCTCGAGAAACTTGTTGATGCTTCGACCTTTGGCGAAGTGCCTGATGTTCTTATCAACGAAGAAGTAAATCGTATGATGAAAGAACTCGAGCACGGCATCGAAGAACAAGGTATGACGATGGAAAACTATCTTGCCTCCATCAATAAATCAAAAGACGATCTTAAGCTTGATTTCATTCAACAAGCTATCCGTCGCATCAATACAGCGATTTTGATTAAAGAAGTTTCGGTAAAAGAAAACCTCGATGTAACAGAAGAGGAAATTGATAAAGAGATAGACACTATTCTTGATCAAATTCCAGCTGATGACGCTGCATCACGTGAGCGAGTAATCTCTCCTGAATATCGCGAATACGTCTCGATTCAAATGCGTAATCGTAAAACCATCGAATTTTTAAAAGGCAAAATGTATTGAAGCTTAGTTTAAAAACAACACTCTGTAACAAGAGTGTTTTTTTTATTAATCTTTTCAATCAAAATTGTTTTTATTCTTCCGGTCAAACCTTTCTTTAGAGTAATCTGTGACTTAGAACAATCATAGTACTTTGATAATACTTGTATAAGCTCTTCATTTGCTTCACCGTCAACAGGAGCTGATTTGAGCTTTACGATTAAAACGCCCTCCTTCTCCCCATCACTTCGGACTTACTACTGCGTGGTGTAACTTTTACTTTTATTTGCATACTATGGCACTGGATCGAATCCACCTTCATTCCAAGGATGGCAACGCGTAATACGTTTTGCTCCTAACCACGCACCTTTAAAAAACCGTATTTTCGAATCGCTTGTTCGGTGTATTCAGAGCAAGTTGGATGAAATCTACAGGTACGATTTCTTATCACATGACGAAGTGGGCCATGATCGGGTGATAGCGTTTTTGATAAAGTTTAATAAGCATTACACCCATCCATGCAAGTGGACTCATACGTCTTTTTATAAACGACTGATGTTTTGCGCTTTGCTTTGATGTTTTTCTTGGCGTTGGCGGTAATGCAAGCGCTGCTGGAATCTTTTCGAAGGCGTGCAAGATAGATTGTTTGAGCACGGCAAAATCAACATCAAGAACATTGGCTTTGATCATAAACATGAGATCAAGTTTTTCTGGCCAGTTTGTTTGCAGATCACGCAAAGCTGCACGCATGCGACGTTTTACGCGATTACGTTTATTGGCGCGCTTAAATACTTTTGTAGATGCAACAAAACCAATCTTCGTTGTCTCTGATGGGCGAAAGCGTAAGGTAAATTCTTGCGCATACACAACACGCCCTTTTTGCGATAAGAGCGCGAAATCACGTTTACGACGTAAGCGGTCTGGTTGAGCTAGCATAAAATAAAAAAGGGGCTAGTAGCATAACTACCAGCCCTATTCTTTTAGCGACGTGAGCGAACAACTTGCGTTGTTTTAATTGCAATCGTCTTACGACCCTTGGCGCGGCGGCGGCCTAAAACCGCTACTCCGTCCTTGGTCTTCATGCGTGCAAGGAAGCCATGTACGCGGGCGCGGCGTCTGGTGCGCGGCTGATAAGTTCTTTTTGTAGCCATAGGGTTAATCTATGGACGGGATCTTAGGCTAAAAGTGTTTTTTGGCAATAGTTAGGGATGAAAGAAGGCCCAGCGTTCACAAAATAGTATTTTGTTACTAGCTGAGCCTTGTTTTAGAGCCCTTTACGAGCGAAGAAAGTGTTTCGTGAACCGACATTGATACCTCTTGCCATTGATCGCCCTTTGGGACCATATAGCAACAAGGGTGTTGCCTCCATGCGTTTTTTATCCGTTCTGAAAGCGCTTCTGCGGTTTCGTAGTCTTCAGAACGAGGCGGGGTTATTGCTCCGCATACGTTCGTAGACTTCTTGACTCGGTTGAGAGAGACAGATTACTGCTTGATAGCGAGCATACTCTGCTTCTCGAGTAGTACGGAGGAGGCTCGTAAGTGTCTCTACACCTCCGTCGATATAAGCAGCATTATCCATGCTACCGCGATCGAGAATGATGGCTTTTTTGCCATCACGGATCGCCTGATCTTGGGCCGCATGCTCAAAAGCACGTTGAACGGCATAGATCAGCTTTTGAAACTTCGCTGAGCCCACAGCATCACCCACAGGCGGCCTAATACCTACCTGAGCAATAACAATGGTTGCTACTTCTGGCACAAAAGCGAGTTCTGGATACCGCTCGCGCAACTCCTGCATCGAGGTGCTCTTACCAGAGCATGGCCCACCCGTCAGAACAACCATCGGCAGCGGAGTGACTGACATGAGCGTAAGAAGCTGGTTTGGATCTACGTTCTCGGTAAGCATGGCGCTTGCTTCGGCGAGGGCCAAATTATTAATCGAATTTGTTACTTCTTGATCCATCTCAAGAAAATCCGGAAAAGGCGGCAGCTCCTCATCTTCTGATAAAAGTTCACGCTCGAGAAGCACAAGACCCTTTAGCGGACCCTCAAAAATATCCAACTCCCAGCCATCAAAAGTATATCTCGTCTTGGACAGGGTAAAGACACAAGCGTCGAGTGCCGCCTTACCGATATTCTCATTTATTACCGTCGTCTCAATCTCGTCTCGCGAGATCCCAGAACCACGTTTTACGGTAAAAATAGTCGTACTATTGTTTTTGATGCGTACTCGCATCGTTTTTCCGGGCAATGAACCAAAGTATCCTTGCGAAATATGATCCTTGGTACATCCTGACAATGGCTTATTTGTCTTGATGCGCTTCACAAGAAAGCGCCGCTCAATTTCGATACTTGTTTTGCTACTTGGCGCAGAAGAATCCACGGCAAACCTCTTTGTGAAAGACCTGGTTCAATCGTAGTCCTCTCGTAAACCATCGTCAAAACTATTAGAGAAAAGTATTTTTCTTTTTGTTATGCACATTTCTTCCACAGCGATGTCAAAAAGTTGACACACTTATACACAGCTGGAAATATCGTGACTAACTATGGATCTTCAAGCGTTGTGGCAAGCTTCACTAGGTGAACTTGAGCTCTCTCTCACGAAAGCAAATTTCACGACCTGGTTTAAAAATACCTACTTAGCCCAGATCGAAGGCTCAAAAGCGACCGTTTGTGTCCCAAACACATTCACACAAGCTTGGTTACAAAAGAAATATAACGATCAAATTGTTCGTGCTTTGCGTAATGCGTCCAATCTACCTGTCCGTGAGATCGTTTATCGCGTTGAGGTGAAAAACACTACTCAAATCGCTTTAGAAAACACCCCCGCACCAACAGCGAGCGGCATGTACAGCGAATCTTCACAGGCATTTGCTACCGAAGCCCCTGTATCTACACCACAAACACATTCTTCTAACGATATTGGGCTTAATCCTCGCTATCTTTTTAATGCGTTTATTGTAGGTAAAGGCAATGAGCTTGCTCATGCCGCCTGCCAAGCCGTTGCAAGTAAAATCGGTGAAGTCTATAACCCATTATTTATCCATGGTGATGCTGGTATGGGTAAGACACATCTTGTTCAAGCTATTGGGCATCACGTCTTACAAACAAACCCAAATGCGAAAGTTCGTTATGTTTCTTGCGAACGTTTTGCAAATGAATTCATTCAATCGGTACGCAGTGGTCGCATGAATGAATTTAAAGATCGTTATCGTTTGGTAGATGTGCTCCTTATTGATGATATTCAATTCTTACAAGGCAAAGAAGGTACACAAGAAGAGTTTTTCCATACCTTTAACGCACTTCATCAAGCAAATAAACAGATTGTTATTACATCGGATCGTCCACCAAAAGACATTCAAACGCTCGAAAGTCGTCTCCAATCGCGTTTTGAATGGGGCATGATGGCAGACATCTCAAAACCTGATTTTGAAACACGTGTGGCAATCTTGCAGGCAAAAACACGCGAAAAGAACTATCCACTCTCTGTTGATATTCTTCACACAATCGCAGGATCCATTCAATCAAATATTCGTGAGCTTGAGGGAGCATTAAATAAAATCATCGCCTACCATCAATTTAAAAACATTCCTCCAACGCTTGAATCTGTACAGCCATTATTACAGAGCTTCACGCCTACCATTACCAAGCGTTCGATCACTCCAAAACTTCTTTTAGAGACGGTAAATACCTACTTTGATATCACCATGGAAGAAATGCTTGGTAAAAGCCGTGAAAAGCGCCTCGCTCATCCAAGACAAATCGCCATGTACATGCTGAGAGAAGAGATTAAGTGCTCTTATCCTGCTATCGGTGACCAGGTTGGTGGACGTGATCACACCACCGCAATGCATGCCTGCGAAAAAATCACGAACCTCATCAAGACCGATGAGCAACTCAAGCAAGACATCACTCTTCTACGAGAAAAGATCTATAATCAGAGTCATTAACATGTTAAGCGGAGGATAAACCCAGGTTATCCACATTATCTGGGGATAACTATCTGTTTTTCACAAGATTAGACCTCGCGATCAAAGCTTTATTTCTTAAAGCAGTGGTCGCGAGGTCTTGTGTATAAAGCTGTGTGTTTATGGGTCTAAAGCTTGTGGATGAAGAAAGGATAACTTTGATCACTTTAAATGATGTAGCGACTAGTACACAGCGAGTCCCTTATAGGTGCACAGAGCTTGTGGGTAAATAAACTTAGATACTTGCCTAAGCATAGCGGTTATTTGAGCTATCCACACTGTCCACACCCCTTACTATTACTACTGTTTTTATACATAACTTGATTCTTCTAACCCGGGATGAAAAGATCTTCTTATCGATATGCATATAGCTTGTACCCAAGAAAACCTCTTACAAGGTTTATCACTCGTGAGTCATATCACGGCCAAACAAACAAACCTTCCTATCCTAGGAAATGTCTTATTAAAGACTGAGGGAGGTGGTTTAAAATTATTCTCTACAAATCTTGAGATGGCGATTAGCGCTCAAGTTCGTGGAGTTGTTGAAGCACAAGGAGAATTTACCGTCCCTGCAAAACTTCTACAGGATTATATTTCGCTCCTCCCTTCGGGTAAGGTGGAGCTTATTGTGAAGGATGATATTTTAGAGGTACGAGCCCATGGTTCATCAACGACGATGAGGGGGATGCCTAGCTCTGAGTTTCCACTTATCCCGAAACTCGCTTTAGATGCTGGCTACCAGATCAATGCCGAAGCGCTCAAACTCGCCATTTCGCAAACAGTCTTTGCTGTATCAGCTTCGGAGGCTCGCCCAGAGCTTGGTGGTGTCGCTTGTTTCTTTAATAGCGAGAACGAAGAAGAGAAAGTGGTTTTTGCTGCCACAGATTCTTATCGTTTGTCAGAGCGTATTTTTCATATCGAAGGTGGTAGTAAAGAAGCGAAGCACTGTATTGTCCCTTCTCGAGCAATGCAAGAAATGGGACGTATTATCTCTGCGTATAAAGACGATGTTGATATGCCTGAAACAATCGACTGGTCTATTACAGAAAGTCAGATGGTGATGACCTACGGTAAAGTTGAGCTTATCTCGAGGCTTATCGAAGGGAGTTTTCCTCCCTACCGACAAATCATGCCTTCTGAAAGTAAAACAAAATGTATTGTTGCTAAGTCAGAGCTTCAAAAAGCGATTAAAGCTGCTTCATTATTTGCTCGCCAAGGGGTATTTGATATCCATGTAGAGATCGATGCAACCAAAGGTATGACAATTTCGTCCTCTGATACTGGGACAGGAGCTCATAGCTCGACCCTGAAGGCCGATATAAGCGGAGAATCAGTAAACAAGGTAATACTCAACTACAAATACTTCTCAGATGGTCTGAGCGTCCTCACAGGCGATCAAGTAGAATTTCAATGTATTGATGGAATGAATCCCGTTACACTCTCAAGTAAAGGCACCGAAGGATTTAGTTATATCATCATGCCTATTCGCTCATAATGAGCGATATTGATGAGGATAAGTTATCCACTTATACATAAAAAGTTATACACAAAGCCCCCAATTGGGGGCTTTGTTATTACGGGGTTATTTTTAGTTGTTCGGTTACTAAGTCTATAGTTTCACCATCTTTTTGTGTCGCTTCTGCTTCTACCGTGTACTCGCCGGTAGCTGGTCCAGCAGAGAGCGTGAAACCCGTCTGCTCTTCTGTAGGAAATTGTATCGACCCTACAAGAATACGTTCACTGGTGTCTTTGTTAACTAGAGTGACGGTTATTCTTTGATAGCGCGTTGGTTGATCCGAGTGAATGATAAATGATCTCGGAAACGAAGACCTAGACCATCGTTCATTTCGTTGTGGTGAAAGAAGATTAAAGCCAGAGAGTGAGGCATCGGGAGCTGCCGTAAGATTGATTTGAATAACCTTTTCATCAAAGGCGCCCAACTCGTCTTCTGCACGTATCTTTAGTGTTCTGTAACCAGATTCAATGCTATTTGGGATTGTTGCGTAAATAGTCCAAGGGTAATTGTTCGCTGTACCAATAAGGATGTCATCTATTGTGACGGATACGGTTTTTATTGTTCTTGGTGATTCTACCGAGGTTTGTATCGTAAGATTTCGACTCGATATAGTTGTATTATCTTGAGGTGATTGAATGGTGAGATTTGGTTTATTTTCTGGCGTAAATAGATCGTCGCTTTCTGTTGGTGCTGTTGATGTCGCCATCCATTGTGTCTTTTGTACGTAGGACTGAACACCTGCCTCCCAGTTAACAAATTGCGGATCAGCGGCAGGATTAACAGGGTTCGGACCTAGTGGATTGTCTTTATCAATGTAATAAAGAATTGTATGCGCTTCATGTACTAAGCGTTCTTCAACAAGATCAGGAGGGGTAAATTCGGTTGCGAGTTTATTGTTTAATTTATTTACCTTAACAAGTCTCTCTACGTTTTGACCAAGGATGGCGAGTTTATCGGTATTCGATGGTGCTGGTTTGATAAACGTTTCTTTTTCCATTCCTTGTGTAGCGCGACGCATATAGTTTTGCCAGATAGGTGCAGCGATAATGGAGCCGTCAGCACCACTCTTCATTTCTTTTCCGTCGGTATTACCTACCCAGACAACGCTTACGAGGTTTGGTGTAAATCCTGCTGTCCACGCATCTTTATTGTTATTTGTTGTACCAGTTTTAGCTGCCACTTGGCGGTCCGGTAAGGTGAGGCTGTTTTTGCTACCAAAGATAAATGTACGAGCATTATTATCGGACATAATATCTGTAAGCAGTCTTGCAACCTGTGGTTCGACAACCTGTTTTGCTTCGGGGTCTTTCCATTCTTCAAGAACAGTACCATCAGGCTTTTCTACCTTAAGAATGGCAGCGATAGGTTTTTGTTTGCCGTCTTGAGCAAATGCCGCAAAGGCATTTGCATGCTCAAGAGCCGTAACAGTACCGCCACCAAGTCCAATTGATAAGCCAAAATCAGAACGGTTTTCAAAGGTGGTATAACCAAGTTTTTCTGCAAAATCGATAACACCGCCTACGCCAACAAGATAGGTTGCTTTTACCGCAGGGATATTAAGTGAACCAGCTAAAGCAGACCGTAAGGTAACAGGACCATGCTCTCTAAAGTCATAGTTTTTTGGTTCATAGTTTCCAACGTCTGTTTTAAACGTCGTAAGAACATCCCAGATTTTTGTTTCTGGAAGGTAGCCTTTCTCAAAAGCTGCAGCATAAATAATAGGTTTAAAGCTAGAACCTGGTTGGCGATTACGACTCAATGTTACGTTTACTTCACCTTGAATACTTTTATCAAAGTAATCTTTAGAACCAACCATGCTCATGATTTGACCTGTTTTAGGGTCAAGAGCGATAAGTGCTGCATTGCTAAAGTTATAACGAGCGCCACGACTCTCTACGCCTTTTACAATTTCATCTTCGGCGATTTTTTGTTTATCGTAATCGATCGTTGTGATGACTTTAAGTCCACCGCGTTCTACGGTGCTGATTCCATATCGTTCAACAAGCTCACCTTTTACATACATCACAAAGTGTGGAGCTTCGATATTGCCAACGGTACGAGGTTTAAGTTTTTTTAATGTATCAACAGCAACGTTAGCATCATATTCTTCTTGGTTGATGTAATCTTGTTCTTTCATTTTTTCTAAAACAAGATGTTGTCTATTTTTTAGCGCCTCACGCTGATCGCCGTAGTAACCGTTGCCATAAGGGTTAAAGTATTCAGGACGCTGAATAATCGCAGCAAGAAAAGCAGATTCATCAATCGTTAAGTCTTTTGCGGATTTGCCAAAATATGATTGTGAAGCAGACTCAATACCATAGAGGTTTGAGCCAAACGGAATTTCGTTAAGATAGAGCTGAATGATTTGTTCTTTGCTTAACTTGCGTTCGATTTGTAATGAGATGATAACTTCTTTAATTTTTCTGATCCACGAACGTTCGGTAGTAAGAATGGCATTACGTACGAGTTGTTGCGTAAGTGTTGAAGTACCAGAAATGCGTTGGCCTTTAAGAGTGTTTACGATAACAGCACGCGCTAAGCCAAACCAGTAGATACCATTATGTTCATAAAAGCCACGATCTTCGATAGAGATAACAGCTTGATACATTGATTTTGGAATATCTTCATAAGCAATCAATGTTCGTTTTTCATCACCGTGAATTTCGTATAAAAGGTGGGTTCCGGTGCGATCATAGATCTGCGTGGACTGGGCAACCTCTCTTGTAATCAAAGAATTAGGGTCCGGAAGGTCGCGACTTACCCAAGCAGCGAAAACCGTGAAAACAAATAATGAAAGCGCGAATAATCCAAGCGCAATAAGGCTAAGAGGTCTGATAATCCGCCAAAACTTGGTCCATTGGCGTCCGGAGGGCTTTTTTACGTTCATTTCATTTGGCATATTTGGCTAACGTTAGCGAAAAAACAGAGGTTTAACCTTGACTTTTCTTGTCAAAAATAGTATAATGATTGTCCCAAATTGGGAAATCTATGATTAAGCCTACAAACCAAGTGTACCAAACTCCAGTGAAAAAAGCGCTTGTAATTGCTGTTCTTGTCGCGCTTTCTGCTACCGAAGTCCGCGTTCCGGTTGCTGAGGCAGCATCTTCTCTTCCTAACACTCAAGTTTCAACGATTGATACGGCTATTAATGACAACGTTGAAGAAGCCTCCCTTTACTATGCGACTAATATCCATGGTGAAGCAGAAAAAGAAGAAGTAACTCCTGTTAAAACCATGTATATGGATATGACAGCTTATACTTCTGCACCTAATGAAACAGACGGTTCTCCGTTTATTACCGCTGATGGTTCAGTTGTTCGTGACGGTATTGTTGCAACAAACGCCTTACCATTTGGAACGAAAGTTCGTATTCCATCCCTTTTCGGTGATAAGATCTTTACCGTTCATGATCGTATGAATCAACGTTATTACTATCGCGTTGATGTATGGATGACAACAAAAAAAGAAGCTTTTACCTTTGGTGTAAAGCGTAAAGTCGAAATCGAAGTTATCGAAATGGGTGATGGTAAGAAAAACTGGGATCAATGGAAAAACAAAACCGCTGAGTTAAACCGTGTTGGTAAATACGGTCCTAAACCAGAAGAAGAAGGTATTTGGTTATAAGCCATCTACCAAATCAAAAAATCCTCCTTTCGGAGGATTTTTTGTTGGAGGCGTGGGCGAGAATCGAACTCGCGAATAAAGGTTTTGCAGACCTCTGCCTTACCACTTGGCTACCACGCCCCGTAAAACAGCTACGCTGTCACGGGGCGGTGCCCCGATCCCGTGCTTTATAGCTGTTTTTTAAAAGACTCGCAAGATACAAAAACGGCGCATCAGGGTTTAATCCCAGGTGCACCGTTTAAGGCTCGATTCCACAAGCGAAGTAAGTATATCAAAATCTTGTAAAAGCACGCAAGTTTTCGGGGATGGAATGTGGATAACTTATTATAGTAGGTTTTATATTATTTTTCGTTAGAGAAACGTTTCTTTTTTTCTCCGCAAACGGCACACTACCTTTATGAGACCAAAGTTATTTTTACTTGATGCAAATGCGCTTTTGCATCGATCGTGGCATGCAATACGCCCACTCACGAGTCCGGATGGACGCACAGTGAACTGTGTTTACGGTATGACGATGAGCGTGATGAAGCTTATTGAACGCTATAAGCCGGATGCATTCGCTGCTTGTTGGGATACAGAAGCACCTACATTTCGACACGAAGCTTATAAAGAATACAAAGGACATCGTAAAGAAAAAGAACAAGATCTTTACGATCAAATCCCTTGGGTCAAAGAAGGTTTTGATGCATTAGGAATCCCCTCGCTTTTTCTTGATGGATATGAAGCCGATGATTTGCTCGGTACGATTGGTGCACGTGCGGTCAAAGAAGGTTTTGATGTTACGATTATTACTGGTGATCGTGATGCGCTTCAATTAGTAAGACCACACCTCGAAGTGATGTTATTTGTAAAAGGTGTTACCGAAGTGAAGATTGTTAATGAAAAGGTTCTGTTAGAAGAATATGGATTTACACCAGAGCAATTTATAGATTTTAAAGCGATTCAAGGTGATGCATCAGATAATATCCCAGGAATACGTGGTATTGGTGAAGTTGGTGCAAAATCTCTTTTGAAACATTTTGGTTCTATGGATGGAATCATTAAGGCAGCCCATGATCCAATATCAGAGATGCGCGCTAAAAATAGAGAAGCGATACTAAGCGCCGAGAAAGAGATCCCAGCTATTTTGGACCTTGTGAGAATTCGTCTCGATGTTCCTTATAAATGGGATATTGATAAACATCTATTGCTAAGCAAAAATGCAGAAGCAAGAACTTTTTTGCTATCAATGGGATTTGTTTCTTTGTTAAAACGCCTTGATGATTTAGAAGGTAAAGGTACTTCGTCTATTAAAGCTGATTCAGAAAAAAAGAAAAAACCATCTAAATCTGTTTTAGCATATGATGCGATGAATGAATCTTCTAACGAAGAAAAATCTTTTAAAGCAGAGACAAAAGGTGGTTTATCGATGAATGAAATAAAGAGTCGTTTACAAAAAGCAAAACATATTGCCCTTGGTATTGTGTGGGAAGATGCATCTATCCCAGCGGTAAAAGCAAAAGCGATGGCATTGTTTTGTACGGATGGTGAATCTACCTTTTTACTACAAGCGAATGAATTAAAACAAGACCCAGCGTTTTTTTCTGCTTTGGATAAAAAGGTTATTGCTCATGATACAAAAGCCGTGATGCATGGACTACGCATGCTTGGTGTACAAAATCCTCAATGGGATTTTGATACAATGCTAGCAGCTTATGTGCTGAATGCTGGTGAACGCTCTCATGATTTAAGAACCGTTGCGTTGGCTTATGCGGATATTACTTTAGCAACCGAACCTACAATTGCAGAACAAGTATTAGCCGCCTGGCATTGCACTGAGCCTCTAAAAAAAGCGTTAAAAAATGAGAAATTAACGGAGGTTTTTGAACGTTTTGAGCTACCTTTGGCGCCTGTGCTTTGTAAGATGGAGGCTGAAGGTATTGAGATAGATACGGTCTATCTACATACGTTGGCAAAAGAATTACGTACGGAGCAAGAAAAACTCCTTAAGTTGATGCAAAGTATTGCAGGTACAGACTTAAACCCAGCATCACCTGCGCAACTATCACATGTATTGTTTGAATTACTAGCATTACCAACAAAGGGTATTAAAAAAGGAAAGACAGGATTTTCTACAGCTGCAAGTGAATTAGAAAAGCTTCGAGGGTCACACGAAATTATTGAATACATAGAAAACTATCGCGAGGTATCAAAACTGCTTTCAACTTACGTCGAAGTTATCCCTACGCTTGTTGATAAGCATCATCGTTTACACACAACCTTTCAACAGGCTGTTGCTGCAACGGGGCGTTTATCTTCTGCAGACCCTAATGTTCAAAACATTCCAATTCGTACCGAACTTGGTCGAAAGGTACGTACAGCATTTAAAGCAAAAGAAGGTTTTGAGCTTATTGCATGTGATTATTCGCAAATCGAATTACGTTTAATTGCTTCTCTCGCACAAGATAAACAAATGATTGAAGCCTTTAAAAAAGGGTTAGATATTCACACGGCTACCGCTTCGAGAATATGGAATATCCCACTTGATGAGGTTACAAAAGAGCAAAGGCGCTCTGCAAAGGCTATTAACTTTGGAATTATCTATGGTCAAGGCCCAGTAGGTTTATCGCAAACAGCAGGAATCACGTTTGCAGAAGCTAAACAGTTTATTGCAAATTATTTTGAAGCATATCCAGGTATTAAAAAATACTTGGATGAAACAAAGGTGTTAGCAAAGAAGCAGGGTTATATTGAAACAATTTATGGACGTCGTCGTCCCCTACCTGAGCTAGAATCAGATATGGCGATGTTGCGTGCGTCCGGCGAACGAATGGCAATTAATATGCCTGTACAAGGTACAGCTGCAGATATTATTAAGTTAGCGATGTTAGAAGTAGATAAAAAATTACCAACGGTATCACCAAAAGCACGTATGCTTTTACAGGTGCACGATGAATTAGTATTTGAAGTGCCTAAAAACGAACGCGAGCAGGTAGCAACCTTTGTTGTTGATATTATGGAGCATGTTGCAGATGTTGGTGTCCCACTTCTTGTTGAGTCAAAGTATGGCAAGAACTGGGAAGAGATGATAAAGCTATAATATGCTTATTATTTGCTCAGGAGCTGATAGTTATAAGGCTTTACAAAAGGCTATTGAATTAGAGCATGCCTATAAAACAAAACATGATCCAAGCGGACTTTCAATTGAGCGCTGTGAGCCGGGTCAATCCCCTGTCCAGTTTTTGCAAGAACGCTTAGGAGTGGGGTCATTGTTTGCAAAAAGATCGTTCTTAAGAGTTTCTGGGTTATTAAAAGTAAAAGCATCAGAAAAGAAAATTCTTAAAAAACTATTAGATCATCCAGATGAGATGACGATTATTGTTGATCTTGAAGAAGGTTCATTAAAAATGTCTGACGTTGATGGTTTTACAGAAGCTGCAGGTATTGTCCGGTATGACTTTCCAGAAACCAAAGGTGCGGTTTTTGCAAAGTGGCTTACAGAATATGCATCAACCATTAACGTAGATGATAAGGAGCTAATAAAAAAGATTTCACGAATGTATGATGGTGACTCATGGGGCGCAATCAACGCTCTCATCCAGGCTTCATGTGGGTATCCTCTTGATGAGATCACACAAGAAGCAGACTCAACCTATCAATATGTTGACGCTGTCTTAAGAAACCAAAAACAACGGTATCAATACGATGCCTATAAGCAATTTGATAGCGCGACACTGGCGCTTATACTCCAACAAGCCTCTCAAGCAGAACGAATAAAAAATAATGACAGCACGGGTATTCATCCGTTTGTTGCAAGTAAGTTAAAAACTATCGGTGACTCCTCTGCTCTTGCTTTGATATCAGCGATAGAATCTCATGCCTTGGTAAGATCAGGTCATGCGACTGACACCGAAGTAAATACGATGTTTTGAGAAATAAAAAAACCTCCGTTTATCGGAGGTTTTTTTTATTTACTTTGTTGCAACGGATTTCATTGCAGCGCTTACTAAGCGACGTGCTTTGTTCTTATGGATAACAAAGTTCTTGCTAGCTTTTGCGCTAGCGCTTTGAAGTTTGACCACAAGTTCTTTTGTTTGTGGTTCACCTTTCTTAACAGCTTCTTTAAGCTGTTTAGTAAGGCTTTTTACATGGGTCTTCATGCGGGCGTTGCGCACTGCGCGACGAGCGTTTTTACGAAGATCCTTAATGGCTGCATGCTTTTGTGGCATAATGTTAGCGCAAAGATAAGTTAAATGTGGGATGATGTCAAGGATGCATCAATTTGTTGACGGTATTTTTCGCTAAACGTACACTCTTTTTTACCTATAACGTGTTTAAATCGTCTCTAAGACTTTTAAAGGTAGTTAACATCCTGTTTAATTTATCATTTTTTGATTCTGGGTTGGTGTTTAAGATTAGTTAGTGGCTTCTGGTAACTAATAGATTATTTGTACAAGTGTTTTACGACACATAAAACAAGACTCATTGTTCGTATATAAATGTTTCTGTAGTTCAATGGATAGAACAAGGGACTCCTAAGCCCTAGATCGTGGTTCGACTCCACGCAGAAACACCACGTAAAAACCGTAGCTAAAACCTGCGGTTTTTTCGTACGGTTCACGTGGCGTGGCCTGTTGCTCGCTTTTTAAGCATCTAGCAGCAGCTACTTGATTTTTCTCTTAAAATATGCTATATTTAAATTATTGCTAAATACTAAATAGCAAAAAACAAATATAAAGTATGGGTATGGAAACATATGCTCAACGACCGGTGATGAGAGACATGTCTCAACATAAGTCAGGTTCTTCTACAGGTGATCATCGAGAAAAAATAATGGCTCTCGATGGACCAAAGTATCCTGATATGAAGATAGGTACACCATATGATGAATTCGATGATCTTACAGATGCTAAATATGGTGAAGAAAGGCTTTTGAAGCCTGCTAAAACCCCAAAAGAAGAGAGAACCCGCGCGAAATATATTCGTGACAACAAAGGGGTTATGAAAGAAATAAAAATAACTCCGTACAGAAGCCATCTCGACAAGCCTCAAAAACCAAGACAGTTAAACTAATACTAAATACAAAAAGTTATGCCACAAGGATCATTTCATGGCGCAGAATCACTTCACTTGCAGCCAGCTAAAAACATAGCAGGTACAACTGTGCCCGCAGATAAGGCTATTGAGGATTATCATAAACATCACGGAGATCCATCTAAGGCCTGATACAGAAAGTGATTTTGACCCACGTAAGTTAACAATGGTGGGTGAGGGTATCGGAAAAGGTCCAAACCATACCTTTTATAAGGTAAGAAATTTTAAAGGTAAGGTATTCGCTAAGCGATTCTAGTGGTAGATAAAAAAACAACCGACATGCTTGTCCGGTTGTTTTTTTGTTTTACATGAAACTATCCACAGGTATTTTTGTGTTTCACAAGAAACAAATTCTTTGCAGGTATAAGCTGTGTATACCGAGCTAAATACAGTCTTAAGTACCATGCTATCTGTGGATATTCATATGATTACGATATACACATGTTGATATCTAGTATATTTTGATCAAGATTTACAATGAAAGAGGTATTCAGATGTTGGTAAGTACAGAAAAAGTGTATAAACATGTGGATAATGTTTCATATGAAACAATTTTCATCACTACCAACTGTTGATAAGCATGTGTACAAATTTAAGCTGTGGATAATGTTTCATATGAAACAAAAGTTTATATACAAACTTCACGTATTCAGAGCTGGGTTGGTTTTCATATCACATCTACAAGCGGGTCTTGTTTTCTTTATCAACCGAAATACTGGGTTGTAATCAATCTTATGGATATATGTGTTTGTATTCCCAATCTTTGTTTGTTTGAATATTCGTTTAAGTTGCTGGATATCAAAAAAAAATAGAACGACCAGACTCGAGTGTTGAGTCTGGCCGTGAGGTGATCATGAAGCGTTGGTAGAACCGATGCCTCAATTGCGCTGAGCACGTTCCGTGAGTGGAGGTGCGGCTGTGAGTTCTAGAAGTGTATAACAAGGAGAATAATTGTCAACAAATATACAGTGTGTCTTTGCATATAATATTGTACGACGCTAGTAAACTGTGCTAAATAGAGCGAAATTTTTATGAATGGTTAAAAATACTATATAATAGATATATCTTTAACTATGCGTTTTTTGCATTATTCTCTGAGTGCTCTTGTGAGCGTACTCCTTACCGTCTCGCCAGTCATGGCGATGACGAGTACGAACTATCAAATCAATTGGGATGATATGGCTGCGGGAGGCGCAGATTTTGGATCCAGTGCCAATTATCTTGTGCATGATACTCTTGGTGATGTTGCTGCAGGCGCTGGTTCTAGTGTGAATTATCGATTATCAGCCGGATATCGTATACCAGAAACAACAAATATCTTGGGTTATGAGGTAAAAGCACGATCCGCAAGTCCTTCGACGTCGTGGTCTTCGTTTAATGGAGTTGATCAGGTGACAGTTGCTTCAGCTGCTGGTTTTTCGATAGGGGATCTTATTGCGGTAATAGAAGATATCGGGCTATCACAACTTGTTGCTATCGGTAGAATCTCAAATATCGCAGGCACTTTAATAACAGTTGATCGATTTGACGGTGATTCAGGTATTATCTCAGTAGTTTCAGCTGGTGGAGATGATAGAGTTTATCGTTTATCTGCAGCATCTCTCGCCTTGGGTTCGGTAACGGATTCTACAGCCGCGGTTGGTGTAGTTGGTACGAATGTGATTTCAAGTGTTCCTACGGGTTATTCGCTTTATGTACACGGTAATCATTTAATGCAAAGTGGTGCTGAAACAATCGACGAAGTATTGGATGGGTCAGTCACCGTAGGTTCCGAAGAATTTGGCGCTAGTGTAACGGGTCCAGGGGCAATAAATGCGGGTACCGATCTTGGAGTCACAACAACATTACGTTTAGTGCAAACAAATGCCGTCGCTACAGGTGGTGAGGGTGATAAACTTGGTTTCTCGTATAAGCTTACCGTTGCACCAGGTACGGTAAACGGTAGTTATACTCAAGATACGTACTATACCTTGGTAGCAAATTACTAGTATGTTTCACACGCGTTCATTATTTGCATTGATTGTATCGTTTAGCTTTTTATTGGTCATGCCTACAAAGTCTCATGCGCTTACCGTGGGCCCTGCGATTACAGATATTTCGCTTGATGCAGGGATGGTAACTACTACCAATATCGTTGTGGGTAATAATGACGCAATTTACAAAACATTTGATTTTTCTACGGAAACATTTGAAGCTGATGGTGATAAGGGTCAATCACGTTTTTTAGGAAAGACTGGCGCTGCCAACTGGTTTATTATGGATGCATCGGTAACCTTGCAGCCAGGTGAAAATAGAAAAGTACCCATCTCTCTACGTGTTCCTCAAGATGTCACGCCTGGGAGTTATCAAGTTGTTGTTTTTATAACAGAGCGTGGTTCTACCGAGTCTGGAGTAACAAATCTACAGAGAATCGGTGTCTTATTTTTTCTAATGGTACAAGGTGATACGAATGTTGTTTGGAGTGAGCCAGAGTTTCAGCAAGTATTTTCTCAGGTTGTTAGCTTTGGAAATACTTTTCGTGTGGGATTAGAAAATAAGGGTAATACCTACGGTGTACCTTCGGGGACTATTGAGATTGCTTCGCTCTTTGGCACTTCAAAAAAAATTTCACTTAATCCTCAGCAGGTTCGCGTATTGCCAGGTAGTAAACGGTCGTATGTCGTTGGTTTTGGTGATACTCGTGCACCTAAAACGTTTGTCGAGCGTATAAAGCAAGAGTGGACGCATTTTGCTATTGGTCCCTATACCGCTAAAATGCAATTAGACGGCTATCCTGAGGTTCTTGAAACGTCATTTATTGTTTTGCCAACAGCGCTCATAAGTATTTTTACCGGTATCCTTCTATTGTTATTGGTTGTTATTACCTGGGCAAAATACGTGAGACGTACTGTTTGATCAGGTATCAATCCATAAAGAGTTGTCTCAAGTCTTGATGGATGGTTACCCGATATGAAACATACTTTTTTTCGCTCATTACTGAGCTCTTTATTGTTACTTGTATTGTCTATTGGCAATGCGACTCCTGTTTTTGCTGCGCAACTCACAGGACGTAGTGATGTAATGACGCGCCAAGCGCCTGCGATTGGCTCAGATCATGAGATTCGTTTTATCACGCCTACGGGTGTTGATGCCCCAACGGATACGATCACTTTGCAATTCGCAAGTGACTTTGATCTCACGGGTATTACCGCGGCGGACATAGACCTACTTCATGGTCCTATTACCGGCCTTGAAATATCCGAAACGATTGCTGCTGCCGCGGCTGCTGGTGTTTGGGGTGCTGGCGTTAGTGGTCAAACCATTACTCTTACGGCGCCAACAAATGCAGCAATTGGAGAAATTACCGCAACTCATATCGTAACGATTCGAATCGGAAACAATGCTGGTGGTGCAAATCAGATCATCAACCCTGGCCCAGGAGCGGGTGGTGCTCCAAGAACCATGTGGATTGCCGGAACATTTGGCGATACAGGAATTATTGAAATCCCATTTGCTCAACCTACAAATAATGATGCGATCGCTATAACAGCAACCGTTGGTGCTGTTATTGGCGGCGGTGGAGGCGGCGGTGGAGGGTGTGTTGGTATTGCCTGCGGTGATACTCAAGGGCCGATTATTTCGAATATTCGCGTTGTAAATATTACGTCGTCAACAGCAATGGTATTGTGGGATACAGACGAGCCAGCAACGACAGCGTTTTATTATGGATTAACCACAGGTTATACGGGAGGATTTATTGGTGATGGTACGCTAGTAACATCGCATAGTGTTTCGTTAACAAATCTTACGCCTGAAACGCTTTATCATTTTCGTATTAATGGTACGGATGGGCTAGGTAATACTTCAGTAACCTTAGATAATACTTTTACAACGCTTGCGCTAGATACACCTGTAGAAGCGCTTATTATAAGTAATGTACGCTCAATTCTTATTACGGATAGCACGGCTGCTATTACGTGGAATACAAATATCGCTGCAGATAGTAAAGTAGATTATGGAATTTCTGATGCCTACGGTTTTGTGGTTGTACGCGGGACACTTGATACCGTTCATCAATTGGATTTGAGTGGTCTCACTCCTAATACGACCTATCATTTTCGAGTCACATCAGAGACGGGGTTATCTAACGCTGTAACGGGAGATTTTATTTTTCAAACACTTGCCGATACAAACCCACCAGCGAACCCACAAAATTTTGTTGCTGTAGGAGATTTTCTCCAAAATACCCTTCAATGGGTTAATCCTAATGTAGGCGATTTTTCTCATGTAAGAATTCTTGCGAGAACAGATAGATATCCGAATAATCCAAATGATGGCGTTTTAGTCTATCAAGGTAATAATCAAAATGCGATTCATAATGGTTTGGTTGCAGGGCAAGTCTATTACTATGCGAACTTTGCCTATGATTTGAGTGGTAATCGTTCGTCAGGCGCTTTAGCTCAAGCGACACCGTTTGGTTTAACTGAAACGCCAACCAGTACGCCGCCTTTACCAACAAATCCTCCAGTCACTGATCCAGGTACTAGTCCTGGAGGTGAGAATCCTACAACAGGCGCCGTAACATCAACGCCAGAAGTACCTACCGTTACTACCACCGAACCAGGAACGGATATTACAGATCCAGAAAAGCCAGAAATAACTGAGCCTCCAGTACAACCACCGATTCAGCCACCAGTACGCGATATTGTTATTACGCCAGTATATACTCTTGGTAATGGCTCAGTTGTTTTGGTGCCAAATACCAAGAACGAGATCAATACAGTGCCTGGTCCTGCGATTACGGTAGTTGTTCGATCAGAAGAGGTGCCAGGTAATCCGGAGACAGCAACGATTCTCGTGGGTAATGATCGATATCTATTAACAAAGCTACCAAACGGTGATTGGACGGCGAGCTTTGTTCCTGATCGTTCGGGTCAAATGCCTGCGCAAATTACGTTTGGTTATGATGATGGTTCTATCGCTCAAGCAACCACAACGATCATTACTGGCGTGCCTGGGCAAGTTATTGAGCGTGATATCCCATTTATCGGGCCTGCGCGCATGGTCGAAGGTGTTCGTATAACCGTTTATCAAAAAGTAGATGGTGAGTGGATGCAATGGTCGGGTGCTATTACAGGACAAGAACATCCATTCAAGACAAAAGCTGATGGTCTTTGGGGTTTTGTTGTACAAAATGGAGAGTATCGCGTTCTTTTTGAAAAAGAAGGATATGATACTGAGGAGAAGATCGTTACCGTTACCAATAACCTGCTTGGTTATCAGGTAGAGATAAACAAACCATTACCGGTAGATGTGAATATTATCGGAATCATTACTACAGCTGTTGCGATAGCAAATATCGCGACAGTAGCAAGTCTTTTAAACTATCTTTGGTATCTCTTAACGCAGCCATTTCTCATTTTCGGTGCACGTAAGCGAAAAAAGTGGGGTGTCGTCTATAATTCTATTACGAAACAAGGTATTGATTTGGTTGCCGTTCGACTTGTGCATGCAAAAACAGGTCTAACCTTACAAACGAGAGTAACGGATGAAAAAGGAAGATACTTTTTTCATGTAAAACCTGGTCAATATAAGGTTGTTGCGGTAAAGGCGGGGTACGTATTTCCGAGTGTCATAGTTAAAGATGTTAAAGAAGACGATGAGTATCTTGATGTTTATCATTCCGAAGAGGTTGCTGTTGAAGCAGAAGCAGACCTCACGATGAATATCCCAATGGATCCAAACAATAAAGAGGAAACACCGGCCAAAGTTCTCTTTAAGAGTTTCTTGCGTAAGATGCAAGGATTTGTCGGTGCCTTATCACTGATTATTACCGGTATAGCCCTCATCCTTGAGCCTGGTTGGATATTGTTAGGGTTATTTTTGTTCCAGCTCGCAACGTATCTCTTGTTTAAAAAGCTTATTGCAAGTCGTAAGCCAAAAAATTGGGGTATTGTCTCTGATGTTGATAATAAGCATCCATTAGAGCGTGTAGTGATGCGTATCTATGACAAAAAATACAATAAGTTATTAGAAACACAGGTTACAGATGGCCGTGGGCGTTATGGATTCTTAGCTACGAAGAATACCTACTTTATAACGGCTGATAAGCCTGGCTATGATCGCTTTACTTCTGATGATATCGATCTTACAAAAGCAAAAGAGCTTGCTGTAGAGAAACCTGTTAAGCTAAAAAAGAAAAATATCCAACAGTAATAACAAAGGAGTGAACAAAAAGTTTTCCACTCGACATCACAGAATATCCACAATTTGTACACAATTATACGTTTTTAAAAAATCCGCTTATCATAGCGGATTTTTGTTATACGAGACCGCTTTTCCTAAAAAAGAATAGAATAAATACATATAGATATGCACAAGTTAGCAACGTACTTTTTAGAGGGAGTAAAATCCGTACTCATCGGTTCTATTGTTTTTATCGTTGCGTCAATAATTTTAGCGCCACCCTCTCACGCCGCCCCCGGCGTCCGTGCTAATGTCACCTACCAAGCTCGTCTCATGGATGCCTCAGGCTATCCAGTGGTAGATGGTGTCTATCAAATAGAGTTTAGTCTCTATGATGCAGCTGTAGCAGGCAATCGTCTTTGGTCAGCTAGTGGTACTACAGCTGTCCCTTTGCCTGTTAATGTCACCGTTCAAGATGGTCTCTTTACCGTTCTTCTTGGTGATGGTGTTACTCAACTCCCATTTACTGATATTGATTGGAACTCAGACAGCCTCTATCTCGGTGTAACTATTGGAGCCGATGGAGAAATGAGTCCTCGTAGACCTATTACAGCCGTCCCTCAAGCCATTAACTCCGCTCAACTTGGCGGAATGAGTCCTTCTAGTACCGATACCTACGGTGGAGAATCACAATTCACCATCACTCAAGCCTCAACAACGGCAGCCACTTCAACCAGAAGTGCTTTAGATGTGAGATCCTATGGCGCAAGTGCAGCAAATGACTTTGCTTTTAGAGCTCTCACCAATGCAGGTACGCCAGCATTTACTATTACCTCTCAAGGCGTTGTATCAAGCACGAATCTTATCGTTGCTGGTCAGAATGTTTGTTTAGCCGATGGGACGGATTGTTTGCCAGGGGGTATTGAGTCTGACACCCTTCTCTCCGTTACTAACCGAGGCTCTGTTGCTACAGCAACCCTCACCCTTCTTGGAGGAGCTATTTCTAATACCGTAAACGTTACAGATACAGCAACGATCGCAAATGCTGTTGTTACGAGTACTCTCACGGTTTCTGGGACAATCTCATCAAATCTTCTTCCAACCACTGACCTTACCTATTCTCTTGGTACACCATCTCTACGTTGGAATGGCAGTTTCGGCAATGTGACCATCCTTAATGGCACAACGACCAATGCCACCTCAACGAATTTCTTTGCTGCGAATGCAGCCTTAGGTTCTTTGATCGCAAACTCCGGCAATATCACAAGTCTTCTTGGTACCAACGCGACCTTTACGAGTGTTACATCAACCAACTTCTTCGCTTCTCTCGTATCTTCAACGCAAATTATCGTGAATGGCTTTGATGTTTGTACGAGTGATGGCGTGAACTGTCCTGCCGGTACTGGATCATTGCAGGATGCTTATGATGGAGGAAGGGCGATTTCATTAAACGATGGTCATATTGAGTTAACTTCGGTTACAGGCACATCAGCCGATGTATTTGCTGACAATCTTGGAGCTACATTTACGAGAATGATTGGTGGTGGTGTTGCAGGTGTTACAACCACGGGTTTTGATATTCTTGGTTATGATGATGGTTTTGAACGAGGAGTAGTTCTTTCATTTAGTTTGGATCGTGATGGAATATCAGCGCTTTCGGGCGAAAGCTATTTAAATAGCACCAGCACGGCTAATATTCGCTTTAACGCTGGAGAATTTTCACAATACTTAGAGCTCAGTAATAATACTTCTTCTTTGTATTTGGCTAACGACTATATTGATTTAGCTATTAATAACGGTTCTGATGCTAAAGCGAATATGTTTGTAGGACCAGACGGAGTTTTCTACTTTTCTGCACAGGGGTCAAATGGTTTTTTTGATCAAACAGGATATGAATTTTATAATGATGTATCTGCCGCGTCAGTAATGCAGATCATATCTCAAAATGGCGGTAATGGCATTTGGGTTGGTAGTGACAATGATCCTAATACACAAAGTTATTTCCCTGGAGCTATAAGTGATTTACTTTTTAGACCAAATACAACAGGCGGTCCTGGTACACAACTCTATGTAAATACTGACGGTACTGATACCGGTTGGACGGGTATTGCTACGGTAGACATGTTAAGCGGTGGGTTGACTGCTACAACACTTTCGCGCGTAGGAACATCTACAAGTCCTCTTGGGGTTGCTTATACAATGGACGTACAAGGTTCACTTCTCTTTTCAGTACACAATACCTATTTTGCGAATACGCATGATTGGAAGCTTTGGGATGTGTCCAATAAAGATGTTCCTGTTCAAGTATATGCGACTGGAAGTAGCGCATTAAACTATGTAAATTCTGGTAAATTAGCAGGTGATCGTTTGTATACGGTAGACACAACTTCTACAAAACTTTCAGTATTTGATATCTCTAATCCTTCGTTGCCAATTTTACTTGGATCGATGACAGGTACATCAACGCCTCTTTCACTTGAAAAAAAACTCGTTATTGAAGGTTCAAATGTCTACATGGCATCTGAAATTGGTTTAACGATTATTAATGCTAAAAATCCTGCGGCGATGTCAGTAACGAGTTTTACGAGTGTAGTGACTCCAGGCGGTGGTATTACGCCTGTACGCATGGATGCGCAGGATGGTTATGTATATCTTTCGACTAAGTTTGGTGTTTCGCAACCAACGTCAACCATTACGATTATCGACGCGCGTAACATCAATTCACCCTCCGTTGTAGATAGCTTTGAAGTTCCTGCAGCAACTTTTCGTGGGGATGATATAGCGGTTTCTAATGAAAAACTCTATATCTATATCTCTTCAGGAGGTAGCGAGTATATTCGCCGCTACTCTATTGCAGACCGTGAAAACCCAGTGTTAGAGACAACGTTCCCTGTAAACAATGGCACGGGTGAATTCTTTGTGAATAAAGGGTTGGTTATTACACGAGACGCTTCATCTATCATGTTATACAACGAAGATGGGCTTCTCATCGATTCGTCTTCAAGCTCGCATTCGGGAGCAATTACATACGAAGGTGGCCAAATTTATGCTAGTAACTTTGAAGGACCGACGATTAAGCTTGCTGTTTATGATATTGGAGGCGTTAATGTAAATGCCTTAAATGTTGCAAATGCGAGCATTGGTTCTGCTACGGTAGCGAATAATTTAACGGTTAACGGCAGATCCAGCTTTGTGAATGGTATTACGGTGCAGGGTCGTGGTGTTTGTTTGTCGGATGGTACTAACTGTCCTGCCTCTGGTTCAGGCTCCCTTCAGTCTGCATACGATCTTGGCCGAACTGTTACAACAACAAATGGTGGCATAACACTTCTTTCGCCTACCGTTGGCGGAACGAACCTATATCCAACGGCAGACTTAGATCTAAAAGAAATTATTGGCGGTGGATTTGAGTATGATCCAAATCAAGGCTTTGGGATTGCTCAATACAGCTCAACAACAGCTGCGGTTTCTAGTGGTACGATGATGTATTTTTCAACAGATCGTAGTAATCCTTTTGGTCCTTCTGCTACATCAACCTTTATTATATCCGACCTTGAGATTGGAGCGATGTATCTTGGTAATCCGCTAACAGATAACGTACTTTCATTGTATAACGATTCTTCAAGTCTAGTATTTGATAACTTTATTACACTTGATGCGCCAACGTTAAACTTCATCGGTGATCTAGATTTACAAGGCACCGTTACAAGTGATATTAGTCCATTCTCAAGTCTTTCATTTGATCTTGGTATTTCTACTGCTAGATGGAGATTTGGTTATTTTGGAACGGTAAGCAGCACGGCGGTGCAAGCTGGTTCGGTTACTGTGGGCGGTCAAAGTGTTTGTTTAGCAAATGGTACAAATTGTTTAGCGAATGGGTCACTTCAAAGCGCTTATAATATTGGTAAATCAATTACTTTAAACAGCGGTCATATCGAATTAACCTCAGTAACGGGCACAAGCTCAGATTTTCTTACGGAGGATTTTGGTGCTACAGCTACTCGAATGATTGGTGGTGGTATTGCCGGCGTTACGACCACCGGTTTTGATATCATAGGTTATGATACGGGGAACGGTAGAGGCGTAGAGCTCACATTTAGCTCAGATCGTGATGGTGTGAATGCGCCAGCTGGTCAAAGCTATCTGTACGGTGCAAGCACGGCAAGAATCTCTTATTTAACAGATAAGTTTGATAACCCATCGTTACTTCTCAGCACAAACACATCTACGATTACGGTTGGTAATGACTATCTTTATTTCTCAGTAGTGGATAATGGCACTAGCGCTGCAAACATGAGCATGGATATCGATGGCCTTTTCTCGCTCGAAACACAGGTAGGAGGTGGTGTGGATGATGTGGCACCAATTAGGTTCAGTAACGGTGTCGATATTGGAGCGATGATTGAGCTACGCTCTCAATTAACAAACGCCTCAATATGGCTTATTGATGATCAAGATCCAAATACGCTTGGTTACACGCCTTCCGCTATTAGTGACTTAATGTTCCGTTCAAATTCTACGGCGGGTCCAGGCTCCCAACTTTATGTAAATACTGATGGTACAGATACAGGTTGGACGGGTATTGCTACGGTAGATATGTTAAGCAGCCTCACGCTACAGGATGTTTACAATGCAGGCACATCTATTAGTACAGGCTTTGGTCCGGTGGTGCTAAACGCTTCAACCACAGGCCCTGATTTATTCCCTGCTTTTCCATGGTTAGATTCGTATCGCACTCTTGTTTCTAAAGGTTTTGATGATGACGGTATCGCCTTTAATCATGGCTCTGGTACATGGGACAATCAACATTATATCGAGTTCTTTAATGATGTATCTTTGCCGCCAATCACTTCTGTTTCTAGCTCATATATTATGGGTGATACTATGGCAGGAACACTTGATTTGGTTGGAGGAAGAGGTGTTAATATAGGGCTAGGAAATGCAACAACGACATTCAATACAAATGTCATCGTTGCCCCAGGAAAAGGTGTTGCGAGTAACTTCTCACCGTTTTTAAGCGATACCTATTCAATAGGAGATGCAAGCAAACGATGGGACCGAGGTTTCTTTAATGCGGTAAGTTCAACGCTCCTCGATTTAGTTAGCGGTTCAATTGCTATTGGTAATTATGGCGCGTCATCTACGCCTGTACTCTCAGCTTCTCACAACCAAGGTGGTATTGATGGCTTCGATGTCCTTATGCTTAATGATATTGGAGTGACAGGTACGGCGCTCTTTACAACCGCTGATCGAAGTAAGGGGTTACCATTCCAGAATAACGGTCTAACTAAGACAACTTCTACTGCATTATACAGTTATTATACAGATGTTTCTTCAACGTTGATTTTGCTAAACAAGGCAAATGACAATGCATCAATGATTAACATGACGGATAGCAATATTGATATTTCTGCTGCCGTAGGCACTTCTACAGATGGTCTTATAACTATGAGAGGAGAGTCTATTGGTCCTGCTGTCCGTGTTTCAAACAATAGCTCTTCGTTAGATCAAAGTTGGGATCTATTTGCTCGTCGTTTATTAGTGGGTGAAGCTGTAAGCGCGACGGGTACGGCTGATTATAATATGGTGATCAGTTATACAAATGCAGGGCTTTGTTTGGACGATGTAACCAACGGAGCAACCTGTCCAACATCTGTTGCAGGATCAATCTTTGCAGACGGTACCATCACTTCAGATGCGTTCGATCTTGCCGAAATGTACAATGTCTCCGGTACGGCCTCAGCTGGTGATCTCGTCAAAATCACAAAAACAGCTACGGCTACCGTAGAAATCACAAATGGTATCGAGTATGACAATGACACCATTGGTGTTATCTCCACAAAACCAGGTTTCTTGCTTGGTTGGGAAGGTGACGTTCAAGTAGCTCTTGCTGGTCGAGTCCCTACAAAAGTTTCTGTAGGAAACGGTACGATTGTAGCGGGTGATCGACTCACTACCTCACCAATCCCAGGAGTAGCCATGAAAGCAACGCGTCCTGGTCAAATCATTGGTATTGCTCTTGAAGATGCTAATGTTAGCGGAGTAATCGAAGTCTTTATTCAGCCAGGCTTTGATATGAGCTCAGCCTTTGCTGCCGATGGCTCAATGACGCTAGTAAATGAATATGGCTCTACAACATTTTCCGTAAGTGCCGAAGGTGATGCATTCTTCTTAGGCGGTGTTAGTGCAACAAGCTTTACGACACATGCGGCATTTGATCTCGCGGAACAATACGTTTCGGCAGATACGCTAGAGCCGGGTGACATTGTTGTTGCAAGTCCAAGCGGTAATCTCATGATTCAGCGTTCTGCTGATGCAAATACCTTGCCTATGGGTATTATCTCAACAGCTCCAGGGTTTACACTTGGCGCTAAGTCAGAAGGATCATATCCTGTAGCTCTTGCTGGCCGTGTTCCTACCAAGGTCTCTACAATTAATGGTTCTATTAAGGCTGGAGACTTGCTCGCACCAACGGATATTCCTGGCGTTGCAGGTAAAGCGGTAGAAGATGGCCCTGTAGTGGGCATTGCTCTTGAGAGTTATGAAGGTGCTGATACAGGAATGATTGAAGTCTTTGTAAAATCCGTTTGGTATTCGAAGCCTAATCAAACACCAGCGCAGATTATCGAAAATAACACCTATGTAACAAACATTTCTGAATCTTCGCCAAGTGTTGTTCGTCGCGGCCTCGCCTCTATTGAGTCTGGTGCCGTTAAAGTCCATGTCTCGTTTGAAACGTTGCTTGGCTACCCATTTGTACAGGTAACACCGCGCGGTCTCATTGTGGGATCATGGTCTACGGATAATTATAGCGATACAGGATTTGATATCATCTTAGAGCAACCGCAAACATTTGATGTGATCTTTGGTTGGGAGGCAAGTGCGCTTAGTGGCTCAACCATGATGATGATGTCTGATGGAACGAGCTTGCTTGTTGATCCAACGACTGGTCAGGTTATTGTGCAGGAGCCTGAAGAAGAGGTGGTTGATGATACTGAAATTATCACCGATCCTGATGTAGACGCTCCACAGGTAGATGTAGTAAGTGATCCAACAGTAGTATCTGAAGAAGTTCCTGTGCCAGAGTCTGCTCCTGAAGAGTAAAAACAATAAACAGTTTATACACATTTTATCAACAAGCCCCGTATGATGCGAAAAATGCACATACGGGGCTTTGTTTAGCGAAATATTATAACTTGGCTCATCGATTAGTTAATCAAAGCTATAATAAAGATAACCATTTGCAGAGTCCTGAATCTCGTTGGGGAATGAGATTCTTGTGATGAGAAGTGGTCAGTATGAAAGATATTTTGTGGGGTCTGATGTCACTGAAATAATCAGTAACATAAGATAAATGGTCTACTCATAAAATAGAAAATTCCTACCAATATATTATTGGCGGTATTGTTTTTGATATTGACTACAGCGATGGAGAGTAATCTCTATGAATATTTTGCAAAACGCAAAGCGCACGCTCTTTTTGCCGCAATACTATTTTGCGGTCTCCTTTTTTTCGACCTCTGCTCACGCCGCCCCGGCGTCCGTGCTAATGTCACCTACCAAGCTCGTCTCATGGATGCCTCAGGCTATCCAGTGGTAGATGGTGTCTATCAAATAGAGTTTAGTCTCTATGATGCAGCTGTAGCAGGCAATCGTCTTTGGTCAGCTAGTGGTACTACAGCTGTCCCTTTGCCTGTTAATGTCACCGTTCAAGATGGTCTCTTTACCGTTCTTCTTGGTGATGGTGTTACTCAACTCCCATTTACCAATATTGATTGGAACTCAGACAGCCTCTATCTCGGTGTAACTATTGGAGCCGATGGAGAAATGAGTCCACGAAGACCCATTACAGCCGTTCCTCAAGCCATTAATTCTGCTCAACTTGGCGGAATGAGTCCATCTAGTACTGACACCTATGGTGGAGAATCACAATTCACCATCACTCAAGCTTCAACCACCGCAGCCACTTCAACCAGAAGTGCTTTAGATGTGAGATCCTATGGCGCAAGTGCAGCAAATGACTTTGCTTTTAGAGCTCTCACCAATGCAGGTACGCCAGCATTTACTATTACCTCTCAAGGCGTTGTATCAAGCACGAATCTTATCGTTGCTGGTCAGAATGTTTGTTTAGCCGATGGGACGGATTGTTTGCCAGGGGGTATTGAGTCTGACACCCTTCTCTCCGTTACTAACCGAGGCTCTGTTGCTACAGCAACCCTCACCCTTCTTGGAGGAGCTATTTCTAATACCGTAAACGTTACAGATACAGCAACGATCGCAAATGCTGTTGTTACGAGTACTCTCACGGTTTCTGGGACAATCCATCAAATCTTCTTCCAACCACTGACCTTACCTATTCTCTTGGTACACCATCTCTACGTTGGAATGGCAGTTTCGGCAATGTGACCATCCTTAATGGCACAACGACCAATGCCACCTCAACGAATTTCTTTGCTGCGAATGCAGCCTTAGGTTCTTTGATCGCAAACTCCGGCAATATCACAAGTCTTCTTGCAACAAATGCGACATTCACAAGCGTTACTTCAACGAATGGCTTCTTCTCAAGCCTTGTTGGCTCCACCTTTGCTGCTGGTTCAGCAACGGTTGGTACTTCAACCATCGGTTTCGTGAATGTGACAGGCTCTCTTTTTGCTCCAAGTGGAACGATAACAGATCTTAATGGCTCTGGTCTCGTCTTCTCGAATGCAACCTTTACCAATGCGACCGCAACAACCCTCTTTGCTTCTCTTGTTTCTTCCTCTCAAATATTCGTTGGTGGTCAGAGCGTCTGTTTAGCAAATGGTACAAATTGTTTAGCGGATGGGTCACTTCAAAGCGCTTATAATGCTGGTAAATCCATCACGTTAAACAGCGGTCATATCGAATTAACCTCAGTAACGGGCACAAGCTCAGATTTTCTTACGGAGGATTTTGGTGCTACAGCTACTCGAATGATTGGTGGTGGTATTGCCGGCGTTACGACCACCGGTTTTGATATCATAGGTTATGATACGGGGAACGGTAGAGGCGTAGAGCTCACATTTAGCTCAGATCGTGATGGTGTGAATGCGCCAGCTGGTCAAAGCTATCTGTACGGTGCAAGCACGGCAAGAATCTCTTATTTAACAGATAAGTTTGATAACCCATCGTTACTTCTCAGCACAAACACATCTACGATTACGGTTGGTAATGACTATCTTTATTTCTCAGTAGTGGATAATGGCACTAGCGCTGCAAACATGAGCATGGATATCGATGGCCTTTTCTCGCTCGAAACACAGGTAGGAGGTGGTGTGGATGATGTGGCACCAATTAGGTTCAGTAACGGTGTCGATATTGAGCGATGATTGAGCTACGCTCTCAATTAACAAACGCCTCAATATGGCTTATTGATGATCAAGATCCAAATACGCTTGGTTACACGCCTTCCGCTATTAGTGACTTAATGTTCCGTTCAAATTCTACGGCGGGTCCAGGCTCCCAACTTTATGTAAATACTGATGGTACAGATACAGGTTGGACGGGTATTGCTACGGTAGATATGTTAAGCAGCCTCACGCTACAGGATGTTTACAATGCAGGCACATCTATTAGTACAGGCTTTGGTCCGGTGGTGCTAAACGCTTCAACCACAGGCCCTGATTTATTCCCTGCTTTTCCATGGTTAGATTCGTATCGCACTCTTGTTTCTAAAGGTTTTGATGATGACGGTATCGCCTTTAATCATGGCTCTGGTACATGGGACAATCAACATTATATTGAGTTCTTTAATGATGTATCTTTGCCGCCAATCACTTCTGTTTCTAGCTCATATATTATGGGTGATACTATGGCAGGAACACTTGATTTGGTTGGAGGAAGAGGTGTTAATATAGGGCTAGGAAATGCAACAACGACATTCAATACAAATATTATTGTAACCCCAGGAAAAGGTATTGCAAGTAATTTCTCACCGTTTTTAAATGATACCTATACTATAGGAGATGCTAGTAAACGTTGGAATCGAGGCTACTTTAACGCTGTAAGTTCTACGCTTCTTGATTTAGTTAGTGGTTCAGTTGTTATTGGTAATTATGGCGCGTCATCTACGCCTGTGCTCTCAGCTTCTCACAACCAAGGTGGTATTGATGGCTTCGATGTCCTTATGCTTAATGATATTGGAGTGACAGGTACGGCGCTCTTTACAACCGCTGATCGAAGTAAGGGGTTACCATTCCAGAATAACGGTCTAACTAAGACAACTTCTACTGCATTATACAGTTATTATACAGATGTTTCTTCAACGTTGATTTTGCTAAACAAGGCAAATGACAATGCATCAATGATTAACATGACGGATAGCAATATTGATATTTCTGCTGCCGTAGGCACTTCTACAGATGGTCTTATAACTATGAGAGGAGAGTCTATTGGTCCTGCTGTCCGTGTTTCAAACAATAGCTCTTCGTTAGATCAAAGTTGGGATCTATTTGCTCGTCGTTTATTAGTGGGTGAAGCTGTAAGCGCGACGGGTACGGCTGATTATAATATGGTGATCAGTTATACAAATGCAGGGCTTTGTTTGGACGATGTAACCAACGGAGCAACCTGTCCAACATCTGTTGCAGGATCAATCTTTGCAGACGGTACCATCACTTCAGATGCGTTCGATCTTGCCGAAATGTACAATGTCTCCGGTACGGCCTCAGCTGGTGATCTCGTCAAAATCACAAAAACAGCTACGGCTACCGTAGAAATCACAAATGGTATCGAGTATGACAATGACACCATTGGTGTTATCTCCACAAAACCAGGTTTCTTGCTTGGTTGGGAAGGTGACGTTCAAGTAGCTCTCGCTGGTCGAGTCCCTACAAAAGTTTCTGTAGGAAACGGTACGATTGTAGCTGGTGATCGTCTCACAACCTCGCCGATTCCAGGTGTAGCAATGAAGGCAACGCGCCCTGGACAAATCATCGGTATTGCTCTCGAAGACGCTCATGTTAGCGGTGTAATCGAAGTCTTTATTCAGCCTGGCTTTGATATGAGTTCTGCCTTTGCTGCGGATGGATCAATGACCCTTACAAATGAATACGGATCAACGACATTCTCTGTAAGTGCCGAAGGTGATGCGTTCTTCTTAGGCGGTGTTAGTGCAACAAGCTTTACGACGCATGCGGCATTTGATTTGGCTGAACGATATTCTTCGCCAGACAAGCTTGAGCCAGGAGACTTGGTAATGATCAATGCAAAAGCGGATATGCAAATGGTACGTACCATGGATGAATCTTCGACGGCCGTTGGTATTATTTACTACTGCCCTGGATTTACCTTGGTGCTGCTACTGAGGGGACATTCCCGGTTGCCTTAGCGGGCCGCGTGCCAACCAAGGTGTCTACAATGAATGGCGCTATTGCTTCAGGTGATGCAATTATGGTGTCTTCTATACCTGGTGTTGGAGTAAAAGCTACTAATGAAGGGATGATTGTAGGGTATGCGTTAGAATCATTCGAAAAAGGTGATATTGGGATGATTGAAGTCTTTGTCCAACCAGGTTATTGGATGCCTGCGCAAAACAACGCGAAGAATCTTACTGCTGACGTAGCTACCCAATCAGGCGCGCAGCATCAAGGATTCGCTTTTATTGAGATGGAAGGCACTTCGGTACATGTCTCATATCCGAGTATTCTTGCTTACCCTGTACCTCAGGTGACGGCCCTAACTCATGTAAAGGGAGATTGGTGGTTAGATAAAATTACCGACGAAGGGTTTGATATTGTTCTTGAAACAAAGCAAGACGTAGATATTCGATTTGCCTGGCAGGTAAATCCAGCTCAAGTTGGTACGCTTCAGTATCATTCTGATGGCACCTACGGTGAAATTGATCCGCTAACAGGTAAATTAATTGTGATTGAAGAGGATCCTATCGAAGAACCTGTAGATGATCCTGCAATAGACCAAATCGAAGAACCTATTGTACCAGAAGTCGTAGTTGAAGAGGTTGTTGAATAGCGATATTGATCTTAATTTAAAAAGCGCACAATATGCGCTTTTTAAATTGGCCTACGTATATGCTATACTCCACGCATTACTATAAACGCCCTTTTGGTATGTCCAATATTTTTTCTACTATCCAACCCTCTCCTTCGGTCCAAACGCCTGAACCGGCAAAAAAATGCCAGGTCTCGCGAAGTTTTTAAGTCGCTTTATTGACGGATGTTTGTACCTTTTGGTATTTGCGCTTCCGCTTATTGCTTGCCAAAGATTTACGGACGCCATTGATTTTAGCAAACAAAGCGTTTTAATCCCGGTTGTTGCTTTTATGCTAGTCGCTTGGATCGCAAAGGTTGTTGCGGAGCGCAAACTCGTCTTAACACGTCATTGGATGCATGTTGTTGTTGGGTTGTATGGTATCGGGTATTTATTGTCCGCGGCGTTTTCACAGGATAGAGCCCTCTCTCGTTTTTTGGAGCTCCGGGGCAGGTTGTTTGGTCGTTTGCAACCGTTATTTCGTTGATTGCTCTCTACTTTGTCGTTACACATCAAGTACGTTCAACGCAAAAGCTTTATGATCTTCTCTTAGCTTATCTAGGAGGCTCTTTGTTTGTTGCTCTATTTGGGTTATTGCAGATTTTTGGCGTACATCTCGTTGGTGGTGTTTTTCAAAACAATGGCATAAATACGGTCGGTACAGCATATTCGCTCGCCGCATATCTTGTTGTTCCGTTATTATTGTCCGCTGGACTCGCTTTTCATGGTTGCCGTAATAAAGTTTGTTTACTTGGTTCAAGTGGCACCGCAGGCAAAGTAGCAAGATTGATTGTATGGACGACGGGCATCGTATCACTTGCATACATTCTATTGGTTGATTATTGGCTTACTTGGGCGATTATTTTGGTGGGTGCCATTACGATGGTCGTTATTGCTTTTGCACGTACCAGAAAAGTAACAAGCCCTGTTAAGCTCGTGATCCCAGGATTGCTTATCCTTCTCTCTGTTGTACTCCTTGCCTTTAAAGTACCTGTTTCATTAAATGTCGCTAGCGAAGTATCACCTTCGGCAACAGCATCTTATGCCATTGCAAAACAGGCTTTACGTGACAATGTTATCTTTGGCACAGGTCCTGGCACATGGATTTACGATTATGCGAAATACCGTAATCAATTGGTAAACCTCTCGCCATTCTGGAATGTACGATTTGATCGTGGGTATTCTGCATTCATGACCTTGCTTGCTACAACAGGTATTGCTGGCATCTCGTTATGGCTTATTGTTATCTTGTCACTTGCAGTAAAAGCAGTCAGTAGGCTCTTTAAAAGAAAAAAAGATGATGATACGTGGTATGCCTACCTTGTTACCTTTACCGGTATCGTCGCAATTGTCTTTACATCATTTTTTGCACACGTAGGCGTTTCTCATCTCTTTGTCTTCTGGTTATTGCTTGCGCTCCTTGTTTCTCTTGCTGCAAAAACACCATTACCTGGGAGAAAGAATCATCGGTACTATTCGGATTATTATCCGTTAAGCTTGTTATCATGGCTGTTATCGCTATTTCTGTCACATGGCTTATTGGTCAACGTGCATTAGCAGAAATGCGTTTTACTAATGCTGTAAGTCAGTTTAGAACAAACGGCAATCTCGATGAGGTGATGAACAAGATACAGTCAGCGAATGAGCTCAACCCACTTTCTGATGTGTATACACGTAATCTTGCACAGGCAAATCTTGTAAAAGCAGCAAGACTTATCCAAACAAAGGCAACAGACGAAGATGCAAATAAGATCAACGCGGCTATCAAAGAAGCCGTTGACCAAGGCATCGAGGCGACAAAAGTAAATCCACGCAATGTAGATAATTGGTCCAACCTTGGTTTGATGTATCAATCGGTCGCGAGCTTTGTCCGTGGAGCCGATGAGTATGCTATTAAATACTATAGCGAAGCCTCAAAACTCGAGCCTCAAAACCCAGTATTCCTCACAGAAATCGGTAAGCTCTATCTTTTGCGCGCGGATGCCTATCGTTCCGCTATCGGCACAGCTGATGCAGCAAAAAAGGCAGAAGCGGAAAAAGGCGTCCAAGAAAACCTTGCTCTTTCAGAAGATTTCTTAAAGAAAGCGATAACAGCAAAGCCAGACTATCTTGCAGCTCGTTATCAGCTCGGTGTTGTTTATGAACGTCAAAATCGCGTAAAAGATGCCGTTGGCGAATTAGAAAAGGTCCTTGTCCTTAATAACAAAGACGTAGGTGTCGCCTTCGAATTATCCATTCTCTACTACCGTGATGGACGTAAGGATCAGAGTCGCGATCTTTTAGAAAAGATAGTCCAGTTTGCACCTGATAATGCAAATGCACGATGGTATCTTGCAGCTCTTCAAGAAGAGCAGGGTCTCTACGAAAAAGCTCTTGCAACCCTTAAGCCAGTACAAGATCTTTATCCAGATAGCGATGCGGTAAAACAACGCGTCAATAGCATCTCAGCTGCAAAAGCAGCGCAAGAAGCTCCAAAGCCACAAGCGCTTCCTGAGCCAATTCAAGAATCTATTCAAACACAAAGCCCTTCTACACCCGTGCAACCATAATCTTATGCCTAGCTTACGACGTATCTTTTCTCAACTCTTTGAGAAAATTGGAGACTATCTCTCTGATGATACGTCGTATGGTTTAGGCATGTCAGAAGAATATGCTGCTACAGCAAAAGATGCGCGCGCAAGGCTTCTCGCAGAAACGAAAGCCTTACGTGCGCATTTTCGTGAAACGTTAAAAGCATATGACCAGTCTTTGGCAGAAGTTCAAAAGTCACTCGAATCCGATAAAGATCAGGCATTATTGTCAAAAGCTTCTTCTATTACCCAAGATCTAAGGTCTACAAGAAAGGCGTTGTACCGCGCATTACTCGCAAGACAGGATAAACAGGCTCTCGTAACCGAGTTAAATGAATGGAAGCAGCATCAAGCGATGTCTCATGGCGCAAAAAGTGAAATCCGTCATGAGCGTATGGAGATGCTTGAAAGCGAATTACGAACACGTCAGGTGTATAAAGACGCAGAGACTCTCCCAGAGCGTAACGTAAATCAATCTGAGGATGATGATGTGAACACTCCAGCCCCTATAGAGATAGCGGTCACTGAGACAGAGGTTGTGCAAAGACTCCCGGTTATTGAACTATGGAGATCACTACAACCAACAACACAAGATATCGAGAAATCTTGGTTAATAGTATTAAAAAAAGCAATGCATCCTGCACTAGATCCAAAAGCATCACTTGCATTAATGAAATCATTCAAGCAAGCACAGGGCGCGATGAAGCAATCAGATAAAAGAAACAATGTTAAAAGAGATAGAATCGCGCTTTTTGAAGAAGTACGTTAAACAAAAAACCACCAAATGGTGGTTTTTTGTATGGTGGACCCTAGCGGGTTCGAACCGCTGACCTCTTCCATGCCATGGAAGCGCTCTACCAGCTGAGCTAAGGGCCCGAGATTGTGCCGAAAGAATGCCATAGCACGATAAACGGGTCAATGAAGCAAAAGAAATCCCCCTGGCTTTTTAGCGAGGGGGATACTGATCATCTGATCGAGTAGATCAGAAGCTGCGAAAGAGTGCTATACCGTTCGCGGGAGACCCGTCTTTTCGGATGAGCTCTTCAGACATGTAGCGAATCTTGCGATTGTCCTTTTTGAGGGTGCCAGCATGCTGAAGACTGAGTAGATCATAGAATGGCTTCATGATCAGGTCTGGTTTGTAGATCGGCGCTTCGAGCACGCGCAAGAAGAACGCGGCTATCTCTTGCGAAGTGCTGATCAGGTCGGCAAGCGCCTTTGCGCTTCTATCGTGATCGTCTTCGACGAGATAGGCGTTGATCGCGCGCTCCAGGGACAGTAAGGCCTCAAAGGCTATATGCGAGGAGGTTGAACCATCGTTGAAGAAAGCAAATGCCGTCTGTTGGCCCCGCATGATGTCACGTTGCCAACGAGCGCAACATGCATCACCGTCCACCAAGGGCAGTGGCTCGGTGTAACGAGCGATGAGCTCGTCAAAAGATGAGGTTAAACCAGCTTTTTGCAAACGCGTAAAGCGTTGATGCTTTGACCAGTAGAAGGGGTGCCACGGTTCAGTCCGAGCGGTGTGAACCTTTTTGTAGGTATATCCACCGTAGATGTAGCCATCTAGGACATCTGACATTCCACGTAGCTCAGGTGGAGCATTTCGCTTGAGTTGTTGGTGCGAGAAGTTGCCAATCAATTGGCGTTTGCCATCCTGTATACGATAGCGAAAGATGCCTCCTGTTGGCTGATGGCCACCGAGACCTTCATCTAATTGAGGCTTGTTCGTTAGCGCTTGCGACTGATAAACAAGTAACTCGCCATTGTCGTAGTAAGCCGCTGTCTCGAGGAGACGCTGCTTTTGTACATACTTTGGCAGCTTATTAAGCTTGTCGAGTACGTATTGGTTTCTTGCTAGAACGTCATTGAGGTATGCGTTATAGAGCCCACATACCGCTTCTATGAGTTGCAATAAGATAAACCGTGTATCAGCAGGGTACTGCGTTGGGCGTATCTCGACCTGCGTGTCTAGCGTTTTTGTTGCTGTTTGCATCTGACTTCTCCAGCTTTTGTTAAAGAACGAGCCTATGTATTAGCGCGGTTTTCTTTGGTTTGTCAAGAATCTGCTTTCTATGTTATTGATGAAACGCTATGTACATCAATCACCCAGATAAGCTTGCTCGATTCCAGGCAATTATCCGACACGGAGACTGGAGCACCGTTCATGTTTTAGCAGATTTTGACGGCACGCTCACCAAGACACAAAAAGATGGAAAAAAACTACCATCCGCCATCTCAGTTCTACGCCAAGATGGTGATTATCTTGGAGAAGCCTATGCGTTAAGCGCTCAAGCGCTTTATGACAAGTACGCTCCTTTTGAATCTGACAAAACACGAACGCTTGTTGAACGTAAAGCAAAGATGTTTGAGTGGTGGATGGCGCACTATGCGCTATTAGTAGAAAGCGGCATGAATCTCAAGCATCTTAACCAGATTTTAGATGCTGAGCTTCTCGAATTAAAGGAGTCATGCGGTGACCTTTTTGCGCTCTTTTCGCATCATAACGTCCCGATAATTATCCTTTCTGCCTCAGGTATTGGTGAGATCATTCCTTTGTTCTTGAAGCGAAAGAATGTCTACATGGATAATATTCATGTTATCTCGAATCGTATGGAGTTTGATAAAGAGGGAAACTTTACAAAGATTATCCCACCAGTTGTTCACTCATTAAATAAAGATGAAGTGACGGTAACTCTCATTCCAGAGGTGGATAGAGCGATAACGAAGCGTAAAAACGTTTTGTTATTGGGTGATAGTCTCGGTGATCTCGGAATGATTACTGGTTTTGAAGCCGATTCTGTTCTCACCGTTGGTTTTACTAATGAAAGTGAACCCATCTCAGAGAGGTATGGTGCAATGAAAGAAAAATACGATGTCATTATCGAAGGAGATAGTGTCGCTCCATTGCTAACGCTCCTTGTTTAACTCTTCTATAAAACCTCCCTATTGGGAGGTTTTATTGCTTAATAAGCGCCAACTGTGTGTCAAAAAAGAAGCACTGCCATTAAGCCATAAGCTAGATTCGAAAAGCGTATTTTCTTGGAAATAGTGAGTTGTTATTCATAGCTATTTGATAGCAAAATCCTCTCTGAAAAGAGAGGATTTTTTGTTACTTGGTGTATTTGAGTGGGTTTAAACGAATGCCGTTGAGGTATACCTCGTAGTGAAGGTGAGTACCTGTTGAGCGACCTGTTGTACCAACCATCGCGATCACCTCACCGCGCTTCACCTTTTGACCAACCTTTACGAAGATCTTGGAGGCGTGAGCATAGCGGGTCTTAAAACCATTTGGATGCTCAATGATTATTTGCATACCGTAACCACCCGAGTTCCAGCCCGATGTTGTCACAACACCGTCTTCGGAGGCATAAATTGGATCCGTATAGTCACCTTCGATATCAAGACCGGTATGATTCCAGCCATAGTATTGGTTGATTTGTCTTAAGCGTGTTGGCCAAAGGAGTTTGGTGGTTGGTGCATCTTCAACGATGTCTGCTGGTTTTGGACGAGAGTCATCCTTACCGGAGATCTCTTGGTAAACGTCTACTGCTTTACCAGCAATACGTGAGATTGGAACATCTGCTTTGATGGATGTACCAGGTTGCTTAACAGCAACAGGTGTTGCAGAAGAAACCGGGGATCCGCCTGGGATAATAAGCTCAGCGCCCACACTAAGTTGGTTGAGCTCAAGATTATTTGCTTTCGTGATCGCTTCTTCGTCCACTCCGTAAAGTTTCGCTACCTTAGAAAGCGTCTCGTTTTTCGCTACCTTGTGTAAGACACCAGACACTGGTGGGATGCGTAGCGTCATGCCCGGTTTAATAAGTGAGCGAACTGTAAGGTTGTTTGCCCAGAGAATGGTTCCGACATTTACGCCGTAGTCACGAGCAATAGAGCCGATAACATCGCCTTCTTTTACGACATAGTCTTCTGTTTTCGTGCGAGTGAGAGTAATAGCTTCGTGTCCTTCAAGTACTTCGTGCTCAGGCAAGACAGCAATCGAGCCCGGAACCGATGTGTCGGCAATTTCGCTATCACCATAATCAAAATCAATAGCAGGCACGGCTTCAATAACACCAGCGTCGGCAAGATATTGGGTATTATTAACGGTATTGTCTGTATAGACACGTTCTTCAACGATGGTGTCGCGACCATCCGTAACAAGGGTGTAGAGAAGGCTGCGTTGACCAGCATCTAAAGCGATAGCGCCTTTTGCTTGTAACTGACTATAAACAGAGACCGCTGTAATTACGAGTAAAACAGCATGAAAAGCGTAACGATTGGTAAATACTGAAAAGAGAAAGCCTCTCGTTGTTACGCTGACTTTATTAATACGGAGACGGATCGTCATGATAAGACGATAAAGCGGGCGAATCAGCCATTTACCCAAAAAACCGCCAATCTTAGCAAAAAATGGTCCTGTAGGGCGGATGATAGATAAAAAAGCGCGGCGCACGGCATTAAGGCCACGGAGGGTGGCTAGGATGGCGCGCGTCGCGAGACGTATGAGTGGATTGGGGGTAGTAGACATACCGAGGTCTTGATACAGACGCGTTGAGATTGTTTTGAGCAATCATCGGGCGCCTCTACTTCAGACAATCAAAGCGGTAAAAACACCAACTTTGAATTTAGGTCACAAGACGTTAGCAGATTTGGCATGCTAGGTCAATGAATATGTGTAATTTAATATTAGCATAAAAGAACGAAGAAAGACAGATGATTGAAAAAACAGATATAGAAAGAGCCCGCCGTTGAAATGATCTCAGGCGGGCTCAGGAAAGGGTTGTTAGTTTTGCTGGCCACTCCGCTTCACAGCGGTATTTTGTTGCCGTCTTGGTTCAAACAAAGTATCATAAATACTAAATAATGTCAAGAGGGTGGGTGACAATTACTCCTGCCCGACCACGTCCCTAATCATCCTTGTCCTTCTTTAGGAAAGAAGGAATTCTGATGGCCAGACCTCTGAAGTCAGTTGCCCTTCTTTCCTAAAGAAGGGGCAGGGGATGATTCGGGGTGAAGGTATGTCAGTAAATCTGCTCTCACCTTTTCAATGCAATGGAGGACTTGATCATTTGTATATCGTAGTACGGTTAATCCTAATTCGTTGAGATATCTTGTTCGGGCATTATCATAATCCGTGCTGTATTTGTGGATTTCCCCATCAATTTCAATCACAATCTTTTGCTTCGAACAATAAAAATCGGCGATGAATTGATGAATCGGCTTCTGCCTATTCCAAGTGTATTGATTAAAAGGGTGAGTTTTTAAAACAGACCTCCAAAAGACCCGTTCTGCAATCGTTTGTTCTTTTCTTAGCTCTTTAGATTTGTTGTACAAGTCTTTTCGATATTCAAATCGTGCTCCAAAGGTATTCATATGCTATTCAGATTCATTCACCCTTCTTTCCCAAAGAAGGGCAGGGATAATTTAGTACGAAGGCTACCCCTGCCTATAGCTCAGCGCCTCTGCAATATGTTCGGCCTGCACTTCTTGAGAATTTGCGAGGTCGGCGATGGTTTGCCCAACTTTAAGTAGACGAAAATATGACCGGCCTGACAATTGATAGCGGTCTATGGCGTGCTTCAGGAGTAGTTGAGCTTCTTTTGTAAGAGTAATGCGTTTGCGTACTTGTTCGCTCGTCATCTCGGCATTGGTTTGAAGGTTTGTTTCTAGAAGACGCTGCCGTTGAATGTGTCGTGCTTGTTCTACGCGATTACGAATAGACTCACTTGTCTCTGCTTCTAGCTGATCGGTTAAGTCATGTGTTGGAAGCTTGGGTACTTCTAAAAAGAGATCAATGCGATCGAGTAGTGGGCCAGAAAGTTTTTTCTGATAGCGTAATAACGAAAGCGGTGGACAAACACATGAACGATCAGGGTCCGTGGCAAATCCACATGGGCAAGGATTCATAGCACCGATTAACGAAAAGCGTGCCGGAAAGGTCATGGCACCCGCAGCGCGTGAGATAGTAACGGTTCCGTCTTCGAGCGGTTGTCGTAATGTTTCTAATACATCGCGAGGAAACTCTAGAAATTCATCCAAAAACAAAACGCCACGATGCGCTAATGAGATTTCTCCAGGACGTGGGACGGTTCCGCCACCAATAAGCGAGATATCACTCGCGCTATGATGAGGTGCGCGAAAAGGACGTTCTCTCACCATCGAGTGTTTTGGTAATAGGCCGGCAACAGAATGAATGCGTGTGACTTCTAAAATCTCCTCTAATGATAAACGAGGCAAGATACTTGGATAACTTCTCGCTAAAAGCGTTTTACCTGACCCAGGTGGTCCTTGGAGCAAAATATTGTGACCGCCAGCGGCTGCAATCTCAAGAGCGCGTTTTGCCTGTGATTGTCCACGAATGGCTGCAAAGTCAGGATGAATGATAGGCGAAGCGGTAAGAGTATCGCTTTGAGCGATAGGTAATGTGTATTTGCCCTTTAATGATTTGATGATTTCGCTCAGATGATTTGCAGTACGAATTTCTATATCTGTAACTAAAGCAGCCTCAGGTCCATTTTCTGTAGGGAGGATGAGCTGTTTGATGCCGAGCTCTTTTGCGAGCAAGGCAAAAGAGAGTGCGCCATGGACAGGTCGCAAGCAACCATCTAAAGAGAGCTCTCCTGCAACGAGTAGTCCCTCTAGTGATTCTGATTTTATACTGCCATGCTCTGCAAGTATCACGAGGGCAATTGGGAGATCAAAAGGAGTGCCAACCTTTTTTACATCTGCTGGAGCGAGGTTGACGGTGATACGTGTTTTAGGAAAATCATTAATAGCGTGTTTGATAGCGGACTTTACCCGTTCGCGTGCTTCTTGCACGGCGGTATCAGGTAATCCAACGAGTGTGAGTGCTGGGAGTCCGTTAGAAATGTCTGCTTCTACGGTTATGGAACGCGCATCTAACCCAATGATAGAGGCGGTAAGAATTGATGAGGCCATACATACCCCGTTCCATAGGATGAGACTTTACGTCAAGACCTGTGTATACTGCCGTCATGTCTTATATAGTTACGCTAAACCAAGAGAGCCAGTTGATTCTGGGTTCTGGAGAGACGATTCCTTGGTACAAAACGTGGCGTATTGTGTTTGTTGTTATTGCTCTACTTCTTATAGTGTTTTCTGGGTTTATGTCATGGTGGTTATCGCAAACCATCAAGTTACCAGCAGAACCATTGATCACTCTTGTTGCATCACCGAGACAAGCAAAGCAATTTATCGCAGAAGAATGGCTAGAGCGTTTACCTGATACCTGGCAAACGGCAATTTCAGAAGATACACGCCAACCTTGTCTCTTTGGATTAGCGCGTGGCGAACAAAAGCTCATGCCTTTTGTTATTTGTCATAATAAGACAATAGGCGAGGGGCTTGATTGGGAGAGGGGAGATTCAATATCACGCTACCAATTGATAAAAGATAGTTGGCGATATGGTTATGTTGATGTGCAATTGAGGCTTTTGTCAGAGATCGTCCAGATCAATATGCCTATGATGGATATTGATACGGTACGTTTTACTATTCAGCATGATCATCTCGTTTCGGATGCAACGCTAAGCTCTTTGCCTAATGCACAAGCAGGCTCAGAGCGTACGGGGGTTGTCTTACCAGTATCAGACGCTGATGTGATGCTCGCTTTCTCAAAAGAAACTTGGGATTCTATCCCTTCGGTACCAATCACGCTTTTTCCTGGATTGCCAAATCTCCAGCGTTTAAAGGAGTTGCCAGCGATTGTTCAGTACGAAACGTGGTTATCCGCATCTGGTACACCCGACCTTAGACGTATACGATTTGCAGAAAACCTCACCGAGGATCAAGCAGCTAAGGTATTGATGTATTTTGGAGTCACTCAACGCAAACAAATTGTATTACCGGATGGTTCATTGTCGTATGAAAGGGTCTTACCACAAGCGGCAACTGGTACAACCATGTTTGATACATGGCAAAATGATCGTGGTGAGTGGCTTGCTCTTGATCCTCGTATGATGCGGTTATCACCAACATCAACCTTTAGAGAAGACAAATCACAGGTTGCAACCTGTAAAAACCAAGTACCTTGGCTGAGGCTCTCAAAACCCGTTGTCTATCAATTATTACGGACATTAGATTGGACAAATGCACCAGCGGTGGATTCGCTTCCGAAAATCTCCTTTGGATCTGAAAAAGAACGTCTTACGATCTGTGCAGAATGATATCCATAGTTTATCCACAAGCTGAAAGCAGGAGTGGATAACGTTATCCACAAAGCGCCGTTATAAAACGGCGCTTTGTTAAGCCAAAAAATTTTCTTATCGCCTATTCTTTGTAGGGGTATATGAAATATGTTATAGTAGAGATGTCCAGCGAGAGTCTCAATCACTCCAGGGACATTTGAACCTTCGAGGCGCGTTCTTTTTTGCCTCACCCCCGTATCGAGAGAGGACAAGCCTCTCCGTACACGTCCTACGCTTTTGCGGGACACGATTCGAACCTTCCGCGTTAACCTGTCCAATGGTGGCGCACAAACTAAACATAGTCGCTAATGGCGATTGACTACCTACAAGGAGTATCCTTGTCGCACTTTGGTGAGATCATGTGTCTTGTTTCGTTCTTTTCTTGCTTATGAGTGGCCGCTGTCACCATAAGAGCACCTTGTCACGTGTCGTGATATTCGCACCTTTTGCTACCGAAGATACATCGGACTACATCTCGTATGTCGTTCGACCCAATCTTCTCACTAGGTTCTCGGTGTTTGCTTCGGCAATACACCACAGAGACCAAAAAACAAAACTCAATACACCGCTTAAGTTCGTCACTTTGTGACTCGTAGCTTAAACGTTTCAGGCATTCCTTAAAGTTGAGCGACTTCATGTTGCTCCTAGGACACTGCCGGAACCACGGTGAGAAGAGTAGCCTTAGAGGCCCTCTCATTTGCGTGACTTTGAGTTGACATGATGTCGATTCGGTCCCCAGAGGAACACCTCGTCGAGACCCCAGCCAGAAATTTATTTCAAGGGCTTCGGGGTCTCTTTTCATTCTGTATTATTTTATCAAGGCACTTTGCTATTACCATCGATTTTGGATATACTGGTGTCCATATGACTGCCACATTTTTGGAAGAAATCAAATCAAAGCTTGTCGAAGAACAGGCGCGTTTAGAGCAAGATCTTCATGACATGGGTTATCACAAGGATGATGAAGGCAATGTGTCCGTCGAAGTTGAGTCAGGGAGCAATTCTGACGATGACAATGCGAGCGAAGTAACAGCGATGGCTGATGGCTTGTCTGTTGCCGAACGTCTTACCTCAGAACTAAAAGATGTAAAAAAAGCGCTCGTCTCAATAGAAGCAGGTTCATACGGTATTTGTAAGTACTGCAAAAAACCTATTGATGAAAAACGTCTTTTAGCAAGACCGGCTTCTTCTTCTTGTATTGAGTGTAAGAAAACGTTGACGCAAGAACTCTAAGAACATGTCGGCCCCTTCATTCTATCGATGGTTATCGTTAGGTGCTGGGGCTTTTTTGTTTTTTCTTGTTGATTTGATAACCAAGCTATGGTTTTTTGGTTATGAAGCACCTCTTCTTGGATTATTGATTCGTTTTGAGCGTCATGAGAATCATGGTCTAAGCTTTAATATTCCTGTGCCCGGATTTATTCCGTTGTTTGTAGCTATGATAGCTATAACGACATGTGTAGTTTATTTTTATAAAAGCCATACATCGCTCAGCTTAGGTCAAAAAGTCGCGCTCGCATTGTTTATTGGTGGAACATTAGGAAATGCTTATGATCGTTTTATCTTTGGCTATGTTCGTGATTGGATAGCGATATATCGATCTATTTTTAACCTTGCAGATGTCTTTATTTTGATTGGGTTAGGGTTGCTTTTGACAAAGTACTCGGTAGCAGCCCCTACCCCCGATAAACTTCGCTAGCGCTTATTTATCGACCCCTTCCCAAGCTTGGGAAGGGTTTTGTATTTGACAAAGTTTTCTAAAAATGAACGGAGTAGTTGCTATGCAAACAAGAATCTATAATCTGCCACAATATAAAGAAAGACGCAGAGAGCTAAGAAGAGAGATGACGGCTCCAGAAATTATTTTGTGGGAGAATTTAAGAGGGTCGCAAATGGGCTGTCGAATTCGACGACAACACGGTATTGGGCAATATATTGTCGATTTTACTGTGCATCCGCACGGCTCATTATTGAAATTGATGGTTCGGTACATGATTCGATCGCCAGAGTAGAGTATGATGATATTAGAGATGCTTATCTAGAGAGTTTTGGTCATAGGATTCTACGATTTACAAATCAGCAGGTCCTGAATGATCTTTCGACTGTTCTATTTCAGATAAGGGCTGCCATCCAAAAAACCCTTCTCAAACTTGAGAAGGGGTCGCCTCGACAGAGCAAAGCGTCGTCGAGCGGGGGTAGAGCCTGCAAGGGGTTAGCTCTTTCTTAAAGGTTTGCTATCTTTTTCGCTAGGTTTGTATTCAGGATCAAGTCTCTTCATTGAGAGGTTGATGCGACCTTTGTCGTCAATCTCGTAAGCAACGACGCGAACTTTATCACCAATGTTTACGACATCGGTTGGTTTCTCGACACGTGTTAGCTTCATTTCTGATACGTGAACAAGGCCGTCTACTTTAGGAGCGATATTTACAAAGGCACCAAAGTCCATCATGCGAACAACGGTTCCTTCGAAGATTTCACCAACTTCGATTTCGCGTGTCATTGATTTGATAAAGTTTACAGCGCCCGCCATGTTTTCGGCATTATTTGATGTGACGGATACGGTGCCATCGTCAGCGATATCAATTTCTACATTGTAGGTCGCGATAATCTCGTTGATCATTTTGCCACCTGGACCAATGACTTCGCGGATTTTGTCAGGGTTGATCTTAAAGCTCTCGATACGAGGAGCAAAAGGAGAGAGCTCTGAACGTACTTCTGGGATCGTCTCAAGCATGGACTTTAAGATATGGAGACGAGCATCGCGGGCACGAGCAATGGTTTCTTCGACAACATGCCAAGGAATGCCATGAGTTTTTGTGTCCATTTGCACGGCGGTAATGCCATTTTTGTTCCTGCGATTTTAAAGTCCATACCACCGGTTCCATCTTCGAGATCCTGAAGATCAGTAATCACTTGAAATCGGCCAGTTGCTTCGTCTGAGGCAACACCCATCGCGATACCAGCGACAGGCTCTTTGATCGGTACGCCTGCATCCATCAGAGCGAGGGTTGATCCACAGGTAGCTCCCATAGAGCTTGAGCCATTTGAGCCTAGCACTTCTGATACAACGCGAATTGTGTAAGGAAACTCGTCTTTACTAGGTAATACGTCTAGGAGTGCACGTTCTGCGAGAGCACCGTGACCAATTTCGCGACGTCCTGGTCCACGATTAGATTTTGCTTCACCAACCGAGTAACCCGGAAAGTTGTAGTGATGAAAGTAGCGCTTGGTTGTTTGGAATTCCATCGTATCAAGCGTTTGTTCCATGCCTGGAGAGCCAAGCGTGACCGCGGTAAGCACTTGCGTTGAACCACGTTCAAATAAACCAGAGCCATGAGTACGTGGGATAAGCCCAACCATAGAACCGAGTGAACGAACTTCATGAAGCTCACGACCATCAGCACGACGCTTCTCGTCTAAAATAAGTTTGGTGACTTCTGAGTCTACAAAACCATCGAGAACGCTTTCTGCTTTTTTAAGATCATCTTTGCCAATGCCGATAGCTGCAAGGTTTTCTGCCAAGGCTTTTTTCAAGCGGCCAACAGCTGCTTTACGGTCTGCTTTTGATTTAAGCGGTTCTGCAAACAAGACACCTCGCTGCGTAGATAAGAACGCGAGAGCTTTGTCGGCGATTTCTTTGCGTTTCGCCTTTTTCTCTGCATCTTCGGCGTCTTTTGGTGCTGTTGGATCAAGTTTTGTTTTACCTACGGCTTCACGTACTTGATGAATGAGATCGATAACAGGGGAGAGATGGGCATGAGCGAGCTTCATTGCTTCGAGCATGTCAGCGTCACTTAGTTGTGCAGCGCCCGCCTCGACCATAAGCGTTTTTTCTGCGGTACCTGCAACAACAAGATCAAGATCACCAACAAGCGTCTCTTCGTAAGTAGGCATGACGATAAATTTGCCATCACGGCGACCAATACGAATAGCGGCAATTGGGCCAGCCCATGGAATATCTGAGATGGCGAGCGCACAAGAAGCGCCGATCAATCCAGGAATATCAGCGTCATTTACTTGATCATGTGAGAATACGGTGGCAATGACGGCAACTTCGTTGCGTAATGTGTCCGAAAAGAGGGGGCGAATGGCACGATCGATAAGACGTCCTGAGAGAATAGCTTCATCCGTAGGGCGGCCTTCGCGTTTAATAAAGCGAGAGCCTTTGATACGACCGGCGGCATACATACGCTCTTCAAAATCCACCATAAGTGGAAAGTATTCAGCGTCTTCTTTGGCGTTTCCAAGAGTAGCGGTAGCAAGGATTACGGTGTCACCGTAACGAACGGTACAAGAACCGTTTGCTTGTTGAGCGAGCTGACCGACGGAGATCGTCAAATCACGCCCAGCCCAATTGATAGAAAAGGATTTGGAGGGGTTTAATGAGGGCATAAAAGGTTAACTATTCTGATAAGAACTCATCCCAAGACGGAAGCGGCAAGTGGCCGGTCGGCGTCTAAGGACGAGTAGGGTGATGATAGCCTTCATTGAGTTTATTGGCAATTGTACAGAATATACTTGACAATAATACTAAAATATGATGATGTCTGTGGGCAATTTCGCATCCAACAAATAGAGGTAGCATGAAGGATAAGGACGCGCTCGTAGAGGCATCAATCGCTCGTGTGACGAAACACATGAGCTTGTTCAACGAAGCACTACAAAGCGACATTAAGTTGATCATTCAGCATGCACGAAAGGTTGCTGATGAGCCCGATTTGATCGCGCTTAGGGCGTTGGCTTTTGATGAGGTGATCGAGCAGATCCATAAGCTCAAGGCTTCGGACAGCGACAACGATAAGTCGAATAGTCCCAAAAAGACTGGGCGACGCCGTCGATCCATCGGTGACATTGATGTCACCGAGGAGGCGAAAGACGATATGCGTCTTCGATTGCTCGAAGCACGTCTCGAAAGCGATGAGGCTTACGAACGTGAATCCAAGAAGGTGATTAAGGAGCTCGGCATGCAAAATTGCCGTAACCGCAATCGCACCCTTGGTGGGCTAGCTGCACATTCGCAGGGCAAGTACCGCGATCAATTTATTCGTCGGTATTTGGCGCGTATCGACGATGATTCTCGCGAGCAGGCGATTATCCGCCTCGCACGCGCCTGCAGTCTCCAAGATGGGGAGATTCTGAACATCATTGGGTAGCGTTTAAGGCGCACTCAAACAACATTACTGAATGAACCAGGCATCTGTCTGGTTTTTTCGTATCTGACAATATGAGGGTTGACATTTGTAATAAAATGTGGTGTTCTGTGCACCTGTCAACACTCTCGTTGATAGAAAGGATCTTTACGATGGCTGAAATTGTTCATACTCACGAATATCGTCATATCCGTGACAACTATTTTGTTCATCCTAAGTTTATTGTAGCCGTACAAAAGCTACAAAAAGCTTTGGTGAGAGATGCCTGGATCGAAGGTAACCTAAGGGTCCTCGCAGGAATCCTTAGTAGTAAGGATAAGTTCTTTGACAAGATTGCCCGTTGTGCAGACTTCGAAAGACTGTTTTTTGCTACTGGAATTCTAGTACATTGCAAGGAAGAAAAGCGATATTACTTTGATCAGCAAATCGCTGACGAATTGGTAGAGCTTGCAAGGAACGATGAGCGACTTCCGGTATACACTGGGGATCATGAGACGCATCTCGCTTCTCTAAAAGCTCAAGCCGAAGAGAGAGCTGCGACATCCAATGTTCGAGAGTCCATTCTCCGGCTTGTAGAAAACTCAAGTGACGACGACCTTCTTGTCGAGGAGGATGATCGTACTGACGTTTATCGGGTAGGTGATCACTCAGCGACTAAACAGAAAGATGAACGAAGCATGCATCAATCTACTCTAGAGGATGCTATTGGTGCTATCGAACTCATTGAGAACGAAGGCTCGCACAAGAATCTCTACATGGTGGATGAAGATCTCTTTATTGTTATCAAGCATGCGCTCATCCAAATGCGTGATGATGAACATTCGCTTGAGACAATCGCTCAAGAAAATGAGCTGAGATTGCAAGGGGCTGTTCGAGAGAATGGTGAACTGCAGCAAGAGCTGCTGGCGGTTCGAGCGTTGCTCGAGTCTGCTAGCGCGAAAGAGGCCTCTCTCGTAAAAGCCCATGAAGCAGCTCTCCTGGAGCTAGGTAAACGAAAAGCCGAAGAGACAAAGTCAGCTGAGGCTATCATTAAAGAGCTTCAATCTTTACCGGCTATCATTCAGCGCGCGATTGAATCGATCACACCGGCACTAGCTCAGCAGGAACAGGTAGTCCATGCTCCTATGGTAGCTTTGCCTGAATCGTCGTCTACTCGCGATCTTCTGAAGAAGAAGTTGAGCGAAGTACAAGCAGAGCATAGCGTGCTCGAAGCGCAGTTTTCGCAAGGATCTGAGCTCGTTCAGCAACTAGCGGATGAGGTCGAAGATTACAGTATGAGCATGCAAAGAGATTTTTCACTCGCTCCCGAGCAAGTAACAGAAAAGCACCTTAAAGAAAACGCAACGCTACGTAACCTTTATACGGAGTGGAAGCGTAGTTATGAGAAAATCGACCTCCAAAGGTCGACTCTCAAACTTTCGACACTTGAAGAAAAGATCTCCGAATCCAATCTTCTTATCAGGTCATTACAAACTTTGCTGAAGAGCAATATCTTGTAGCCTAAAAGGCTATTGAAAACGAAAACCCCCGAGAGCAGACTGCTTTCGGGGGATTTTTTTGTATAGTGAGGGTTAGTGGTTTCCTACCCTCGCGCGCAATTGAGAGGCGTGCTTTTGACGCTTCAATGCATGATCAGGATATTCGTGCTCAGCAATGAGCTCGATAAAGCGCAAGAACATATGTTCGCGCTGCGAAGGGCCCTTGAGCTTTTTTAGAGCTCATAATCGGGGATTAAATTGCAGACGACGAACATCTTCGCCTACAGAGAGGACTCCAAAGACATCTTTGTCAGATGGTCTTGGCGTCATCACGATGAGATAATCATGATCACCAATGTGCACAGCATAGCCTCTTCGCTTAGGCTTTTCTGTGGTTGGGGATCTCGGGCCACTTGGCTTATCGCCCCTTGGAGGGCGAGGCGTTGGGTTATTATTGGTCGAACCCGTCGGTTGGTTATTGGTCGCTCCAAAGGGTTCGTCACCTTCACCAAACTGGTAGATCGGCGCCCCAAAAGCATTGGTAAATGCTTGGACCATCTCTTGGATGCACTTATTGATGGGATCGCGTGACTTGAATTCATCCGCGTCTCCAAGAATCTTTGATGCATAGGACACCAGATGGAGTCGAAGTTGATCGACGATCTTTGTCCAAGCCTTACTGCGCAGATAGGACGAGTTTAGATTACCTCGACTCGTATCTTGTTGTTGCAGGATGCCTGGAATCATGATGTCGCCCTTAAGTAGCGGGCTATTGAGCGGATACGGGAGAAAAGCCGGATTGAGCTTCGTTGCAAGCGAACATCTCAGGCCAGTCTCAGCATCGCAGAGCCAAATTCCAGACTCAATGCTGCCTGCATCGAGGTTTCTGTCGAGATAAGCGGTAATACCATTACCGGCATTAAACGCATGTTTCGCGAGAGCAGGTGGCGTGACCTTTTGGTTGTTCACCGTCAGGTTTACGGACTTGCTAGCATCACGAGGGACACGCCATTTTAGCGCGTCGTAAAGCTCTTCGTTGCTTTCAACAACGGTATTCGGGATGACGAACATGCTGAATGTTCCCTTGATCCCAACAAAGGGTCCAAGCTCTGAAGCATTCGGCTTGATGGTTTTTTCCTCTACTTTGCCTTCGCATAGACTTGCTGCGGAGAGCGTAACCATGGTTACGTTGCCCGTTGGCGTCGTCCGTGTGAAGAGAAAGATGGGTGCATCAAATACGTCATCACGATAGGAAGCGCTCAGCGGAAAAAGTGCCAAGCGACCAAGTCGCTTTTGGCTTGCTCCAGCGTTGTTGCCAGCGTTATTGCTTCCGCTGCCGAGTTCGTAGAAACGTTGGATATTGTTCTTGGTAAACCCACAGCCATAGTCGAGCACAATGAGCGCTCGTTCAGCACGGCAAAGTGGGTGACCAGTCATAACCCGTGTTTCGACATTGGTGGACTTTGGTGCCCACTTGTGAGGATCAGGCATACAGGCAACAAGCCCATTGCGGACAATCTCCCATACAAGGAGCGAAGTGTCCTCATAAAGACTTCTCCCTAGGTGCTCGGTAAGTAATCTAGGATTAGTCTTTAGAGTCATTCCACCCCAGAGACCACTCACTTGGCTTTTACTCTTCATCGAGGTACTCCTAGTTGTTTGTTGTTTTGCCATCAGTTACGACCCGAAAGACTGTGCATCGCTTCTGTCGTCAGAGGACGACCTTCGATGATCTCGTCTTCTCGCTTTCCTTGGAGTGCTATACGCTTTAGGAGTTGTGCCGCATTGAGCGCCTTGATTTGAAGTTCGTGTGGAAAAACGAATCCTTTGCCTGCGGCTTCAAACATACGTGCGCCACTTTGCACGATAGAAATCGCGGTATAAGCAATGTCTTCAGCATTGATCGATTGTAAGAGCACTTCTGTTGCTTCTGTGTGCGAGGGCTCGTCACAAGTTCCAACAGGTAGAGACACCGGTTGTCCAAGCGCCTCGATTTTATTGAGAATCTCTTGGCAATTCTCTATCGACATTCTCGTTTTGTAGGGATTGGTTACAGCATTTTGTAATGCTGAGCGTGAAACTCCAATCCTTTCGGCGAGACTCGTCATTGTGCCATCGTGATTTTTTTTGATGGCAGACAAGATGTTATCACTCAGGATTTTGAACAACCCGATCTTTGCTTTTCTTTGAGCGTCGATTTCCTCCTTGAGGGTGAGCTCATTGCAAAGGATGTTCAGAATGCTTTCAGAGAAAGAGGCTTCATCAAGCTTCAAGATGTCTTCTTTATGGCTATTCAGAATGCCGTTGATGACGGCTTCGTGTTCGCCGAAAGCTTTTGCAAATAGCTCAGCGGTGTCATCAGGAGCTAGTCGAAGCTTGTAGTCATGTAGATCAAAGTAAAGCGTTGCCGCATCCTTTGAAATGATGACAATAAAGATCTGACGATCAGAAAGTGTCTGTGCAAGACGGACATAGTTCTGAAAAAACGGATCTTCTGTTGTGTAGCCAAGATAGCTAAAGACCGCTGTGAGTGTGCTGACTGCACGAGGCACACGCCGATCTTGAATAATTGTTCGCAAGACAGACCGCAGTGTGTCATTACTGGTTCTTGCTGGCAGGCCTTCTTGTTCGACCTTTTTGGAGATCTCGCTATGTAGCCGTTTGTAGAGTGGCTGCAGCTCAAAAACCGTTTGCTTGAGTTCGGATTGTTGACCCATGATTACCTCATAGATTGTGAAGGAGCATTCATCTCCTTAGCGACGTGCTTCGGAGCGCAAAACATACATATTTTAATACCTTTTGTCAACAGTTGTAAGGTATTTGATTGACATATAATTCATTATGTGCGAAGAATCGTCTAGGACCTTACAGGAGCTAGAAAATGACACAAAGTCTTAAAAAGCACTTCCTTGAGCTGCTGTTGACCGAGCTAACCAAGATGGTATCTCTAAAAGAGGCAAAAATTGCTAGTTTGGCTGGATCAGGGATAGAGGCTCGTTTGTGGCGAGAAAAAGGTGTGCCAGCGCAAAATGCTTGGCTCATCGATAGCAACCCAGCTGTTATACGGACGATGCTAAAAAAGCAAAACCAACACCCCTACCATCTCTATCGTGGTATGGCATATACCTTTCCGGCAGTTTTGTATGCGCATGAAGGTGAGGCTGCGTCTTTAGACCTTTTTCATCTGGATTTGTACGGAGGGGTTGAGAAATCGCTTCGTGATGTAGCAAGTCTCGTGCCGCTTGTAGCAAGAAGTCGTGCAAAGCTCTTTGCTTTGACGGTTTCGGATCAACGATCGCATCATGCTACGCTTAATGCTGGAGGGCTTTGGCGTTTTATTAATGAAGTGTATGGTAAGCGCTCGTTAGAAATTCTCCAGTCTATTACGCAAAGCCATTTTGAATCTGTTGCTGCTCAACATGCAATGATCGATCCTTTTTCTTCGGTAAGACGAGAAGGAGCGACGCTTCTTGCCTGGTTTTGTTCGCAGCTTGGCGTTGAGCAGGGGTTTGAGAAAGAAACGAAGGATATCTATTCTTTGTTGGCAAAGTATATTCGAAAGGCAAGGCAAGATAAACGACTTCTCTATCCTGTCACTTCTATTGAGCGTGTAAGTTATGCAGACGGGCAGAGAATGAAGTCGTATATCATTAGACTCGACTCGACTCCTGTTTTGCTTGATCAAGCGCTTGAACAGTTTACCCAGGCTTGGGTACAATCCCCATTAACGTTTTTAGATCGTGATGGGATAGCGGTTCGTAGTAATCGCACCTTGCAAAAAACGGCTCAATCTTCTCCTGTGTTACAAGACATTGTTGAGATTCAAGGTGAGTTAGATCGTCTAGATGAATTGTCAAAAATGTTGGCTCCAGGACTACAGAAAGATTTGCGAAAAATCCTCTCGCTTATTCGTCAAAAATAAAACCCTCGGAATATTCCGAGGGTTCATTTATTTCTTTTTTGCTTTTGGTTTTTGTGGAGGTGTCGAAGGTTTTTTATTTTCTTCTGCTTTTGGCGTTGCTTTTGCAGCCGGAGCTTGTTTATTGCTTACAAAATGTGGGCTTTGATTTGCGGGGGTAATAGCATGCAAGATCGCGTTTGAACGATTGAGATCTTTGTCTTTTACAGGTTGTAATGGAAGAGGGCGAAAATCTTGTTTTGGTTCAGCGATGACTTGAATGACAGGTTTTGTTTCAAGTGTGACAACGGGCTTTGCTTCTGGAGCTTTTACTTCTTGCTTCGTCTCAGGTTTTTGTTCTTGTTTTGCTGGTTCATTTTTTGCCTTACCACGATAGCCGATAAGAACCGCGCCTGGATCTTCTGAAAGATTGGTAAATTCGTTTACGCGTTCTTTGAGTGTGGCATTGGTAGATTCACCAAAAGCGACACACTCACAAGCAACGCCATGTGTCTGTAGATATTCTACGAGTGGCACAAAATCACCATCACCTGTAACGAGAACGATCGCATCAACGCGTGGAGCGAGGGCGACGGCATCAATAGCCATACCAACATCCCAGTCGGCTTTTTTAGCGCCGCTCGAGAATTCTTGAACGTCTTTGATCTTTAATTCGATACCGATATTTTGAAGGGCTTCAAAAAAACTCGTTTCTTCGCCGCCTTTTGATTTGGCAACATAAGCAATAGAGCGAACCATTTGGCGTGGGCCAACAGCGGCATCAATGAGAGCGCCAAAGTTTACCTTGGCATTATAAATATTTTTCGCACTGTGATACATATTTTGTGTATCAATCAAAACAGCGACACGTTGGTCGGGGCGTTTAAGCATATTTTTGGGTATTCTTCAAAATGAAGAATAAGAGGTTAAAAAAAGTGTTTCGTTTATTAAAAAAGACACGATAACATAAATAATTATAGACTATAATACTAGAAAAGTCAATGCCTGGATCGTGTTAGCATCTTGTATCTATGGATACAAAAACCCCGCCAAAAGGCGGGGAAAATGTTTTTAAACCTTGAGCTTAGCCATGAGTTCGTCGTAGCCAGCACTGTCTTCGCGCTTCAAGTATTTCATGAGGCGGCGACGTTCAGAAACCATTTTGATGAGACCACGGCGGGAGGAAAAATCTTTTTTGTGAGTCTTAAGATGGCCTGTAAGTTCTTTGACTTCTTCAGTGAGAATAGCGATCTGAACCTGTGGCGAACCGGTATCGGTTGCATGGGTTTTGAATTTTTCAATGACCTTCTTCTTGTGATCTGCTGATAACATAGTCCCGTCGAAGCTCGTCACCTAGCCAGGATCCGTGAGAATCCATGGATATGTGGGAGATTCGGATGCGCGCGTCTAACAGATTTCTCCGGTAGAGCGTAATGAGTAAGTGGCCACAGGCTAACGCAAATCAATAAAATAAGCAAGTAGAGGACTGCCTTCGCTCCTACGAGCCCCCTACCCCCGGTAAACATATCTATTGGACATTTGGTATATGTTTGCCGACCCCTTCCCACCTTTGTGGAAGGGGTTTTTGGTTATTGACAACAACTACAAAAAAAGTGAACGGAGTAGGTATATGACTTTTACACGTATTTATAACAGCCCTGAATATAAGGACCGTAGGAGAGAGCTTAGAGCTACCATGACCGCTGCTGAACGCATGGTTTGGGAGCGTATTCGAGGATCTCAACTTGGTTGCCGCTTTCGACGTCAACATAGTATCGGTGATTATATCGTTGATTTTTATAGCCCCACTGCATGCTTGGTCATTGAAATTGATGGCTCTATTCATGAAAGCGAGCAACAGCAGAATCACGACACACTTAGAACCCTTTACCTTAAAAGCGTTGGGCATCATGTTCTAAGATTTACCAATAAAGAAGTCCAAGAGAACGTTGATCGCATTATTTCAGTTATCCGTAATTTCTGCCCATAACCCCTTCCACAAAGGTGGGAAGGGGTCGGTTGATAAAAATCTAATGTTTAATCTATTTAGCAACCGGGGGTAGGGGGTTTTAGGGGGCGAGTTGTATCATTATCCTTCCTATATTAAGGTAGGCGATATCTATGCCGAATCCACGCCCTATTCATGAGATGGAGTCTAAATGGCAGGCCAAATGGGCTGCTGAAAAGACCTATAAAGCCGAGACTGGCGCCAAGAACGAGAAGTTTTTTGGTCTTGTTGAGTTTCCGTTTCCTTCAGGTGAGGGCTTGCACGTTGGTCATACCCGTTCGTATTTTGCGCTTGATGCCTATACCCGACGTCAACGCATGTTGGGCAAGAATGTGATGTTTCCGATGGGCTGGGATGCTTTTGGTTTGCCGACTGAGAATTTTGCGATCAAACACAAAGTCCGACCCCAAGACGCGACAAATAAAAATGTTGCGAACTTTAAGCGTCAGATGCAGTCCATGGGTTTTGGTTTTGATTGGGATCGTGAAATCAATACAACAGATCCAAAATACTATAAATGGACGCAATGGCAATTCAAGCAATTTTTTGAAAGCTTTTATGATCGCGAACAAAAGCGTGCGCGACCAATCGATCAATTGCCAGAGTACCTCGTTTCGATTGGCAAAGATCCTATGCAAGAAAAGGTGGATGACTATCGCATGGCCTTTAAGGGATCATCAACAATTAACTGGTGCGACAAATGTAAAATTGGTTTAGCAAACGAAGAGGCGGTTGGTGGAGTTTGTGAACGTTGTGGTTCGCCGGTTGTCGAAAAAGAAAAATCCCAATGGATGATTCGCATCACCGAATATGCCGACCGTCTTTTAGAAGATTTAGATAAAGTAGATTATCTTGATCGTGTAAAATCACAACAACGTAATTGGATCGGAAAGAGCGAAGGTGCTCGTATCAAATTTAGAACAAATACGGATGATGTGATTACGGTGTTCACGACGCGTCCTGATACGATTTTTGGCGTGACTTATGTGACGCTTGCTCCTGAACACGAATTGGTTTCATCGTGGTTGAAGGGCGGATTCATTAAGAATTCTGATGAAGCAAAGGCCTATATTTCTGCAGCATCCGCGAAGACTGAAGAAGAGCGTCAAGCTGAACAACAAACGAAGTCAGGTGTAAAACTCGAAGGTATTACCGTGACGAATCCCGTGAATAGCGAAGTCGTGCCGGTCTTTATTTCTGATTATGTTTTAGCTGGTTATGGAACGGGTGCCGTGATGGCGGTACCAGCGCACGATGATCGTGATTTTGCTTTTGCAAAAGCGTTTGACTTGCCAATCAAGCAAGTTGTTGCTGAACATCATATCGATGTAAAAAATCCTCCTGTAGAAGGCAAGCCAACCGTTGCAAGAAAAACGGTGCAAGCTCTCATTCGCGATCCAAAAAATGGAAAGATTCTTTGCTTAAATTGGAAGAAGCATCCATGGACGACCTTTGTTATTGGTGGTGTCGAAGGAGATGAGGATCCTGTTGATGCTATCTTACGCGAAATCAAAGAAGAGACGGGTTATACAAATCTCTCTCTCGTGCGACAGCTCGGGCCTTCGCTTGTTGCTGAATATTTTGCTGCGCATAAAAACGAAAACAGATACGCTGATGTTACCGGCTATTTATTTGAGTTAATCAGTGACGAGCATGAAATTATTTCTGCTGAAGAGCAAGAAAAGCATGAACTCGTTTGGCTCGATCGTTCTGAGATTACTCCTGAACGAATGACTTGTTCTGAATTGGGAGCTTGGATGTGGAATTTGGATCACCCAGAAGGTCGTGCTTTTACTGATAATGGTATTGCGGTGAACTCAGACTTTATCAACGGATTACCAACCTGGAAGGCAAAGATGGATATGACAAGTTGGCTTACTGAATATGGAAAGGGCGAGTACGCAGCAACGTTTAGATTGCGTGATTGGGTATTTTCTCGTCAGCGTTATTGGGGAGAGCCGATGCCAATTGTTCATTGTGATCAATGTGGCTTTGTTGCAGTGCCTGATGATCAGTTGCCCGTTGTGCTTCCGGAGGTTGAAGCCTATGAACCAGGCGAAGATGGCTCGTCGCCGCTCGCAAAGATTGATGAATGGGTAAATACCAGCTGTCCCTCTTGTGGCGGCAAAGCCAAACGCGAAACGGATGTGATGCCAAACTGGGCTGGTTCGAGTTGGTACTTTTTACGTTATTGCGATCCGCACAATGATGAAGCGTTTGCTTCTCAAGAAGCGATGAACTATTGGATGCCAGTCAATCTTTATAATGGCGGCATGGAGCATACAACGCTTCACCTTCTCTACTCACGATTCTGGCATAAGTTTTTGTGGGATCTTGGACATATTCCAAAAGAGGTTGGTCCTGAGCCATACGCAAAACGTCGTTCGCATGGACTTGTGATGGCCGAAGGTGGAGAAAAAATGTCAAAATCAAAAGGTAATGTTGTAAATCCAGATGATGTGATTGCTGCTCATGGTGCGGACGTCTTCAAGGTCTATGAATTGTTCATGGGGCCTTTTGATCAAGCCGTCCCTTGGGATACGAATGGTATCGAAGGCGTAAAACGATTCTTGGATAAAATTTGGCAACTCTTTGATCGTGAGAATGAAGTACCAGAAGCATCAGCAGCTCTTGAGACGCTTTATCATCAAACCGTTAAAAAAGTTGGTGAAGGCATTGATGAATTGCAGTTTAATACCTGTGTCTCATCGCTCATGATTTTGGTAAATGCCTTTCAAGATCATGGCGGTATCCCAGCTTCGATGAAAAAAGGTTTTGTTGGAATAGTTGCTCCATTTATCCCACATCTTTCCGAAGAGCTTTGGATGAAGCTAGGCGAAAAGGGGAGCGTGCATTTAAGCGCATGGCCTAAGTACAATGAATCAAAGCTAGTTGCAGATACATTCGAGCTCGTTGTGCAGGTTAATGGAAAAGTTCGCGCGAAGTTGCAAGCCTCTACTTCTATCACAGAAGAAGAAGCAAAAGCACTCGCTCTAAATGCCGAAGGAATTGCGACATGGCTTGATGGTAAAGAACCTAAAAAGGTAATTTATATTAAGGGTAAACTCGTAAGTATCGTGATGTAAGAAAAACGCCATAGAGAAAACAGCGACCATCGAGTAGATGGTCGCTTTGTATAACGATTAACACGTTTGAGGATAGAATTGTTGGACCCATTTTCGGTATTGGATGATAGGTCCATCACCTTCTGCGAGAAGAGGTTTTTCAATATAGATCTTGGACTTCCACATAGGGATATCCTGACTGACATCATGCGCATAAGAGCGCAGAGCAATCTTATGCACTAGCCGAGTCAGTCCTGGGATGGGGTGATCTTTGACGCTGCAGGCGATGCGCAAATGCAGCCTGTCTACTTCAATAGGTGTCGATAAGACGAGGAGTCGAACATGAAGTCCAACCGCCGCCACTCCTGCTCGTACGAGTGAGTAGCCAAGTCCATGAACATCAGCTTCAAAACGTAGTTCAGCGTTAAGTCCAGGGAGGTATATCCAATCGAGACTGCGCTTTACGGCATAACCACTTTTGAGGGTTTGACCTTGTATTGCTAGAGGCTTTACCGCGATGGCAGAGGCATAGCTATGCACGGCTCCAAAGTGGCCAAGATCAACGCTATTCTCACCCGTTTCTTGAGGATGACCACGAAAGACCCAATCATGAAATGTGAATGGCCGCCATTTGTTCATGTCGAGCGCAGGAACATTCCAGTGCGGATCCGCGCCTATTGCATCGTAGTAGGCAAGAATCAAACCATTTTGCTCACGAATGGGATAGGTAGTGAGCTTTGCTCGTTGCGGTGGGCGCTTTGTTGGATAAGGTGTTCTTGTGCACCTACCCGTGCCATCAAAAGCGAAGCCATGAAATGGGCAGACGAGCTCGTTCTTGATGATCTTTCCATCGCCAAAATGGGCGCCCATATGCGGACAGTAAGCATCCACGAGGCGAGCTTGGTTGTTGTTATCGCGATAGAGAACAAGGTCTCGTCCAAAGTATCGGAGGCTTTTGATCTCTCGCTTTTTTAGCTCATCACTTGTTGAGACGACATACCATCCGTTAGGGATCGTCTTATAAGGAACATTCTGCGACATGACTAGCACTCCTGTACAGATCAACGCATTACATTGCGTTGTAATGCGGCAAGATTTTCTCATGTAGAATCTTGAACGTCAAAAAATAATGCTAATGATAAAAAAGAACGACCCGCCGAGTAGGTGGGTCGTTTTTTCTAGAGGCTCAGATCAGATGATCAGAGCGAGGAAACGGGCGTCATCAGGTGACGCTCGAATTCGCGATTTGGCGTACACGTGCCGCCGGGCGATGCCTGACACCAACGTGGATGAGCAGCGAAGCTGTTGCCGTTCAGGAAGCCCTGAAACCGGTGAACAAAGTCGATGCGGTGATTGCCAGCGCTAAGGGTCTGACAGCTAACCGGCGTACGCGGGTTGGCGTTGTAGCCAACTTCGGTACGAAGGTTCTTGTCGACCCATGTTTGTGAACAGGAGTTCCAGCCGGTGTCTTGCGCCGTGCCAGGGGACTCGTTCTCGTTGCTGAAGCAGTAGGTTCCTGCCGCAAAGTTCATGTTCGCGGAGAACATGAGGCCGAAGGACTCCGTACCACCACTTGTGAGTGAGGGCAAAAAGTTCCAGTTCGAGTTGCGGTAGTTGTGGGATGTACTGTCGACATCAAACTCCCAGCCGTCTTGCAGGTAGCGCTGTTCGCGCGTCTGGTTGCCAAAGAGCCAATGGGATCCAAACTGTCCCCAGCTCTTGATCTCGTTCCAGTTGTCGTAGTTGTGACAACCGCCAGAGATATCGGAACCATCCCAGACCGAGAGATTGATGATGCGAGCATACATGCCGTTTTGAACGGTAGAGCTCGAACCAATAAGATTCTCGGTGCACGCCTTCAGGCCATCGTTGTCGCTATCTGCTGCTCCGGCCGGCGTTGCGCAGGACGGAAAGTAGTAGTTGGCGAAGTTCTGACCATAGAGCGGAGAGGTAAATCCAGAGCGGCGCGCCCACTCATTCGAGAAGACGCCGTAGGGATCCATCACGTCGATGACCGCTTGAAAGCGGGCACGTTGTGCGGCGTTGTTCGCTAGGTAGGTCGGATTCGAGAAGATGTCCTCTCGGTTCTTGCCCCAGTGAAAGCGCGCCTCAGGGATGGTGAGAATGATCTCATGGAGAGCATTCAGTACGTGGTAGTTGTAGTTGTCCTTCTCCGCTTGTGTCGCCATGTAGCCGACATAAGTGGGAATCTCAACATGCATGATGCGTTCACCGTCGTTTACGCCTGCACGAACCGCATTGGCACCAAGGATGGTGTCGTCGGTTGCGTAGTCGTAACGGATGACCATACCAATGAGGGGGAGAGCCATCTGGCTCAGCTCATCACGGAGGATCTCGAGGGTTTGTACCTCACGAGATTGCGGCACGGCGACTTCCCAGTCCTGAGAAGAGAAGCGAGGCTGCCCTTCACGAAAATCGGGAAGTGTTGTGATGCGATGCGAAAGACCGATGAGATGATCGGTTGTCACCTCGGTGCCGTTGACCGTTTGGTATAGCCAAGGCTGTGTCTGTTGATAGCGCGCAAGCTCGACAAGCGCGTTGACCGCCGGACTGCAGAACGCCGCCTGGAACCCAGGAACCGCAGCATCGGTTGATGCCTGGTCCAGATCAGGGGTAAACAGACCATTCCATGCCGTTGGGTCGGCGAGATTGGCGGCGACGCGCATACCGCAGGTGTTCTTGACGCGATTCACGAAAGGAAACCAATGCGTGAAGGCGTAATCACAGTCTTCTACGAAGGCACCGACATCTGCGAACAGATCGTCTGCCGGCGAATCGGAGATGACGGTATCAAGACCGAACTGAGGTACGAGCTCCACGCGTACGGCGGCGATGAATCCCAGAAGACCAAGATGAGAGAGCAGAGCTCGCCACTGGTCTTGCTGAAAGGCATTGCCGTTGCCGGTGGTGCCACGTGTGTAGGTTGTGAGCGCGCCACTGGGGTCGATGACCTCAACAGAAACGATCTTGTGCGAGATGGAAGAGACGCTTGTTGGCGAACCTCCATGCAAACCGGTAGCGAGACCACCGATGACGGTGATGCCGCCATAGCCCGGAGCATTCATCTCGGTCGAGTAGCCGACAGCATTCGCCGCCACTTGAAGGGCGGAGAAACCGACGCCTGGCTCAACACGCATGGTGGGCACACCTTCAAAGACGGCGAGAGAGCCGATGCCCTGAAGGTATTCTGTCGTGATGACCACTTGTCCGCTATCTGCGCAGAGGATGTCGGTATTGCTGTGTCCGTGACCAACAACCTTGATCCGAAGCCCTTGGCTGACAGACTGACGAACCATGCGTTGCGCTTCTGCGATCGACGTCGGTGCCAGAATGTTGCCACGAGGGCAACGAACCGCCTCCGCGTAGTAGGCTGTGTGAACCGTGCTGTGGTCCACGCAGTCGTTCGTGCTCGTTGCAGCCGTCTCGCCAAGCAAGGGGTTGCAGTAGCCATCTTCGGCTTCACCAGCGACGGTGAGTGCTTGAAGGCTACATGCTCCCTGAGCAGAGGCGATCGGGGTTGAGGTTGCGGCGCTGAGCGTAGTCATCATGACCACGAGCACCGCAAACGTTGGGGGCGTGAGCATCCAAGGATGCCCGGCTTGAAAAGACCGTTCTCTCACATCTCACTCCTACGTAACAGGTTTTACTTTTTGCTTTGTTCAAAGAAAAAGAAAAAGCTCGGGTATACTATCATGAAAAACATCATGTTGATATATATCGTCTCTCTCTTTTGATGAACGCTTCACAGTTTGAATACGCTGAATTATTCTGTATAAACTATGACACCAAAAAAAGTTCGCAAAGTCATTATTCCGGTAGCTGGATTTGGTACGCGATTTTTACCTGCAACAAAGGCAACGCCAAAAGAGATGTTGCCAATTATCGATAAGCCCGTTATTCAATATATTGTTGAAGAGGCGGTAGCAGCAGGTATTGAGGATGTCATTTTGGTAACGAGCCACATGAAACGCCCCGTTGAAGATCATTTTGATGATAATGAAGAGCTCGAACGATGGCTTGAGAAGCAAGGCAAAAAATCACTTCTAGAAGAAATAAAAGGGATTTCTCAACTCGCGAACTTTATTTATGTTCGCCAAAAAGGCCCTTATGGCAATGCGACACCGGTAAAAAACGTTGAGCATATTATTGGCGACGAGCCCTTTGCGGTGCTTTTTGGTGACGATGTCTTTGATTGCAAAACACCCCGCTTAAAGCAGATGTTAGATGTGTATGAACAATACGGCGGTCCTGTGCTTGCATCTATAAAGACGGATAAAGAGGGGACGAAGAAATTTGGCATCATCGAACCCGGAAAAAAACTCGGTAAACGTGTTTTTGAAGTAAAAGGGATGATTGAAAAGCCTGGCCCAGAAAAGGCGCCATCATTGTTAGCGACCGTTGGTGGCTATATCTTAACGCCAGATATTTTTAAACACCTGGCTAAGCTTAAAAAGAATAAAGTGAATGGCGAATATATTTTGGTGGATGCTATTACTGAGCTTATGAAAGAGCGGCCTATGTATGCTGTAGAGCTAGACGGTCGTTATCATGACACAGGTTCTAAGCTTGGTTGGCTTGAAGCGAATATTGCTTTTGCCCTCAAGCGGCCAGATCTAAAAGAAGGTGTAAAGAAAATGCTCAAAAAAGAATTGGGTAAGTAAGCAAAAAGCGTGTAAACGCTTTTTTTGTTATACTGTTGTCATATGTCTTTTTCTTTAAAGAAAGCGGTCGCTCTTTTGGGTGTTCTTGCGATTACTGGTCAAGGTTGTACAAAGGCTTTACCACAAGCAACCGTTAATGCATCAAAACCTGTAACCCTCAGAATCTGGGGAGTTGTTGATGACTATAATGTCTATCAGCCGGCGATAGAGTCATGGCGCAAATTGCATCCAAACGTCACGATTGAGTATAAGCGTTTTCGTTTAGAAGAGTATGAAAATGAGCTCCTCAATAATTTTGCCGAAGACCGTGGACCAGACATCTTTTTAATCCACAATACTTGGACAGGGGAGTACTTATCAAAGATTACCCCAATGCCTAAGCAGGTTTCTACGGCCTATCGTGTTACTTCGGGTGGTGTGAGACCGCAACTGACATGGGAGTTACGTGCTGAGCCTACGGTTTCACTTATTGATATCAAAAATCAATTTGCTGATACGGTTGCTCGTGATCTTGTTCGTACCGTCAACGTTGGTACGACCGACAAACCGGTAAACGAAGAACGTGCTATGGGTGTACCAGTCGGTATTGATACACTTGCGCTTTACTACAATAAGGATTTGTTAAATGCGGCTAATATCCCAACGCCACCTGAGGATTGGGGACAATTTACCGAACAAACGAAGGCGCTCACACAGATAGATACTGACGGTAATCTCACAAGAACAGCCGCTGGTATTGGTACATCCGCTAATGTTGAGCGAAGTGTGGATATTATCGCTGCACTTATGATGCAAAATGGTACTGTGATGGCGGATGATTTCGGTTACCCTACCTTTGACCGTATTCCTGCAGGCTTGACTGGGGTAGAGTTTCCGCCGGCATATCGCGCGCTTGAGTTCTATACAGATTTTGCAAATCCAAATAAAGACACCTATACCTGGGATGCTAAGCAACCAAATTCGTACGAAGCCTTTATCCAAGGGCAAACCGCCTTTTTCTTTGGCTATGCGTATCACGGTGATTTGATCCGTGCACGTGCGCCTCGTTTAAATCTCGGTATTACAAAACTACCTCAAATAGGCGGTAGACCACCTGTTAATATTGCGAACTATTGGTATTTTGCCGTTGCAAAAAAATCCGCTTCGCAGGATCTAAGTTGGTCATTACTTACGTATCTGTCTAAAGCAGATCAACAAAAAGCGATGCTCGCTATCGCAAAACGTCCTGCTTCACGAAAGGCTTTGCTTACGGAGCAATTAAATGATGAGCGTATTGGTGTATTTGCCTCGCAAGTTCTAACAGCGACAAATTGGTATCGCGGTAAAAATATCACCGCTACAGAAGATGCCTTGCAGTCGATGATTGATGATATTGTTGCGGGTAGAGCTCCAATCAATCAAGCGGTGCGTCGTGCATCCGATGTGATTTCGCAGACGATTCAATAACATGATACACTGGCGCACATATGCTACGTGCGCTTTCAAAGACGTTTGCCCTCTCGCTTGCCATATTAGGTTTAGGATTATTTACCAATCCTCAAATAAGTCTTGCACAGGCTGATCCTGCACCAGCTTCAACAGGTATTGGTGATGGTTGCGGAGAATCTACCAATAGTAGAATGAATAATGCAGAGCGAAGAACAATCGCTAATCTCGTCACACCCGAGGTTCCTGCATCCGCTTTTTCTTGTCGTGACGTTTCAAGTATCCCCGAAGCACAAAGACAAGCTTCTTGTGTATCAGGCCTATGTCCGGGGGCAGCAACAGTCATGTGCTGTAAGCCATCTATAGGCGCTTCTCTTAATGTTACCGGGGGGAGTGATGCAAGCTCGACGGGTCCTAGTACCACAGGTCAAACGGGAGGCGTAGGTAGACTCGCGCTCCCATCGTGTGTTTCTGATGGTAATTGTGGACTAGATGGTATGGTTACCATGGCCGTAAATTTTTCTAACTTTCTTTTTGGTATATCTGGCGCGATCTTTTTGTTGATATTTGTGTACGCGGGGTTTCGACTTATCTTCTTCGCGCCGGACGCTGGCACGGTCAAAGAAGCAAAGAGCATGCTCGTTAAAGCAACAACGGGTATGGTGATTATTGCGCTTGCAGGTGTTGCAACAACCTACCTCTACAATGGTTTACGTAGCGGTCAAGTAACCGGAGGTGGAGCGCCTACCACGAGTAGCGCATGTGCAACAAGAGAAGATGGGCAGCCATCGGGATTAACTTGTGTGCAAATCAGTAATGTCCCTAGAACAACAGATTATGCTGCTTATAGTGCCGCTCTTGAGAGTATGGGTTGTAGACCTTCGCCAAGAGGTCAAAGTCTTTGCACAGGAGCTACCAATTATTGCTGCCCAGCAGGCACTCCAGACACCTATGTTGCACGCTAATTTTTACGTTATGAAAAACGCTCTCATTACGCTCGCTTTAACTTTAAGCGTATTTATTATTATACCGTTACGTGCTCATGCTGAGAATGTTCCTTTTCTTTGTGCGGGGGATACTATCATCGTTAATGATTTTAATAGAGTTGTACCTGTCATTGGAAAAACTCAAGCATTAACTGCATGTATGGAATATATTGTTGCAAACAATAAAACAGGCAGCACCTTAGAAGCACGAGAAAAGGATATTCAAACAGGTGAGGCTCGTGCTGGGGGATTTTCTTATAATGCGAATTTTTGTTGGTGCTCCGTTCCAGGAAACTCAACGAGCTGTGTCCCTAAGGTGCTTTTTGCTGCCAATGATAGCGCGGCTTGTGATTCTAGATGTTCTGAGGGTGGCGCTGTGGCAGTCCGTCGGCATTTTGAGCCACAGTATAAAGATTATCGAGGCACAACAAATAGTAATAAGTGCGGTAACTATTGCTGGTGCAGCCAGCCAGCAGCTGCAGGAGAAACTGGTACGCGCTGTACACTGCATCGAGATACTCCCAAAAGAATTGGCGCTCAAGAAGTAAGAGTGCCGCTTACAGAGAGAGATGAATGTAGTGCATTATGTAATTCGATTGCCGGCGGGTCTGCAAAACAGTACCAAATGACCTACAGGAATTATTCAGGATCCTCTGACTGTTCTGTGGCAGAAGGCTCTGTTCCTGATGGTTCAGATTCAGTAACCCCACGTACAACTACCCCAGCTCCAACCGTTCGTTTGTTTAACCCGCTTTCAGGCGCTACAACCATCGTTGATATTGTTAATCGTGTGATAAAAATGATGCTAGGCGTGGTAGGGGGCGGCGCATTACTGATGTTTGTCTACGGCGGTTTTAGCTGGATGATGGCGGGTGGTGATACGGGTAAATTAAGTACGGCAAAGACCATTTTATTAAACGCTACGTTAGGAATACTATTGTTGATTTTCTCTTACGCTATTGTCTCAACCTTCTTTAGTCTATTAACTTAAGCTATAAATTGTTATGTTATTTTTTCAAAAAATAAAAACGTTCTTGTTGGTAGCAATTACCATGATTGGATTTGGTTCTTTTACTGCCGTGTATGCGTCAGACAATCCATTTACAGAATTTTTTAGCCGAGAAGGATATGATTCTTGCGCAAATATTGATGATAACCAAAACAATGACTGTGGTGCTGATGATTTTGAAGCGGTACGTGGCGCATTGGTAAGCTCTGGTCTTTGTCCAACAGATCAAGATTGTACACAAGGGCAATACAGCCTCTTTCAAGTTGAGTTTTCTAACTCTCGTGCCGGTACTGAAGAAGCGCCCTCACCGGGGCCAGATCCTTCACCAAGCGGAGGGGATGTTCCTACCTTTAGAAGCCCTACAGAATTTGGCTACCAAAGCCCTGTTGGTAACGATACAACGATAAATAGTTTTATAAGTCGCATCATTAAGTTTGCTCTCGGAATTGTTGGCGCTGTTTTTTTGGCGATGCTCATCTACTCCGGTATTTTGTGGATGACGGCCGGTTCACAGTTTTCAGGTTCAGGAGATAAGCCAGGATCTAGTACATCTCAAATCGCTAAAGCAAAAGCCTCTATTAAAAACGCGGTGATTGGTATGGCTATTGTGGCACTCTCTTATGCAATCGTCACGACCGTATTTAATGTCGGAAATAGCGTTCTCAGGAGTCCTCCAGCAGCAGGCTCGTCGGGCTCGGTTACCCCATAAGGCACTTATTGAGCTTGGTATAACAAAAGAGTTGCACGATGTTCTACTGATATTTCGGTGACTATGGTATACTTTTTGTGTCGTCCAAACATTCAGTGGGACGATCTATCTAACATGAGAAAGGAGGTGAATTACGCATGACCCCTCGTATAAAAAAACTCGCTGCTTTTGCTGCATCGACTGCTCTTGCAGCCGTTCTAGTATTACCAGCTACTACTTTTGCACAAGGTACTTTAAACGCTAATGATCTTGGCGTCGGAGCTATTAGCAACGATATCAAACTTGGCTCAGGTGACGTCCGTCAAACGGCTGCACGTATTATTAACGTTGCTCTTAGTTTTCTCGGTCTTATCTCAGTTGTTATAGTGCTCATTGGTGGCTTTAAGTACATGGTATCAGGAGGCAACGACACGAAAACCGACGAAGCGAAGAAACTTATCACTTCTGGTATTATCGGTCTTGCTATCATCCTTTCAGCATGGGCGATCACAAGTTTTGTGATTAGCCAGTTACTTACCGCAACTTCGGATATCTAGTCCCATTGTATATATAATCCGGCGTACCGCCGGCAATCCTTTCATGAAACGAACTATCAAAACAGTGTTCGCCTTCGTGACGGCAATCATGCTTGCCATGCCGGCGGTCACGTTTGCTCAACTTACTCCGGCCAACACCGGATTAACAACAGCAGCAGCCGGAACCGGCCTCAGTACCGGTTGTTCAGGTACAGAGTGTGTCGTTACGATTATTGCGAATGTCATAAATATCGTTCTTGGTTTTCTTGGCGTCGTCCTGTTGCTCATCGTCATGTACGCTGGCTTCAAGTGGATGACCGCCGATAAAGAAGACGACGTGAAGAACGCGAAGTCGATGATAAAGAATGCTGTTGCTGGCCTAGTGGTCATCACGGTATCCTATGCATTTGCGGCTTTCGTTATAGAGACACTAGGAACTCTCGGTAATCCAGCTCAAGAAGTGCCAGCTCCTACTCAAGATGATTCTGCTGGTGGGCAACCACGAGGCTCGGGCAGTGATGCGTCTTCAAATAACGATAACCCTCCAGCTCAGCAAGAAGGGACAGATTCCTTCATTTGGAGACTGTTTGGTGGATAATTAACTCTCACTCTTAACATTTATGAAATATTTCTATTCAAAAGCAGTACTGCTAACTACCTCAGTTGGTACAGCGCTCACTGGTACAGTTGTCCATGCTGCAGGTAACCCATTTGGTAGTAGTGGTTCCGCTCAACAAGAATTAGGCAAGGTGCAAACAGCATCAGGATTAGGTACCGGTGATTTATCAACAATGATTGGTACTATTATCAATGTGGTCCTTGGGTTCATGGGTATCGTTCTTCTCTTCTACATAATCCTTGCAGGTTGGGAATGGATGAGTGCTGGTGGTGAAAAAGATGGCGTAGAAACAGCGAAGGCTCGTATCAAGAATGCTGTTATTGGTCTTGTTATTATCGTTTCAGCATACGCGATTTCTACCTTTGTTATTGATCAGCTTGTAAAGTTAACATAATTACCTCAAAGAAAAATCACTCAATACTGAGTGATTTTTGATAAAAAGCCTGGGACTCAATCTCGAAAGATTTCGAGAGAGTCACCGGACTTTAGTCAGTTACAGACAGTTAAATATCTGTATTCATGCCACCATCAGTAGAGCTGATGGTGAGCTGACTTCGCTGATTGATCAAGTCAGCTACCTGATACCTGCGCACTCGACTGCGCGATACAGGCATCAGAGCTCCAAGAGCCCCGCTGGCCGTAGGTAGGTATAGGTACACCCCAATTTCGACCGTCGGGCTATTCCCCTCCAGCTCCATTACGAAGCTGGTGTCTGTGTGCGCTGGCAAGCGCGCTGCGGACACAATGGCCGCCGCCTTGCATTTGCTGCACGGCCATCTGGGGACGCCCATTTCTGAGTAGGAGAGCCTCTCCTTCCGTTGACCGTTATTACCATCCAGTACATGGACGGTCTAACTTCAACAGTAATAGCTACAGGCGATGTCGCCTGTAGCGTGCCGCCGGAAGCTAAGCTAGGGTCGATGGTGCGACGTGAGCCTGGCGAATACCAGGTCGCATCAAAAATCCCCACCGTACTCGCGAGACGAGTTGTCTCAAAAGTACTTGGGCAGTACCCAAGCTGAGCATAACTCCATCCCTGAAACATGCCTTGGGGCATGTACGGGGAACAAGGGAGGCGTCGCAGCCACTGGAGGTGTGCTCGCAGCGGGTGCTGGAGCAGGTGCCGCCGGTGTGGTCTGTGGCGCAGCAGCAGCAGCAGCTGGTGCTGCTGCTTGCTCGGTGGAGCAGTAGCTCGGCGTCGTGGCGCCCTGCACGTTGCACGTACAGTCCACGAGGCAGGCGCGAGCGCCCGCGACCAAGAAGCGGTTCGCTTCCTGATACTGCTCAAGGTTTCGAGGAGTGACGCGCGTACGCCCACTCACCGTCGTGCACTGAGGTGCATGACAGGCGGAGAGGAGCCGCTCGATGAAGACGTGTATACGTCTCCCGAGCGCGAACGAGCGGATCCTCCTGCCCAAAGGCGGTGGAGGAAACGAGAAGGAGCATCGTCATGGTGACGAGAAAGAACTTGTACATTTTTTAACTTTTTTTTGTATTTTTGGAGTTCCCTCTCTAAACTAGAGAGGGACGACCACGTAACAACAAGCAATGCTTGCGTTACGTGGTCAGGGTGAGTCACTGCGCAGCCCTTGCGGCTGCACGTTGTTCGCCACGAGTCACAAGCTCGGCTTCGAGCTCCTCTTCGCTCATGCCAGCTCGCGTTTGCGAAGCCGGAGGCAAGTTTGGAACCTGTGGTCCGTACAGCACCGCTTGGCGCTGCATGCTGTAGTTGGCGGTCATGCCATTGAAGTATCCGCTGGTGTACAACGGCATGAATTGCCCAAAGGGCATCATGCCGAATTGTGACCCATTCAGCGCACCGGCGCGGAGTGTGCACGCGTCCATGATTTGGACCTGCGAGTAGCGGCAACCGGTAACACCGGCTTCGCAAATCGCAAGACCTGCGTCATTGTCAGCTGTGAAGCTGACAACGCATTGGTTGTAGCCTCGGGTTTCAACCGTGGCATATTGCCGTTGGTTAGAGACCGTGTGGCAATTCCCAGCCACACAGACCTGTCGCGTGCTGCTGCGTCCGTACGGGCTTCGTACATTGCTGCTAGCGGCGTTGTAGCAGCCCTGCATCGTGAAGATGAAGAGCGCCGCCAAGGCGACGAAGCCAAAGAACCTAATGAAACCGTTCAACGTTAGCTTTTCCATGAGTTCTCCTTTGCTAGGTTTTTTGCTTAAACTAGCGAAATTTGTCTTTTGTTGTCGAAGGTGTCGACAGGGTGATGAAAAGATACCGTATCTCTCTCACTCCTGACCCTCTAATATACCAAAAATAGTGACTTTTGTCAATGAATAACGCAACATTTATTCTGTCTCGTTTTACTTGACAAAACAGTCATTTTATCGTATATTTGCGTGTTCTCGGCAAGCTGCCGGGGATACCATCGTAACTTCACAACTTAACAAAAAATAGTGAAGTTTTCACGTCAATCAAGCCAAGGAGGCACAATGGCTAAAGGCAAGGGTAAGAATAGTGGCTTGAGTGAATTCCGCAAGGACACGCTCGAGCTCATGGTCGAGTTTCTCGCCAGAAAATTTGGCGTGAATCTTTTGACCGTGATGCCTGCGTCACTCAAGGATCAGCTCCTTAGGCTCCTCGGTGGGCCTGATGGAGAGATCACTGAGCAGCAGATCTACTACTTCTCGATGATCCCCAAGTTTTTGTTCAGCGGTACGCTGAGCGAAGAGGCGGGACAAAGCTTTGTAAAAAGCTTTGGTGAGTCCTTGCGTGCGTATGGTCAAAATCCAAACGCGGATCGTGATGCTCGCCGCATGGACATCCAACGCTTCTTGAACGAAGCGATCGTTGCTAGTGAGGCAAAACGGCCCACGAGCATCATCAGCAAAGCGAACCTCTTTGAGAGGATCGCAAACTTGCCATCGAGCGATAGCGCTTACATGGTACGTATGCTCATCTCACTTCAACAAGGGGGAGCACACAAGCTCAGTATGAACAGTTCTACGACGCCGCCAAAAAGTTGGTTGTCGAAGAGCAGCATCTGTTTCTTGTCATTCAGTATTTGAAGAATGGCAAGCAGGACATGGCCTACAAGGAGCTTGTCCGTGTCTTGAAAGATGCGGCTCTGGTGAATCCTCCTGAGAAGCCAAAGAAGCCGAACTGTATGGAACGGCTTAAAGGCTCGTGCAGAAGAAGAGCTGGATAAGCTCAGCTTGGACCATGGTCGAGATATTATCGACTATGTCGTTCAGCCAGGAGATACTATCGATTCAATTGCGAGTCAGTATCAGATTGAAGAGCATACGGTTCGTAACATGAATCACCTGAAACAGGGTGATCAGCCAGCGGTTGGTGCAACACTTCGTGTCGTACAGGGACCATTTTACGGATCCAATTCGACAAGCTGAAAAACTCACGGCCAGTCTCCTTAGGCGACTCGGCTAAACCACACTTCAACATTGGAGAACATCATGAACGAAAGACTGAAAGCGCGCTTTGAGGACATTAGCCTAGCGGCTCTATCCTTTCTCGGGATCTTCTTAGGACTCAAAGCCTACATGGCAGAGTTCAAGGTTCTGACGGGGCTTGCAAGTGCCACGGGGAGAATGAGTGTTCGCACAGTTGTGCGTTTGCTCAACTACAACGGTGTCGCCATGTTGCGACCCTTGTACACCTTCATCATCCTCACACAGCTTTTTGCTGATGGTTGTGGGTGTATTGCCGCTCGTGTGCTTGTCATACGAGTTGATGTCAGCGCTGATCATTGTGCCCAGCACCTTGATGCTGATTTGGCTCGTGTGGCGCAGACTACGGCTCCGAAACGTTGTGCCTTTAGCTCAAGCGAGCTCAATGCCCTTCTTGATTCGGATGCGATGATTGTGAACTTCGGTCATGGTGATCGATTTTCTGTCGTTGATTTGGTGACTTTCCCATTGGCTCTTATCGGTCAGGGATTGCTCCTTATCGTGATCGCCTTCTTAACGGGAGCGATTTACGGTACATCGGTGGCATTTATCTGGTCGGTCATGGCCGTCGGCATCATCACGTACGTTTTTGGCGTGTCGTTGTTGAGGCTCACCGTTGGCACTATCGGCGTATTTGTCGTAGCGCCCAGCAAGTGGGTTGAAACAGCGTCTGGTAGAATCGCGCGTGCGATTCTTGATCCGGTCCTGCCGGGGATCACGGCAGCCAATGTCGGGGATCTCTTGCCGGGTAGCTTGGTGGATAAGCTCAAAATGCTTTTCACCAGGTTGGACGACGGGATGAAACTCATGGACCAGTTTGCTGCTCCGATCATTATGATCTTGGCAGCAACTCTGAATCTGCCGGTCGCAGGATTGTGTATTGCTGGCCTGTTGATCTTTGGGATCTACCAAAATACCAAGCTACGTAAAGGCGGAACGTTTGCTGCAGAAGCAAAGAAGAGCATCAACGAAGGAGAGCGTTTTGTCTACGCCCTCTCGGTATTCTTCTATGTGTTGCACATCATCGGGCTCTTTGTCTTTGGTTTGCATACGCGACCAAGCGTAGGCATCCTTGGTGGGTCGCTCATGAACGTGTTGCAATTCGCGACAAGCGGATTGCTCATCAGCGCCGCTTCGGTTTTTGTCCTGATAAAGGTCAAGAATTGGGGCTTTGCTGCGCACAAGGGGCTTGAGCTTACGCTTCCGCAAATCGCGGGGGTCATTGCTCTCGTTCTATTGTTCGCGGTATCTGGCATTGGTGTCGCTAACGCGACCGGTATGGAGATCCGTCCTGTGGCTTCATATTTTGACAGGTATGAACATCCTCCAGGAGAGGCGCTTCATTGTCTCAATGGGATCAAGGATCATGGAGAAAGCTCTACGGACCATGGTCCAGGCTGTGGGCCCGCTCGACAAGGGGGTGACGAAGCCTCTCGTCGGATTGCGGCAGATTTGCCGGTCGAGTTTGCTCCGGTTCCTGGCGGCACGATCTTTCAAAGAGCGTGGTGCTGGGCATTTAAGAGCTCAGATTCTTGTGTTGGAGCAGCGGTGGAGAGTCCTCGTCAACAGCGGGGATTTCATCCAGCGCCTTCATCCGCACCTGAGCAAGCACCCGCTCCAATACAACGGACTCCTTCGGGGCCAATGTACGCGTCGCTTGATGCGAATGTTGCTTCGGGTGGGCTTCCGCCGTCACCGTACAACGAGATCATCGTGAGAGCGAGTGAGCGCCATGGCGTTGACAAGCTCTTGATCTGGACGGTAGCAAAGCATGAGTCCGGCTTTGATCCCAACATTGTTGGGGGGAGTGGAGAAGTCGGTCTCATGCAGCTTATGCCTGGTACGGCACGCGGGCTAGGTGTTCATGATCGTCATGATCCTGAACAAAACATCATGGGTGGTACGCTCTATCTCCGGAATAATCTGGATGCGTGCCATCAAGACGTTCGTTGTGCTTTGGCTCGCTATAATGGCGGACGTAATGGAATGCATTCACCACATGCTCAACGATACGCTCGTCGTGTCATGAGAAAGTATCAAGCACTCCGTACAGGTACGGCTCGTGATTATGAGCCGGCACCATCTCGACGTCATCGCGCTCCGCGAATCGAGTCTTCGGATTCGGTTCTCGTCGAGCGTGAGACCACGCGTGATTCGTCGCGTGTGACGATGGCTCGTCTTGACGACAGCGTCTGTGATGAGTTCTCCCAGTTCTTTCTCGAGCGTATGCGATCGCAAGGTCGCTGTCGCTAACATCCCCTAAGGGATAACTGAAATGAGCCCCCGATAGCTATCGGGGGCTTTTTCATTTGGTGTTTTTAGGTCATGATGATCACGATTCGTATGCAAAAGATTTTTTCTCTCTTTCAAAAAACGTGGATGCGCTGGCTTTTGTTTTTATCGGTTCTTTTGGCTTGGTTCATTGGTTTTCAGCCATGGGGCAGCTTTTCTGATCCCGATGCGTTTTACCATTCAACCATGGCGGCGATCATGTTGAAGCAAGGATTGATTCAAGATTTTTATTGGTTGGATCTGACTTCTTTTGCACACCCATTTTTTAATCAGCACTTTCTCTTTCATATAGCATTGGTTCCTTTTGTCGCAGTTTTTGGTGCATTGTTAGGTGGTCAAATTGCAGCCGTCTGTTTTGCGATACTTTTTTGTCTCGTCTTTGCTTGGTGCTTAAAAAAACTACAATCACCAGCACCGCTCTTTTGGACCTTGGTCATGGCGACCATGCCTGCGATGACGGCGCGTCTCTCATATGGTAAGGCCTCACCTTTTGCTGTTGGGTTATTTATTTTGGGTGTTACGGCATTGATTTCTCGTTCGAGATGGCTTGGATTTTTTAGCATGATGTTGTTTGTTTTATCGCATGCGGGTTGGCCATTGCTAATCTTGGCGCAAGGCGCACTTCTTGTGGGTCACGCTTTGTATTTATGTGCTGTTGATTCGGTGCCTTTTTGGCGAGTGTTTTGCGACAAAGAATGGCTTAGTGAGGTCGCGCTCTTTTTTACAACGCTATTAGGGGCGATTGTTGGTATTGCGTTACATCCGTACCGGGCTGAGCTCTTTGTCTTTTTAAAGGTGCAGCTTTTTCAGATTGGTATCGCGACGCCTTATGATCGCGTGATTATGGGTAATGAATGGTATGGTATTTCTCCGCTTACGGCTATTGCTTGGTATTATGTATTACTAGTGTGTTTCGGGTTTTTGCTTTTGGTCTTCTTGTTGCTAGAAGGGCTGCTAACCGTCAGGCGATGCGCTATGTGATTATGCTAGCGGTCCCTACGATATTTCTATTAGCACTTAATTTAAAGAGTGCACGTTTTGTAGAATACTCTGCACCTTTACTTGTTTTATTGATGGCGCAACTCTTTCATCTTATCGATGTGAAAAAAACATGGCGTGAACTACAAAAGACCATGCGACCACGGTATGCCTATACTTTTGCTATCACGCTCGTAAGTATTTTCGGGTATCAATCCGTAGATCTTTTCTGGACATCTCACTCGCAAAACAAGTCTTTTCATTATTATGCTGGTGCAATGAGTGTTATTAAAAACGAGCTACAACCGGGTGATCGACTATTTCATTCGGATTGGTCACATATGCCAATACTGTGGGCAGAGAATCAAGACATTCGTTATGTCGCGGGTTTAGATCCAACATTTTTACTTACAAAAAATCCTGAACTTTCTGATCGGTATACTGAGCTTACCCTTGGTCGTGCGACGAGCACTGCTTATGAAGTCATCGCTATTGAGACGCAATCAAAAGCCGTCTTTGTTGATCGAGCACGCGGTACCGCTTTTGAATCCGCCCTTAAAGCCGACCAACGATTTGAGCTTTTGTATGAGGATGATCGTGCCGCCGTCTATCGTGTTCACTAATGAAAAAAAGTTATCCACTGCTCACGTTTGACGTTCTTCCGTAATCCCCGTAAGAAATAGACATGAACCGAGTACCTTCCGTTCTATACAGCTAACCGTTCTCGCGAATTGTCATCTGACTCTCGCGAGAAACTTCTCAACGGTTTGTCGCGAGAGCCAGAGGATAATATCCTCGAAAAAATCTCCGGTCCCATGCTTGCCGGAGATTTTTTATTTACTTTTTTGTTAGCTTGTCGCCCGTCACCCCGAGCAACCGGAGCACTAGCGCAGGGCGTCGAGGGGTCACGTAGCCCCTGAGCGACCTCTCCACTCCCTCGTCAGACTCGGTCGGTCGAGGTGACGATAGGAAAGACACAGGGGAGGTTAAAGTTCAGTCTTTCAGTAATTCTTCAAGTGTTGGTTCGCCCCAGAGGTTAAATTCTCGAAGGCTATTATCGATAAGATCTTCAGCTTCGTCGATGTCCATCATTTCGTCGATGATGAGCTTATTAATCATTTCAGCGCGGCATTCTGCCTTCGGTCTTACGTCGCCGTCTTCTTTAAAGCACATGGCTTTAAGCTGTTCTTTGGTCATCATATATCGGTAGGGTAGTCGCGAAGTACCAAGATAGGCAAGTCGGCTGGTTGGTGATAGGGTTTTGGTATGAAGAATGCTCTTCGGTATCTCTTATTGGCATTACCTATTATATTGCCGACGTATCTCCTTCGATTTAAGATCGGTCCTTTGCCGACAACCGTTTTAGAAATTGTTGTTTTAGTGATTATTGGGTTGTTTACCGTTACATACAAAGGCCAAGGATATAAAGATGCGTGGACAGCACTAAAAACATTTCGACTTCCGCTTATAGCTTTTACGTTTTTTTCATTGGCTGCGGTTTTTTGGTCGCCGGTACTGGTGCAGGGGTTAGGATTATGGCGGGCTTATGTTTTAGAGCCGATGCTCTTGCTAATGGTTTTTGTTGTAAGCATTGGTCGTGATGTACGCCGTGAAGAGATAGAACGATCTTTATACGTGAGCGTTTTGCTCCTTGCGATGTGGGGAGTTGTTGAATATCTTTTTGGGGTAGGTATCCCAAGTCCTTGGAATGTAGCGATAAGTGAAGGTCGTCGAGCGACGGGGCCATTTCCTTATCCAAATGCCTTAGCCTTAGCAGTGGTACCAATTGGTGCGTATGGGTTATCACGTTTTATCTCATCACGTGATCGTTTAGGGTTTATCACTTTTGTGATGGCGCTTATCGCTTCGTTTGTTGCACGAAGTGATGGGGGATTCATTGCGCTCGCGGCTGTGCTTTGGTTGGCGCTCGTTTCAATCAAGCGCCTTCGTTGGCCTGTAATTGTTGTGACTATTATAGGATTGGCTGTTGGTTTTGGTGTCTCAGAGATTCGTGAACCTGTTCTAAAAGAACTACGTTTAGAAAACTGGTCTGGGTATGTACGTAAAAAAATGTGGCAGGACACAACAGTTCTGCTCAAGGATCACCCGATAAAAGGCGCAGGTATGGCGGGATATCCTACGGTGTTTAAGCCGTATCAAACCACAACGGGTATTGAAGTCTTTCAGTATCCACACAATATCATCCTAAATTTTTGGGTAGAGACAGGTCTCGCTGGGCTCTTGGCTTTTTTCTGGATTGTTTTTGCTTGGCTCAAAAAGAAAGAGGCAATGCTATTGCCTCTTGTCGCGCTACTCATTCATGGTCTGGTAGATGTGCCGTATTTTAAGAATGACTTAGCGATTGTCTTTTTTCTTTTGCTAGCACTTTGTGCAATTACGCAAAGTGCTTCTTCGCGTACGTCTCAAGGGCAAGTAAAATAGGAAGAATTTCTTCGCCTTTATCTGTAAGTTGATAGCAAACGGAATTCTTATCGATGGTTTCTGTTTGGCGTTCAATCAAATCTAGCTTTTCCATCTTTTTTAAACGAGAGGTAAGTGTGACAGGGTTTACATTATTTAATTTGCGTTGCAATGCACAAAAACGTTGGCCACCATCTGAGAGATTACGAATAATGAGGAGCGTCCAAGCGTCTCCTAAGAGCTTGAATCCTTCTTGAAAACATTTTGGAGGTTGAAAAGGGTTTGCTTGACGCATAAAGAAAAAGAAGTTACTATAGATTTTATAGCGATCAACCGTTGATAGCTTTTTACTCCGAAAAGTTTACCCTATTTCCGTATGAAAGACCAGATTGTAAAGGCGATGAATTGGCGATATGCCGTTAAAGCGTATGACAAAGACAAAAAAGTAAGTAAAGAAGATCTCGAAACCATTTTAGAAGTAGGGCGCTTAGCTCCAAGTTCATTTGGGATTGAAGCTTGGAAGTTTCTTGTGATAGAGAATCCAGAACTACGTGAAAAGATTAAGGGCGCTGCTTATGGCCAAACGCAAGTCACAGATGCGAGTTATCTTATTGTTGTTACGCAACGTACGGATATTCGAGAGAACATTGCACGTGAGCTTGTTGAGCGTACGGCAAAAGCAACGGGTAAATCGCCTGAAGATCTCGCAGAGTTTAACAAGATGATTTCGGGATCTATCCAATCCCGTACGGATGATCAATTGCTCGCATGGGCACGATCACAGACGTATATCGCCTTAGGCGCGATGGTAGAAGCGGCAGCTTTACTTGGTGTAGATGCTTCTTCTATGGAAGGATTTAATCCTGCAGAGGTTGATAAAATTCTTGGTTTAAAAGAAAAGAATCTCGCTTCAGTCACGCTTTTTGAAGTTGGTTATCGAAGTAACGAGGATGGTTATGCTACACGCGCAAAAGTACGTAGACCGTTTTCAGAGGTGGTTGAATTTATCAAATAAGTTTTCGCTCGTATGAGAAAACCCGCACGAGAGTGCGGGTTTAGCATTATTGAGCTATTTACGAAGAGCGAAGGCATTCGTTAAGGCGGTACGCCAATCTGCCGTTAAGGCAAAGCCACGATCAAGCGCTTTTTCGATAGGAATCCAAAATGGTTTGCAATTGGTTTCGCGCTCATCTGTCGTGAGATTTATATCGCTCACCTCTCCGCTTTCATAGCGGCAGAGATAAAACAAACAAAGGCAGTGATGAAATTTATCTTTGTAATACCAGAGACTCGTATCACAGTGACAAATAACGTCAGGAGAAACATGCGTATTCGTTTCTTCGAATACTTCGCGTTTGAGAGCATCAAGATGTTTCTCGCCGAGATCAATGGCGCCACCAGGCAAGGTTAGACCGTATGTGGTATCTAAGACGAGTATGTCGTTCTCACGCAATGTGATGGCGTAGATAGACGGTCGATGTTTGAGCTGATCGGGTGCACAGGCATGTTTTTCGCCATGCATATCCGTACAATAAACAAGGGGTTTTGTTTCATCATTACGCATGGCTCTACCTCCAAAAGTACTAACAGAAGTTCAACATGGATAGGGTGATAAGGTCAATATTTTTACGGCTTTCATTGACCAAAGCGTCTTTGATCGCTACTATCTGGCCACACTCAAACCATGGAGAGGTGGCAGAGTGGTCGAATGCAACGGACTTGAAATCCGTCGTACGGCTTTAACCGTACCGAGGGTTCGAATCCCTCCTTCTCCGCCAGCAAAAAAACACTCGATTAACGAGTGTTTTTTTGATTTAGCCACCTTTGGTTTTGACTAGTCACGAGTTATAAATAGTGAATTCGTGTATGATGAAAAAAGATACTTACTAAGGTATAGAGGAAAAACAAAAATCCCGAATCCTTTCGGGATTTTCTTGTTATTAACATTTTTCGGCTTGGTTGGCTTCTTTTATGAAGTTTATGGCAAGTTCGAACCGATTATTGCTCTTCCGCCCAAAAGACGAGATTTTTTCTTCCAAATCCTTTTGGCGAGAATAAGCTTTTTGCTTTTGGTCGCATATTCTGCTTGCGACAAACTGCCTTCCAAATGTAAATCAAGCAAGCGATCAAGTTTTGCCTCAATCTCTACAAGCTCATCTCGCAATTTTTGGGCGAAAGAGCTTTCCGCTTGGGCAGTTTTCATTTTTTCACTTTCAAAATAATTGATTGACGCATTAGCCCAAGCGGAAGACAAAGAAACTTTTTGATTTCCTCTTTTATTTGAGAAGTGATGATTTCTTCACGAACATATTTTTTGGTACAAGGATTTTTCCGTTTGGTGCAACGCAAATAGTTATGACCTTTTTGCGTTTCGGTGGTGATAAAACAACCACATTCGCCACAACGGAAAAATCCTCTATACACAAAAGGTTTTCAATTTCGGCGTTTTCGGTTTGGATTTTTTCATCATCACTTCTTGGCATAAATCAAAAGTTTCTTTGTGATAATCGGTTCGTGCTTTCCGTCATACATTTCGCCATTGTATTCAATCACGCCATAATAAATCGGGTTTTTGAGCATGTACTGATAATTTGAGACGGAAAGCATTTTGCCTTTCTTGTTTCAAGTCTAAGAGAATTGATAATCTTTCGGATTTGAGCGAGCGGGTATTCGCCAGTGGCATACATTTCAAAAGCCCGCTTGATATATTTTGCTTTTTCTTTATCAACCGCAATACAGCGGGCGTTTTTATCGTTTATATAGCCCAATGGTGCCCAAGCGAGGCCAAATGCCATTTCGCAATTTCTGGCGAATACCCCTCTTTATGTTTTCCGAAAGATTATCCACATAGTATTTTGATTGCCCAAAAGCGATGGACAACATAAATTTTCCTTGCGGTGTCGGATCAAACCAAAAGTCGGGAATTTTAGCGCGGATATTTTACCAGTATCAACAAGATAAATTATTCGTCCGCCGTCTATGGAATTGCGAGCAAGGCGGTCGGGGTGCCACGCTAAAATTCCCTCGGCTTCATTTTCCTCTATGCGCGAGATCATTTCGTTAAAAATCTCTCTGCCCGGCTCTTTGGCGGTCTTACTTTCCACAAATTCACGGACGATATTCAAGCCCTCTTTTCTGGCGTATTTCGAAATTCAAAAGTTGCGCCTCAATACTGCGGAATTTGACGCTCTGGTTCGTCCGTGGATTTTCTTGTATATAGGAAAAACTTTTTGGTTTAAATTTATGTTGTCCATATTGTTTTGAAATTAGCTTTTGGGCAATCAAAGAAAAATGCGTTCAACCTTTCGCTGAAAGCGTGGAAAAATTAGTTCTGAAAACTTCGTTTTCTCTGTTGTCGCACAGGAACTTCCACATTGCCGACCGCACTTTGTTTTTGGATTTCAAAAATGCCTTCAAAATGCGGAAAAAACCCCATGCCGAGGCGCTTCCGATTCCGATTTCAAGTTTTGGCGGTGTGTATTGGACGAAGTTCGAATGTATTTCGGACAAAATCCGCAGGATTTTGACGAATGACCTTTGCGCCTCGGCGCGCTCGACAAGCTCGCGCGGGGCAAAACCCAAAAATTTCCTATCATTTTTATTTGCGGCTCCCCCACACACCCCCGCCGAAAATGGATTGGTAAGGAAATTTTTGGTTTTGCTGCCGCCGCTTCATAAAATCATTGTTTTTGCACACTTGTATTATAACTTAACATTGAGTCAAAACACAAGAGAATGATATAATAACCGTGTTGATAAGTTTTCATACAATATGGCGAAATCCACAGCACAAAAATTTGGCGAGAACATGAAGAAAATACGGCTCGAGAAAGGTATGTCGCAAGGCGATATTTGCCGTGAGTTAGGGTTAGATCGGGCGTATATTAGTAATGTTGAGAATGGTAAGCAAAATCTAACAATTAGCACGATGGAAAAGGTCGCCAAAGTGCTTGGTGTGAGCGTAGATCAACTTTTTTAAAATAATTTTATGGCAAAGAATACTCAAAGCAAATTTATGATCGTATCGCTTTTTGCCGGATGTGGCGGTCTGGACCTTGGCTTTGTTGGAGGTTTTGAATCAAACGGAAAAAAATATCAAAACATCCATTTGTAATTGATTGGGCCAACGACATAGACGAACCAGCGTGTAAAACTTTTAAAAATTATTTCAAACACGATATTGTTTGCGGAAGCATCGTTGATATTTTGAACAATAAGCATGATTCCATGTTTGATGCGCCGCTACCCAAAAAAGCTGATATTGTTCTCGGCGGTTTTCCATGCCAAGAGTTTAGTCATGCGGGAAAACGAAGAGGTTTCAATAGTGAAAAAGGACTTCTGTATCGCAGCATGGCCGAGGTCATTCGCAGAACGAAACCAGTATTATTCGTGGCTGAAAATGTAAAAGGTCTTCTTACGATAGATAACGGCACAGCAATCGACATTATCAAAGATGATTTTGCGGGGCTAGGATATCACGTAAATCATAAATTGCTTCTTGCGGCGGACTATGGCGTCCCTCAAATGCGCGAACGAGTAATTATTATCGGGACTCGCAAGAATGTGCTGCCTAGATTTGAGGATAGTGACTATCCAAAACCAACCCATAAGGGCAAGCAGCATGTTTCAGTCAAAGAAGCATTTGGCGATTTGGAAAATATAAAAGAAGGTGATTTTCCGAATCATCACTGGTCAAAAGCAAGGAAAAACAAAGGACAAGGAAATGGAGTAATTGACCCTAAAAACCAGGACCCACAATGCGAACCGAACACCATGGCAATATCGAATACCATTGGAATGGCAAACGACGACTTTCAGCTCGAGAGGCCGCAAGAATCCAATCTTTCCAGATGATATGGTATTTTGCCATCTACATCGCAAGCATACAAACAAATTGGCAATGCCGTTCCTCCTGTTTTGGCGTGGCACATTGCGAAATCAATTCGATCATTTCTCGATAAGAACTTGAAACAAGTATGATCTACGCCAAAAAGAAAAATCCGAGTGAAGAAATTTTTTGAAAATTCTTGAAGTTTCAAAGAATAAACTTGTTTCTAAGTTGAGGACTGAAAAACCGCTTCCAAATTCAAGTGATTTTGAAGTTTTGGTTTGTGAAGTAATGATAGAGGTGGCAAAAGGCACCGAGTTTGAAGGGACTATACGGCAAACTGGAATCGCGGCATTCCCCGACATTGTGGCAAACGGCTATTTTGGTGTGGAAGTTAAAATGACAATAAAGGACCACTGGCATTCAACGGGCAATAGTGTTTTTAGAATCACTCATGAAGCAGATGTTCAGAGAATTTACATTATGTTTGGGAAAATGGGAGGCGAACCAGACGTGAAATATCGGCTATATCAGGAATGTTTACCAGAAGTTAGCGTAACTCACTCTCCTCGCTATCGCATAGACATGAATTTGCCGGAAGGTGAATCCATTTTTGATAAGATCGGCGTTTCCTATGATGAGTTAAGAACGAGTGAAGATACTATTAAACAAATAAAATCATACTATCGAGGCCAACTAAAAGAAGGCGAAGGTCTGTGGTGGATTGATGAGGAATCGAAGCACCATCACCAGTGATTAAGCAGTTTCGAACACTGGATCCCACTGACAAAGAAAAGTTTAAGGTTGATTGTATGATTTTCTTTCCAGAATTATTTAAGAATCGGGCAAACTACGATCGAGCCGCCACATATCTTGTTACTGAATTCGGGGCAGTGTCAGCAAGCCTGAGAGATGAATTTAGCGCGGGAGGACGACGGGAAGTCTTGATAGCACGTGAGGAGGAGAAACGTTTCGCAAGTGCTTTCCCAGCTACGCGAAAGTTACGCCCCAGGAATAGCTAGCCGAATCAATGAGATAGACGAAGATTTATTGAAATTCTATTGGCAAGTTCCTTCCATTGAGGCAAATAGAATCGAGCAATGGAAAGAACTTGTGGATAGGGACGCATGCTAGTGGTCTTGGTGCCGAATCTCCCTCAGAAGTTTTTCAATCTGGCTATGAAGAAGCGAACTCGCAATAAACTAAGCCGTGATTTTTCAAAGGAAAGAGATTTAGACAAACTAACTATCCGAGAAAGATCACGACGAATGTCGCTCATACGCTCAAGATCAACAAAATTTGAGCAAGATTTTATTGCCACTCTCAAAAAAACAAATTCGCAAAACTTTTTACTACTAATGACAAGGGTGTTTTAGGTAAGCCCGATATTGCTTTTAAGAAGCACAAAGTTTGCGTTTTTTCTCGATAGTAACTTCTGGCATGGCTGGCAATATCCACGTTGGAAGCATTTACTCAAAAATGATTTCTGGCGTGAAAAAATTGAGCGTAACAGAAAACGAGACAAAAGGTGACACGAAAACTTTATGCTGAAGGTTGGACCGTGTTGCGTTTTTGGGAACATCAGCTTAAGAAAGATCAAACTGTTTGCGTGCAAAAAGAATAGTGGACACGCTTAAATAACGGCAAGGCTTGCCCTATAATAAAGCAATATCATGAAACTTACCGAGCTTAAGAAAATTGAATTACCCAGAGAGAAAATGGAGAAGTACGGTGCAAAGCGCCTCAAAACTTTTGAGTTGCTAGCGATTGTGCTTGGCTCGGGAATCAAAGGATGTAATGTACTTGAACTTGCGCGAAAAAATAGAAAAACTTATAGCTCTAAAATCGGTAAATAACGTCACGATTGATGATTTACGAAAAATTCGTGGACTTGGAAAAACAAAGGCAATTCAAATACTTTCCGTTATTTCCCTTGTGGATCGCCTTGGGAGCGAGCGTAGTGCTGAATTGTTATCAGGAAAAGATATATGGAATTTATGTGCGGACTTTCGTTCATCGAAAAAGAACACATGGTGGCGTTTTACCTCGACACTCAACAAAAATTGATCGAAAGGCGTGTTATCTCAGTAGGAACCCTTGACGCTTCACTTTTACACCCACGAGAAGTCTTTGAGCCTGCTTTGCAATTAGCAGCGGCAGGGGTTATTCTAGCGCATAATCACCCTTCGGGAAATCTCGAGCCTTCAGATGAGGATATCGCAGTCACAAAAAGAATAGCTGACGCCGGAGATCTGCTTGGGATTAATCTTGTTGATCATATCATTGTTTCGGATAAAGAATTTCGAGTCATGAATCTGTAAGGAATTGGCGAAACAGGGTTGAAAAAAATAATAAAATAATTTAGAATACCAATGAAAACGAGGCGTTAAGCCCGTCCCGTGTTCTTGCAAAAGCCAAAATGACTATCTTCATATCGCGTCTGGCGAGAAAGGAGGTAGTCGAACCTTTCTCGATATTATTAACTTAATTCGAGATGTTCTATGGCAAATTCAAATTGCAAGAACGATGCGCCTGGCATGAAAGGCTGCCGTACTCGAAACCAAAATGGATTGTTGCGCGACAAGCGTGATGACACCCATATTGGTACAATCGAGAAACAATATGGCATTGACCTTGGTGTCAGGTCTGATATGCAACTCGGGACTTATCTTGAGAAGCATAACATCGAATCTCTGAACGATCTTATCACGGGTCGCTAAGGGAAGCGGGGACGAGGCTAACGCCTCGTCTTCATTTTCATTTTACCTCAATTTGAATTTTCTTGCTTATTTCTCTGTGCATAAAAACGAAGCCACAGAGAGCGAACACGAAGCAAGCACCGAGCAGGCATCGCGAACGAATGTGAGCGGCCAATGCGAGGTGCCTGCAAAGTGTGAGAGGACTACCGAACTACCACCAAACGCGGAGACGAGAGCGCCTCGGGCCGACGCAAGCGACGGAGAAAAGGCGGGCGTAAAACCGGCAAAAGTGCTAAAATACACTTATTAGCCTTTTTGAGAGAGTGAAGCGGCGGCAGCAAAACCAAAAATTTCTTACCAATCCATTTTCGGCGGGGGTGTGGGGAGCCGCAAATAAAAAATGATAGGAAATTTTTGGGTTTTGCCTGCCGCGCGAAAGCTTGTCAGAGCGGCCGAGGCGAAAAAGGTCATTCGTCAAAATCCTGCGGATTTTGTCCGAAATACATTCGAACTTCGTCCAATACACACCGCCAGCAAAAAACACTCGATTAACGAGTGTTTTTTTGATTTATCCTACCTTTGGTTTTGACTAGTCACGAGTTATAAATAGTGAATTCGTGTATGATGAAAAAAGATACTTACTAAGGTATAGAGGAAAAACAAAAAAGATGAACACATATAATTGGTACTCGCAACTCGTAAGACCCAGTTGGGCACCACCGTCTTGGGTGTTTGGACCTGTGTGGACGGTGCTGTATGCGATAATTAGTGTTTCTTTTGGTACAGTTTTTTATAAGGTATTCACTGATAAGATTGCATGGACGGTGGCTTTGCCATTTGCCTTAAATCTCGCTTTTAACGCGGCTTTTTACGCCTCTTCAGTTTGGTTTAAAAAACAATCTATTAGCGGCGATTGATATTGTGCTCGTTCTGTTTACATTGGTTTGGGCTTTTTTATGCCGTATGGACGGTATTACCTGAGCTTCGTTGGGTTGTTTATGTAAATATTCCTTATTTGCTCTGGGTATTATTTGCGACCGTTTTGCAGTTGACAATCACCTATTTAAATCGATAAGTCACGCTTTAGCCACGTTCTTGCTGGGCTTGTTTTTTCTGTATAAATAGCCTATGATCCTTGGATCTTTAGTCTATAGTATTATTTTTAGGTGTTATGAAGATATTGGATTTTCCTCATGCCTCACAAACATATGAGTATGATTGCGGACCAACGGTATTGCAGGGAATCCTGACATACTACGGCGCCGAAGTAAGAAAAGAAAAAATTTTTAAATGGGCGCGTACGAACACGAGACACGGAACTCTTACAAAAGGAATGTTGAAGGTTCTTGATCGTTTTTCATTAGAGTATGATTCTCGTCTCATGACAATCGGAGATATTAAGGAATATATAGATAAGGATATTCCTGTTATTTTGCTTTTGCAGGCATGGAATGAAAAAGATCAGCTTTATACCGACCGTTTTGATGATAGTCATTGGGTTACGGCAATTGGCTACAATGAGGACACAATTCTTTTTGAAGATCCTTATGCCTTTGCTCGCGTCTATCTCAAGCAGAGCGAGTTAGTAAAACGTTGGCACGGCAGAGAGGGTCGCAAACGTATTTTGCAGCACGGTATCGCTGTTTACGGAAAAGACCCTGCCTATCAGTCACAAAGAGTGATTCACATGGATTAGCGCAAAAGTGCTATGATACAAGCAATATATTTTTAATTTCTTGTATTAGCCTATGATTTTACTTTGGTCATGTGTCTTTTTTGTCTCGCTGGCTATTTTAGTAAAAGGCGCCGATTGGCTTATTGAAAGTGCCGAAAAAATCGGTTTAGCTGCTGGGCTTTCTCCGTTTATCGTGGGCGTTACCATCGTTGGTATGGGGACGTCGTTTCCTGAGCTTATCTCGTCTTTTGCAGCGACGATGCGAGGCGTGACAGATGTTGTTGTAGCAAATGCCATTGGTTCTAATATTGCGAATATTCTGCTTGTTCTTGGGCTCTCGGCTGTTATTGGTAAAAAACTTTCTGTAACAAAAAGCCTGATTGATTTAGATCTGCCTCTATTAGCGATGAGTGCCGTTTTATTATTGGGCGTTGTTTGGGATAAGCAGGTAACGTTTGGTGAAGCGATTATTCTGCTATGTTCTTATGGTATTTATCTTCTCTATACAACAAATCACACAGATCAAGAGAATGCCGTTAAGAAGGCTTTATCCCGTGCTGCACGACCAAAAGCTTCATTTAAAGACGTTATTTTACTTATTGTTGGTGTCGCCGCGCTCTCTTTAGGTGCTAAATATCTTGTAGACGCGCTTATTCAACTATCGTCATTACTAAATATTGGAACTGGTGTTATTGCGATTACGGCAGTTGCTGTTGGTACCTCTTTGCCAGAATTGCTCGTTTCGGTAAAAGCAGCAATGCAAAAAAAATCTGAAGTTGCACTCGGTAATATCTTTGGTTCAAATATCTTTAACTCATTTGTTGTTGTGGGGTTACCGGCTCTCTATAAAACGCTCGAAGTCGACCCTCAAACCTATATGATTGGTTTGCCGGCGATGATGTTGGCAACACTTCTCTTTGTGATCTCTGGTATATCGCAGCAAATTTATCGATGGGAGGGAGGTCTATACCTCATGCTTTATATCCTCTTTACCGTGAAGCTCTTTAATTGGTTCTAATACGCTATGAAATTTACCTTCTCTCCATCGGCAACAAGCGAAGATAAATCGCTTGCAGTAGAAAAACTCATTACGCATAGTACGCCTAGCTCAGATTTTTATGTCATGGTGATTTTGGCGATCGCGATGGCTACCATCGGTTTATTGTTAGACAGCGCCTCGATTATTATCGGAAGCATGCTAATCTCGCCCATGCTCTATGTCTTTTTAAGTCTTTCATTGGGCTTTAGTTTATCGGATAAAAAACTCATCAGAAGGTCTGCGATCTCGATTATTAAGGCAACGGTTGTAGGTATCATTATTTCAGCGTTGATCACCTTATTTGTGAGGGATGTGACAAATACGTCTGAGATCCTTGCTCGTACTAATCCTTCTCTCGCGTATGCAGCGGCGGCTTTTATTGCAGGATTCGCAGCGGCATTTACACTCACCAAACCTACGTTAAGTGAAACATTGCCTGGTGTTGCTATTGCTGTTTCTATCATCCCTCCGGTTGCTGTTTCTGGTATTGGGCTTGCGACGCTCCAGTGGTCATTATTTCGCGGATCTATTGTCCTCTTTATCATTAATATGGTATCTGTTTTTACTGGTAGCTTGGTTCTTTTTCTTTTATTGGATATTCATTCAAAAAAAGACGTTGCCCAACAAACGTTAAAAGAAGAAGATAAAAAGCTTTAGGAGATATTGTCAAAAATCACCCTATATTCTAGGGTGATTTTGATTTGGACTTTCGCAACTGTCGGAGGAATCATGCGTCCATATATCGGAATTACGGATTTTACTACATCCGAGCAAGTTGATTTGTTGATGCGTTACTTTGAGGATTATCCAAACACGAAGCGAATGCTTCATGTTGGTGTCATGACAAGCTATAAACAGCTGCACGGATTACCAAGTAAATGGCAAAACGTGTTTCCGAAGCCATCGGAAATCGCGGATATTTTTCAACGAGACGATGTCTATAATTGTTTGCACTATGCTGACTATGATGGGCATCCAGGTCTACGACAAACGCTCGGCAAAGCCATCATTAGCGGTGGTCCAAAACTACATTCGTTGCAATTGGATATGATTTGGCCTGATCCAGATGCTATTCGAAGCGCGATCGAAGACACAGGTAATGTCACTGATGTGATCTTGCAAATCAATAAGTTTGCCATGGGGCAATGCCAGGAGCAGCCACATTTGGTTGCGAGGCGATTGAAAAGTTATCAAGGGATCGTCACGAGGGTTCTGCTTGATAAGAGCATGGGCCGTGGCGCTGGGCTTGATGCAAGACTACTAACGACTTACGCTCGTGCTATTGTAGAAACCATTCCTGAGATTGGTCTTGGTGTCGCGGGAGGACTTGGTCCAAGCACTCTCTATCTCCTGGACCCGCTCATCAAAGCGTTTCCAAATATTAGTATCGACGCACAAAGTCGACTTCGACCGAGTGGTAGCGCGCTTGCTGAGCCTATCGACTGGGATATGGCTGGACTCTACCTCAAACGTAGCATCGAGTATTTCGCTGCAAATGCCTGATGATACCCCTACTTACGTAACGGTAAGTGGGGGTTATTTCTTTACAAAAAACCTAAAATGGAGTATTTATCAGCCATGAAATACCAGGTGCTACTCTTCTATAAGTACGTCACTATTGCTGATCCGCAGGCTTTTGCTGAGTGGATACGTGAACGTGGCACAACGCTCGGTTTTAAGGGTAGAATTTTGGTTGCTGAAGAAGGGTTAAACGGTATTCTTGAAGGTGAGATATCTCAAACAGAGATCTTTGCGAAAGAACTTCTTGAGAACCCGTTATTTTCTGACATGAACATTAAGCGTAGCGAAGGCAATGGGGAGGCATTTCCTCGTTGGTCGGTGAAGGTGCGTCATGAAATCGTTGGTACACAGTTTTCTTATGATGAGGCAGATCCACGTGTTCGCACAGCGCCGCATCTTTCTCCAGAAAAGTTACGCGAGATGTATGAACGCGACGAAGATTTTATCGTGGTTGATATGCGTAACTCTTTTGAGATCGCCTCAGGTAAATTTAAGAAGACGGTAGACCCTGGAATGGTCGCATCACGTGATTTAAAAGAAGCCGTCGTAAAGCTCGAAAAATATAAAGACAAAAAAGTCATCACCGTTTGTACGGGTGGCGTGCGTTGCGAAAAAATGTCAGCTTATCTTTTAAGTAAAGGCTTTAAGGATGTATATCAGCTAGAGAACGGTATCCATGCCTATATGGAAAAGTATCCGGGCAAAGATTTTATGGGCGCGCTTTATACCTTTGATGATCGTATCGTAATGGACTTTGGAGGAGATCGCGAAATCATTGGTGAATGTCATCTTTGTAAAGAAAAAACGGAGCGCTATATCAATTGTGCGAATGATGAATGTCACTTACATATTCTCGTTTGTGAGACTTGTTCGCCCGATCGTAAAAACGCGTATTGCTCAAAAAAGTGCAAAGCCCATAACGCGGCACTTGCACGTAAGGCAAAGCTCGATGCCTGGTTAGCACCAGCAAAAAAGCAACTTCAACGTTTACGTTATCGTGCTATCAAGCGTTATCACCGAGCCCTGTGGTTCATTCGTCGTTTGAAAAAATCCGCCTAGGCGGATTTTTTGTTTGATTGCTATAGTGTGCTCATGAAACACGACCAGCATGTCATGCCAGCGCAACATGACCATCGCTCTACAGCAAAAGTAGCAAAACACGAGCTCTGGGTATCCGGATTGATATTTGTCTATGTAATGACAGCAATGATATTGCCGATACCACTTTGGTCCGTTATTGTTTTGGGTTGGTATGTTGTCCTAAAAAGCGGCTGGACATTTCATATGCGCGCTATTCAGGCGATACAAAATAGACGGGCAAACATGGATGTTTTGGTATCGATGGCAACGTTATCAGCGATGATTTGGAGTACGACAGCCTTGTTTGTCCCGCAACCACATTTTGTTGAGAGTGCCGCCGCTATTATCTTCTTTGTATTGCTTGGAATCTATTTAGAGGATCGTCAGCGTAGCAATGTTCGAGAAGCTGTAGGGCTTTTATTTGCGCAACATCCCGTCTTGGCGCATCGTAAGCAAGATGATGGTAGTTGGTATGATCTTGCTGCGGCAAATTTACGAGTTGGTGATATTTGTTTAGTAAAAACAAGTGAGACGGTTCCACAAGATGGTGTTGTTATAAGTGGTCATTCGACGGTAGATGAATCAATGTTTACGGGCGAGTCACTACCTTCAGAAAAACAACGAGGTGACACGGTATACGGAGGGACTATTAATAGCACCGGTTCATTTGAGATGGAGGTGAGTGCCGAAGCGGGGATGGGTGTTTTTGATCAAATGGTGCAAATTGTAGAAAAGGCACTGGCGAGCAAAGCCCCAATTGAGAAACTCGCAGATCGTATTAGCGCGGTATTCGTTCCTATTGTCATCGTTTTTGCTACCGTGACGTTAATTCTTTGGTTGTATGTTTCTAATGATTCTGCGATGGCAGTACGTAATGCCATTGCCGTACTTGTTATTGCTTGTCCATGTGCATTAGGTATCGCTACGCCTGCTGCAGTACTTGTTGGTACCGGAGCTGGCGCTAAAAAAGGTATCTTTATTAAAGAAGGGTCTGCGCTCGAAGCGGCAAAAGATATTGATCTTGTTCTTTTTGATAAAACAGGAACGTTAACCGAAGGTCATCCATCGGTGACAGATACTTTTGTGATAGATGGCCAATCAGAAAAGCTTGTATTATTGCTTGCAGCAAGTTTAGAGTCCCGTTCTGAACACCCACTCGGTGGTGCGATCATTGAATCGCAGAAGAACATGAATGAGCCCCTTCTATCAATTGAACAGTATGAGGCAATACCAGGGCGTGGTCTCAAAGGTGAATATGAAGGTAAGACGTTGCTTGTAGGTAAAGAATCGTTAATCACGGATACTTCTATTGCTATTGATGCTGGTTTCCAGAAAAAGACCGAGCAGGCAAGAGCGCTTGGTAAGACGGTTGTTTTTGTTGCGTATGATGGTGCGCTTATTGGCGCCATTGCGATCGCAGACCGTATACGCGAGGATGCAAAGATCGCCGTTGAGCGCTTGCGGGCCATGGATATTGATGTGGCATTAGTGACGGGTGATCATGAGGCTTCTGCTCAAGCGGTAGCGGCACAGGTCGGTATCACACAAGTATTAGCAGATACATTGCCAACAAAAAAAGCTGAGGTGGTAACAAAACTTATTGAGAAGGGGCATCATGTCGCTTTTGTAGGGGATGGTGTGAATGATGCACCAGCCCTTGCTTCGGCAAATCTCGGTATTGCAATGGGGAGTGGTACCGATATCGCCAAAGCTGCCGGACAAATGGTATTGATGGGAGGTTCACCTTCAAAGGCAGCGGATGCGATAATTCTTTCGCGTTTCACGTTTCAGACGATTAAACAAAATCTCTTCTGGGCTTTTGGTTATAATGTCGTCGGTCTCGGATTAGCTGCTTTTGGATATGTTCATCCGGCTGTTGCGGGGCTCGCAATGGCGCTTTCGAGCATTAGTGTATTGCTAAATAGCTTACGAGTGGCGAAGGCGCACCATTGAAAAAAGAAGAGGTCTGTGTTATGAACGCGCTGGAGGTGTCCAATGGCAGACGTGTCCACTGAATGTTCAGAGGCGAAGAATGAAGATCGAGAGATCGATTTATCGCATAACCAAAAAAATCTCATATGGATGCTGTTTATCGGATATTACTTAACTGAGATAGCAGTTTTTGAGCTCTTGGTTTTACTGAGTGTTTTTTCATCCGATTTGCTCTTTCCTCTAAGCGCGCTCAGTGTTGTCGCTATAATTGCTTGGTGGATAATCCCTGGTCAAAATGGCTTTTTGGGACTATGGGACACGGGTATTGAATGTTGGACTACACTTTTTTGGCAACAGGTTGTTCTTTCAGCGCTTAGCGGGTGGCTAAGCCTCATTGCTTTGTTCCTTCTTCACCTGCCTTTTTTTGTGATGAATGAAGATGTTAGCATATCAGACACTTTCTTTCGAGAATGGTTGTACTCCAATTTTCACATCGTGCTAACTCTCGTTCTCCTCTGCGTCCTAAAATACAAAGGTCTGTTCTCAGAAAAAGCGAGCAGAGAATCTTTTGTATATTTTATGTTCATTTTTGGCTTCAGAACATTCTTCGTTCTAAGCAGAAGTCTCTTTTGACAGACTCTACGCGATGAGGTATTTTCTGGTCTTAAACCAGGAGATATGTCATCGCTTTTTCAGATTAGTGAAAAACAGCACCTCGGTGCGTTATTTCTTACAAAACTCGCGTCTTTAGATGAGGGGGTCTATTTGCGTATTAGTGATGCTGCTAAAGAAATGAAGGCTTCTGAGTCGTATCTCGAAGAAGTGGCAGCCCTATTAAAAAAGGCTGAGCTTGTAAAAGCAAAAACTGGTCCTACCGGGGGATATCAGTTGGCAAAAATACCCGCAGAAATCACAACGCACGATATGGTGACAGCGCTCGAAGGCGAAGTTTCTCTCGTGCCTTGTCTTTCTCATCAAAAGGGATTGTGCGGAATGGAAGCAGGCTGCAAGAGTCGTTCGCTCTGGCATGGCTTACAAAAGAACATCGTTTCTTCGCTTCAATCAACGACGCTCGCTGACCTCATCAAATAATATGCAAAAAATCATTTACATGGATCACGCCGCTTCTACTCCGATGAGCTCGGAGGTACTTGAGGTGATGCGACCATACTTTACGGAAATCTACGGCAATCCATCATCGTTTCACTCCGTTGGGTTACAGGCAAAATCAGCGGTAGATGCATCACGTACAAAAATCGCTGAGATTTTACATGCGCATGCCGATGAAATCTTATTTACCTCTGGTGGTACTGAGTCCGATAATATGGCGGTACTTGGTATTCCGCGTTTTTATAAAAAGAAGTTGAAAGAGTTATCGGGGGAAGAAGCGATTCCGCATGTCATCACTTCTGCTATTGAGCATCATGCTGTTCTTGAGCCATTGCTTTTGCTTGAGAAAAAAGGGGAGATCACGCTTACGCAAATTAAGCCGGATGAGTTTGGTCAAATTGATCCAAAAGACATTAAAGAAGCGCTTAAGCCCGAAACGGTTCTCATTAGTATCATGATGGCGAACAATGAAATCGGTACCATTAATCCGATTGCGGATATTGGTCGTGTTGTTCTTGCTTGGCGCAAAGAGAAGTCTACGATTTTTCCGTTTTTTCACTCAGACGCGTGTCAGGCGACGGGGGCAATTGAGTTAAATGTAGAGCAATTACATACCGATCTTCTCACGATCAATGGTTCAAAGATGTATGGACCAAAAGGTATTGGCGCATTGTACTTGCGTCGCGGAACACGTATTGATCCGCTTACGATTGGCGGAGGACAAGAGCGCGGTATGCGCGCTGGTACAGAAGCTGTGCCACTTATCGTCGGTTTTGCAAAAGCCCTTGAGCTTGCACAAGCCCATCGCGAAACAGAGTCTGCGCGTTTAACGGTGCTTCGTGATCAACTCGCAGAAGGTTTGCTCAAGATTCCAAAAACGCGTCTTAATGGTCATCCTACCGAGCGATTACCGAATAGTGTGAATGTCTCTTTTCTTGATATTGAAGGTGAGGCTTGTATTCTTTATCTCGACGCCAAAGGAATCATGACTTCAACAGGTTCTGCTTGCGCATCGACATCGCTTGATCCATCACATGTCATTCTTGCTACCGGACTTTCGTATGAAGCAGCACATGGTTCTATACGATTTACCTTGGGTGCATCCAACACAAAAGAAGATGTTGAGTATGTACTCAGCGTAATGCCCGAGATTGTAGAAATGCTCCGTAAGATCAGTCCAACCAATTTAGACATGAAACACTTTACCTAATATGGATCCAATCATTAAACCTACAAATGAAGAGCGCAAAGGCGATGTTGTAACACCAGCAGCGGATAAAGGCTGGTTTTACGCGGATGCCGTTAAGGAACATTTCTTTCGTCCAAAGAACTTTTTAGAAGGGGATGAAGTTGAGTACAAGGATGCGGCAATGGGTATGGTGGGATCACCTGCATGTGGTGATGCAATGAAAGTGTGGATTCGTGTCCAAAAAGATAATGAAGGAAACGAACGCATCACAGATTTTAAATGGAAGACGTTTGGCTGCGCCTCGGCGATTGCTTCAACATCGATGATGTCAGTAATGGTCACAGAAAATGGTGGTATGACCGTTGAGCAAGCGCTTAAGCTTCGCCCACAAGATATCATGGAGCGCCTCGGTGGTTTGCCTGCGCGCAAAGTTCATTGTTCTGTATTAGGTGATAAGGCATTGCGTTCTGCTATTAATGATTACTTTCGTAAGTCTGATCAACAAGAGCGCATTATTGTTGAACACGGTCGCATTATCGACAAAGTATTAAAGGTCACCGATCATGATATTGAAGAGGCGGTTCTTGATGGCGCTCACACACTCGAACAAGTCCAAGCCAAGACAAAGGTAGGTACAGGTGACGCTTCTTGTATTCCAGAGGTCGAGCAACTTATTCGCTTTTACAAAGATAAGTACTTCGGTTAATATCCCATTCGTCTATGGAAATAAAAAAAATTGGTAAAATTGTGGTTGATCGCGACGCATGTATCGGCGCTGCACCATGCGTCACAGTAGCGCCGGGTGTTTTTCAACTTGATGAAGAAAATATTGCTTATGTCGTAGATCCAAAGGCTGCAGATGATGAAACAATTATGCTCGCAGCTCAAGCGTGTCCGGTGCAAGCGATTATTCTTTATGATGAAGAGGGTAATCAAATATTTCCTTAAGGAAACATTTTAATAAACAAAAGAGCGCCCGGATCCAGGTTGGATCACGGGCGCTTTTTAGTAGCCTCGGTTTGGGAGGTTTTTCGCAAACTCATAAGAAAAAGTCTGCAATTGAAATCCGAACTTACGGATATCCGCATGCTCATTCTCGAGCAAGAGATCGGAAATGCGTCCGAGCTCGACGATAAAAACGTCTGGAGCGTGAATGAAAGTCTCGACGGAGAGTCGGCTTTCAAACTGCGCGAGATCATCATGCAAGAGCTGAGCTACGCTCATGGCACTAGGTAGGTTCATGAGCTCATAACGAGCATCGATCGCTTCCTTATCAGCCTTGGCGAGTTCTTCGTTAAGCATCTCGATTATGCTTCGAGCGGTATCAACGTCAACTTCGTAAGTTTGTAGGAGTTTTTGATACTCTACATCCAGCGAAGTATAGTCAGTTCTTGATGCTTCAAGCTCTTCGTCAAGCTGAGCAATCAGTAGAGACTGCTCAATGAGCATGCGCCGAGCTTCTCTCTCGATATTCGCATGGATCAGCAAAAGGTTATTAAGCTTTTCTTTGCGAAGTAGCGCGAGAGTTTCGATATGTGCTTCTTCAAAAGACTTGGCACGGCGTTCAGCTTCATCAAGTCTTTGCTGCATTTCTACGTAAGTAGGATGCGACTGAAAGGGCATGTCAGAAGCGTTTTCACCATCTCCGACAAGCCTTAAGGGCGGCTTATTGGCAGGATCTTTCGACATGGTAACTCCTTTAAGGTACGCTTCAGCGACACGCTGATATAGTTTTTATAGCAGTTTTTAGCGAAAAAGTCAAGATCATTCTAGACTTTTTCTAAGACGATAAGCTGACGATGAACGTGTTGGTCGGCTCGACGATAGACAATAGGTTTTTCGTCATTACTCCATGCTTTAAGAGGATGGATGCGTTTATAGCCGGCTGCTAAAAGCTCTTCGTCAGTTAATTCAACGTAGTAAGGGCTGTTTTGTGACATCATGATTGGCCACGTGCAAACAATACGTCCGCCTATAGGTTGTAATGACGACAAAATAGGCAAGGCTTCTTTCCAGAGCTTTGTTACATCAGCCTGATTTCGTTCTAAAAACTGAGGAGATTCATGACCTTTGAGTGGTTTGCCTAGATACCCTTCTGTAACGATCGTATCAAAAACGCTGCCCGAAATATGATGGCCAATTTCTTGTACCGGCGCATGAATAACAGAAATGTGTTCGCGTTCTTCGGTAGTGATGGATCCGCTCTTGCGTAGCCAGTCGAGATTCATTAAAGCGCCACCAACTTGTTTTTGGTCGATGTCTGATCCAGTGATTTTTATTGTTGGGTGAAGTAGAATCGCCTCCATTAGTACGGTGCCTGAGCCGCAAAAAGGATCAAGAAGAGCATTCTTCGGTTGAGCGATATTCACCATCATGCGTGCAAGCTTTGGCGGTAACATACCGGTGAGCGCGTCACGAAAAGGTTTGCCAAAATCACGGTCACCCCAGCTATCGGCGTGTTGCACTTGTGTTGTGAGTCCAATAATCGCTTGCTCACCGTCAAAACCGATAACAAAATCATAACCCTCGGTCGTGAGTTCGAGTTTTTCGACGGCGGCGGGGGAGATGGCATCATGACCTTTACCGCTCATCCAACGAGACGATCGACCACGGCCTTTAAGGGCCTTTTTTACCTCCAGCGCAAGATGGCGAAAGGCTTTTTGTTGATTCGATGACCCACCAAACACGGTTAAGCCGTACACAATACGCGAAGCTCTAGGACGTTGTTCCATGAGCTCTGCGATATACTCGCCATTTAGTTCTTTCCAGGGGATGGTGGCTATAACTTCACCGCATTTTGTAATGCCTGCAAGAGTGTTTTGTGCAACCGCTAAATCAAGATCAGCATCAAAAAAAGCGACTTGGTCACAGAGAAATGGCTTAGGTAAGCCATAAGTCTGTAATATTTCAGCTAGAGAGAGTCTAGGTTGAACGCCTAAAACGGCAAAAATGCGGTGCATATGCGCTGAGCATACAGTAATCTGCTCTCTTTACAAAATCATAAAATAATGTTTAGTTACTGCCGTAACCCGGCATTGTCGGGCTTGGACTTTCTAACCCAAACCAAGGAGGTGCACGATGTGCATTCGGAAGTTAATCCTATGGCTTATCCTGGTGATCATCACAGTTGGATATAGTCCCATTACGGCATTGGCAGAAGAAGTGCCATGTCCGCATCAAGAGGATCGTGTGAGGTATCGCTGTTTCAGAGCAGAGGCTGGCGCAACAGGTCAGGTTGACTCATGGATTCAGCGTATCAATCAGAGTATCCCCGAAGGCCAAGAACAAATCGGCTATCGTCATTACGATAATGCCAACTTGGCTAATGGATGGCTGCTTTGTCGCGAAAGCCACAATCGATATATCAACCAAGTACGAAACTTTTCTCGTGATACGCCGATGACAACATCGGATTACACGAATCAGTTGTGCCCTGCGTCTACCGGAACGGTGATGCGCTGGGTGCGTGCTGGCAAGATCTATCGTGTGCCTCGTAGCGCCATCCCCACCCCTGGGGACCGACAACTGGCGATCGAAGCACAGATCCAGGCACGAGAAGCTCATGGCGGCTCGTTGTCTTTGGTCGAGCTAAACGCTTTTCTCGAGCAGATCCATGCCAATGAGATGGACACGACAGGAATGCGTCCAACGCGCGAAGAAACTTCTGCCGCGATTGCAGCAGTAGGGAGTGGTCTCACTACGTTGATTGCTACGCAATCGACCGAAGCAGACTCTCGTCAGGCTGTTGATGCTCAGAATCCACAGGAGCCTGCTCCTGTGGCTGCAAGCGAGCCCACGGTCATCGTGAGTTATCAGGACAGCAATAAGCTGTACCTAGTGCTGGCAATCGCGCTCTGTTTCATCGTCATTTTGCTGGGATATCTTCTCCACGATGCAAATCGTAAGCGTGAAGTGCTTGCCGTGCTCGTAAAGAAACTGCAAGCAAAGCCAAAGGACGACGAAGCCTCGCTACTCACGAAGTGGCTCAAGCCGCATCGTGAATCTCTCGGTGAGTTGATGGATGATCTGTACGACAGCCGTAAGCCTGCTCAAGAACGATTCAATTCGTTAGTGAAGTTTCTTTTGCAAGAGCTTCGCGAAGCAGATAAGCTTCTACATGATCGTGATTCTTCTCGCGAGTCACACGCGCGCGCTGAAAATGAACTCACTCAAGCCCGAAGCAAGTTGTCTGAGCTCGAAGCCGAAGCAGCACGTCTTCAAGAGCAGATCGTTGCTAACGAAGCCGCTCGACTTTCGAGTGAATACTCTGTAGACGAAGAAAGAGCTCAACGACTTGAGCACGATCTTCATGCTCTACAGAACAGGCATTTGGTGCTTGAGCAGCATGAAGGCGAGCTCAGGTTTCAGCATGAAGCGGCTATTGGCGCACTTGTACGAATGGCGAATGATATCATTGTCCGTCTCGGCGGTAATGAGCTCGATGAGAAAGCTATTCGTCTCGAATTGGCTGATGATCCTCAAAGCATCATTAACCACCTATTTGAGGCCGTCGCCAATGCGATCGATCAGTCTCCAGCAATTAACGCCTTGCAGAATTTGCAGGTGATTGGCAATGAGCTCGACTCGACCCAGACCGAGCTACGAGAACTGCGTGATGTTCATGCGGACCTCGTTAAGGTTCAGGCTGAAGCGACCTTCGTGTGTGATTACGTGAGTAAGTACATCGAGGGCGAAGGGGGCGATATGCTCCTTGCTCTGGTCGATAAAAGCGAGAATCTATCCGAAGAACTCCGAAAGAGTAATTCGCCGGGTCTTGCTACGTCGGATGAGCTGAAAAAGCTCTGTACGACATTCTTCAATAGTTTTGGTCATCTTTTGCTCTCGGCCAAAACGACGTATGAGCAAACTCCCGCGTCAAGTATTGGCGCAGGCTTTTACCGCATTAGCGGCAAGACATTGGTCGGTTAAGACCTGTAACACTTCGTTTATTTATTCAGCAAAGCTATTAGTGATCGAGTATCTCTCGCTAATAGTGATAGGTAGTACTGGTTTTACGCTTGAGCTTGCTCGCCTAAAACCGATCGTTCTATTGTAACGACTAAGGGCCCATAGCTACGTTCTATCGTGATCGAGTATCTCTCACGACAGTACGCCGGCAAAGAGTCCTTTATAATTTCTTAATATATTGACAATGGCCAGTATTTTCGCTAGGTTATGGCCACTTATCCATTTAGCGTGATTGGCCAAGCCCTTCGACTCATCCCTTGCTCTGCTCGGGATTTACTCAGGGCGCCCCGAACAGGGGTCTGTCACAACAAATACATGTCAGAAATCATGTCACAACGCTACGAGCTGTTGTACATCATCCCTACCACCATGACCGAAGAAGAGGCTGGTGCTGTAGAAACTCGTATGTCCGCACTTATTACTAAGTACGGCGGTACGGTAGAAGTCACAAAACGTTTAGGCAAGCTTCACATGGCTTACCCAATCAAGGATCAGCATCATGGTTATTACGTATTAACGTACTTCACCGCTGACCGTGATTCTTTGGCAACGATTGATACAAATCTTCGTATCCAAACCGAAATCCTTCGTTATATGACGGTGAGCGCACCTGCAGGTAGCGACGCGAAGTATGACCTCGTGCCTTTCCAAGAAGTTATTGTAGAAACCAAAGAAGAAAAGCGTGCAGCAAAGCGCAAAGCGGATGCTGAAGCAAAAGAATCAGCCGATTCTTCTGACGATACAGAAAAAGAAAACGACGACGCTTCTGACAAGCCTGCAAAAAAAGCAGATAAAGAAGAAGTCTAGACGTTTGTCTGCAGATTACGCATTATAGAAACCTATGGACTTGAACCGCGCTACGATTATCGGCAACGTAACCCGAGACCCTGAGCTCCGCACAACGGCAACTGGCCAAAATGTGTGCTCCTTCGGTGTTGCCACGAATCAAAACTGGACCGATTCATCGGGCCAAAAACAAACAAAGGCTGAATATCACAACATTGTGGTATGGGGTAAGCTCGCTGAGCTTGCTGGCCAGTACCTCTCAAAAGGCCGCAAGGTCTATGTCGAAGGTCGTTTGCAAACGCGCGAATGGGAGGCTCAAGATGGTGCTAAACGTAATCGTACAGAAATCGTTGCTGATAACTTTATTCTTCTTGATCGCCGAGAAGGCGGACCTGCTACACCAACAGGTTATCGCACTTCTTCGCCATCTCCTGCATCGCCTACAGCTTCTGGCTCATCCGACACGATGGATGCTGGGCTCGGCGAAGAAGAGATTCGTCTCGAAGATATTCCTTTTTAAACCTATTCATTTCACCCCGTGCTCATCTCGCTGAACCGTTCAGAAGAGCGCACCCAACATCATGAAAAAATCCACACACGAGAAGACTTGTTTCTTCTGCAAAATGAACATCGACGAAATTAACTACAAAGATACAAATAACCTTCGTCGTTATCTTTCATCCTTTGGCAAAATTGTTCCACGTAAGCGCTCCGGCGTTTGTGCTTGGCACCAACGTAAGTTAACGAATGCGATTAAGCGCGCTCGTTTCATGGCTCTCTTGCCTTACTTGGTTCGCTAATAGTAAAACCCCTGCCTTGTGCAGGGGTTTTAATTATTGTTAGATACTCACATGAAGAAAGATCTTATTACGTTACGTTCACAAACGGTCAAAAAGATTCGCCAGTTTTTTGATGAACGTGAATATCTTGAAGTGCATACACCTCGGCTATTAAGCCTACCAGGTCAAGAACCATATCTCGATCCGTTATGGACAATAGCGCATCGTCCAGATGGTTGGACGGGGGAGATGGCGCTTATTACTTCACCTGAATATACATTGAAAAAAATGCTAGGTTCTGGTTTTGATAAAATCTATGATCTAGGTCCCTGCTTTCGTGATCATGAACCATGGGATGGTTCACATGATATAGAATTTCTCATGCTCGAATGGTATCGGAAACATTCCTCATTATCAGACCTCATAAATGAAACTGAGGAGCTTGTTCGTTTTGTTATTCAAGATGAATTTACAATAAAACCATTTAGACGATTGACGGTCGAAGAGGCATTTCGCCTCTATGCAAAGCTCGAGTTAAATGAGCTCATTGGTGACGATAAAGCGATGAAGGCAAAAGCAAAAGAGCTTGGACAAACGGTTGGCACAACAGATACTTGGGACGATCTTTTTCATAAGATTTTTCTTTCTTTAATCGAGCATCGTTTAGGTTGGAACGAAGACAAGACCGTGTATCAGCCGACATTTCTTTATCGTTATCCAGCAAGCCAAGCAGCGCTCGCTAAACGTGATCCAAATGACGAGCGATATGCTTTGCGAGTCGAGCTCTATATCGGTGACCTCGAGCTTTGTAACGGTTTTGAGGAGCTTAGCGATCCGATAGAGCAGAGAACACGTTTTGAAGAAGAGATCGCCTTACGAAAAACGTTAGGCAAAAAAACATGGGCTATCGATGAGAGTTTATTAGCCGCATTGCCTCAGATTGGGGAGTGCGCTGGCAATGCTCTCGGAGTAGACCGATTAGCAATGTTACAGGCTAAAACACCCAATATAGGTGATCTAATGCCATTACCCATCAAAAAACGCTTACATTGACCATTTTAGGGCTTTGAGCCATACTCCCGACATTCATTACTATCTATTAAGACTATGGGATCTCCAAATGACATCAAAAAAGGCGTGGTAATCCGTGACCCTCAAGGGATTTGGCTCGTTGTTGAGTTTCAACACGTCAACCCAGGTAAGGGCGCCGCTTTTGTACGCACGCGCATCAAAAACCTTCAATCCGGCAAAATGCTTGAAACGACCTATAAAACATCAGAAACGATCGAATTGGTCGCGGTTGAGCGTCGTGATATGAACTTTCTCTATAGCGATGCTTCGGGGTATACGTTCATGGATAATGAAACCTTTGAGCAAGTCACTATGCCAGCGGATGAAATGGGTGATGATGCAAAATATCTTAGTGAAGGACTTAAGGTGAATATCACTATGTTCGAAGGACGTCCGCTTGCTGTCGAAGTACCACGCAAGATGACCTTTAAAGTAACGGAGTCAATGGACGCTGTGGCGGGTAATACGGCTTCTGGTGGTAATCTCACAAAAGAAGTCACGCTTGAAGGAGGTATCAAGATTCGCGTACCACTCTTTATCAAGCAAGGTGAATCGGTTATCGTCAATACAGAAACGGGAGAATACGTAGAACGTGCTAAATAACAAAAACCCCTCGAGAACATCGAGGGGTTTTCAATTAGTCCTTTTTGTGGTGTGCTAGATCTACGGAGGTGAGTCATGGGCAATCCTGTCATCATTCTCGTTGTAGGCATGCCTGGCGTTGGCAAAACAACAGCTATTCGCCTCGCGGCACAACAATTCGCTCGCTTAGGTCTTAAGACCGCTAGGCTCGATATCGATCGTTTTTCACGTCTTTTTCTAGATGACTATATGCCTGAAGGGATTCTCAATCCTACGTTAAAAGAGCGTATCTCGTTTATTCTGGAAGGCCTAAAGTTAAAAGCTATGCGGGCACTGAGTACGGGTGAGAATTTTCGCTGCTCATCCACAAGCAAAAAGAAGCTGTGAAAACCTGGGTTCGTAAACAAGCGGTGGATATCATTTTTTTGGAGCTACACTGGCCCAGGACAATTATTCACTATTCTTATCATGAGCTATGGCTTGTAACGGCGCCGCCGGCAAAAAGCCTTCGTCAGCTTCTAGCGCTTCAACTTAAGCCGAAAAACCCAGTGAAGCAAAAACCAGAAGATAAATTGGAGCAAAAGCCTGAAGATCAAGGACTTAAGCCAGAAGATCAAGAATATAAGACGGAAGATCAAGTATTATTGCGAATCAAAGCGGGTTACGCTGCAGCTCAAGCCCTATGGGGTAGAAGCTTTCAGGTTTTGCCTAAAGAAAAATTCTTTATCTCCAATGCATCGCATGGACGTAACGCCATTCGTTACCGCCTTCATAAACGCATCAAGACCATCGCTATGTGCTACGAAGACGGTCGATATGAAGACGAGGATGAACGCACAACACTTTCTCCTCCTGCCTAACAAAACACCCTCCTGTCATCTCGAGCAACGTCGAGAGATCGGAGGGTGTCTTTTTTTTACTATTTAGTATGTGTAGATAGTGCTCGTTTGGCTAATAAGAGCATTTGTTGCATTTTTTGTTGTGACGGATGCGTATACCGGGATAGACATATTCGCATTTCCTACGTAGTACGATGCTGAACAATACGATGTATTGGTACAGGTCTTTACGAGGGTTGGCGTTGTGCCTGCCCAGATAAATACCGTTAAGTCATTTGCAGAATAGTTTGAATTCGTGACATTAGCGGTAAGTGTTACTTGGCTATACGCAGGACGTGATCCGGATGGTGAGATAGTAAGCGCTGTTGTACCGGTTAACGTTGTGTAATTTGTCGTGTTGTTAAACGTAATAACTGGGAAGCTTTTGCTCAATAAGACATTACCGTAATGATCTTTTAGATAGCCTTGGTATTGGGCGGTTGACTGAGAACCAGATTTATTAACATTCTCTGTTAGGTAGCAGTTTGTTGTGTTTACACAAATCGCACGCATGCTGCCGTTTTG